>NZ_CP027762.1:4719224-5021664 GCF_003852315.1 Pseudomonas sp. LBUM920
AAGTGATCGAGGGTCGCGCCTGCCAGGAATACCTGGACGGCATCGACAAGCTCGGCCTGCCGTTGGACCGCATTCCGCAACTGGGTGAAATCAACCAGGTGCTGGCCGAGACCACCGGCTGGCAAGTCGCCCGCGTGCCGGCGCTGATCCCCTTCCAGACCTTCTTCGAATTACTCGCCAGCAAGCAGTTTCCGGTGGCGACCTTTATTCGTACCCGCGAAGAACTGGACTACCTGCAAGAGCCGGATATTTTCCACGAGATCTTCGGCCACTGCCCGCTGCTGACCAACCCCTGGTTCGCCGAATTCACCCACACCTACGGCAAGCTCGGCCTAACCGCGACCAAGGAACAGCGCGTGTACCTGGCGCGCCTGTACTGGATGACCATTGAGTTCGGCCTGGTGGACACCCCACAAGGCCGGCGCATCTACGGTGGCGGCATTCTGTCGTCGCCCAAGGAAAGCGTGTATTGCCTGTCGGATGAGCCCGAGCACCAAGCCTTCGACCCGCTCGAAGCGATGCGCACGCCGTATCGGATCGACATCCTGCAACCGCTGTATTTCGTCCTGCCTGAGCTCAAGCGCCTGTTCGAAGTAGCGCAGGAAGACATCATGGGCATGGTCGAGCGCGGTATGCAGTTGGGTCTGCACGCGCCGAAATTTCCGCCCAAACCCAAAGCGGCTTGAACCTTATGTTTTGAGGCCAGGTGAGTCTGTTCCCTGGCCGCGCGTTGCTTTAGGGTGACGCCACTGACGACCGTTTTTCAAACACTCGAATTCAGGACACTTCCCATGACCACCTTGAACCAAGCCCACTGCGAAGCCTGCCGTGCCGACGCCCCGCAAGTCAGCGATGAAGAGTTGCCGGTACTGATCAAGCAGATTCCCGACTGGAACATTGAAGTACGCGACGGCGTGATGCAGCTGGAAAAGGTTTTTCTGTTCAAGAACTTCAAATTTGCCCTGGCCTTTACCAATGCCGTGGGTGAAATCTCTGAAGCCGAAGGCCACCACCCAGGCCTGCTCACCGAGTGGGGCAAAGTCACCGTGACCTGGTGGAGCCACTCGATCAAAGGCTTGCACCGCAACGACTTCATCATGGCCGCGCGCACTGACGAAGTGGCCAAGGACGCCGAGGGCCGCAAGTAATGCATTTCGATGCCATTGGCCGCGTGCCCGGCGACCCGATCCTCGGGCTGATGGACCTGTATGCCCAGGACAGCAACCCGAACAAGTTCGACCTGGGCGTCGGCGTCTATAAAGACGACCAGGGCCTCACGCCGATCCCGCATTCGGTAAAACTCGCCGAACAGCGCCTGGTAGACACCCAGACCACCAAGACCTACATCGGCGGCCACGGCGATGCGGCATTCGGTGCGCTGATCAGCGAACTGGTGCTCGGCGCCGACTCGGCCTTGATCCGCGACCGCCGTGCCGGTGCAACGCAAACCCCAGGCGGCACCGGCGCCCTGCGCCTGAGCGCGGACTTTATCGCCCATAACCTGCCGGGGCGCGGCGTGTGGCTGAGCGACCCGACCTGGCCGATCCACGAAACCATCTTCGCCAAGGCCGGGCTCAAGGTCAGTCACTACCCCTACGTGGGCGCCGACAACCGCCTGGATGTGGCCGCGATGTTGGCCACACTCGCCACGGTGCCCGAGGGCGACGTGGTGTTGCTGCACGCGTGCTGCCACAACCCGACCGGTTTTGACCTGTCCCAGGACGACTGGCGCCAGGTGCTGAAGATTGTGCGCGAGCGCCAATTGCTGCCGCTGATCGACTTCGCCTATCAAGGCTTCGGCGACGGTCTGGAGCAAGACGCCTGGGCCGTGCGACTGTTTGCCGCAGAGCTGCCGGAAGTGCTGATCACCAGCTCTTGCTCGAAAAACTTTGGCCTGTACCGCGACCGTGTCGGCGCGTTGATCGTGTGCGCGGCGGATGCTGAAAAGCTCACGGATGTGCGCAGCCAGCTGGCAAACACCGCGCGTAATCTGTGGTCGACGCCGCCGGACCATGGCGCCGCCGTGGTGGCGACCATCCTTGGGGATGCCGAGCTGAAAAAGCGCTGGAGCGACGAAGTCGAAGCCATGCGTTCACGGATCGCGCAGTTGCGTTCAGGCCTGGTAGAGGCGCTGGCGCCCCACGGGCTGGCCGAACGCTATGCGCATATCGGTGCGCAGCGCGGGATGTTTTCCTACACCGGCTTGAGTGCCGAACAGGTCAAGCAACTGCGCGAGAAGCACAGCGTGTACATGGTCAGTTCGGGACGAGCCAACGTGGCGGGCATCGACGCGACGCGTTTGACCCTGCTGGCCGAGGCCATCGCCGACGTTTCCCACTGAAGAAACGGGGAATAAATGGGGGAGCGGGCGTGCTCGCGAATGCAGTGTGACAGTCACCCAATAGATTGACTGACACTGCGCATTCGCGGGCCAGCCCGCGCCCACATTTGAATGGTGTTGGTTTTTAGCCCGCAACCATCTCGGCTTTGATCTGCGCTTGCTTCGCCTGCGCATCCGCCAACCGATACAACTCGATATGCCCGTCCCAGTGCTCGATCAACGCCGTGCACGACTCCACCCAATCCCCGCAGTTGAGGTAATCCACCTCGCCCACCTTGCGGATTTCCGCGTGGTGAATATGCCCGCAGACCACGCCATGCAACTCGCGCTTGGTCACTTCGTGGGCGATCGCCTCCTCAAAGTCGCTGATAAAGCTCACTGCCGTTTTGACCTTGTGCTTGAGGTACGCCGACAGCGACCAGTAGCCGTAGCCATACCGCGCCCGCCAGTGATTGAGCCAGCGGTTCAGCGTGAGGGTGAATTCGTAGGCCGAGTCGCCGAGAAACGCCAGCCAGCGGTGGTACCGGGTGATCACATCAAACTGGTCGCCGTGGATCACCAGCAAGTGCCGGCCATCGGCGGTGACGTGCACCGCTTCGTCGACCAGTTGGATATTGCCCAGGATCAGCTTGGAATAGCGCCGCAGGAACTCGTCATGGTTGCCGGTGACATAGATCACCTCGGTGCCGCGCTTGGCCATGGTCAGCAGGCGGCGGATCACGTTGGTATGGGCCTGGGGCCAATACATGCCGCCGCGCATTTTCCAGCCATCAATGATGTCGCCAACCAGGTACACCTTGTCGGCGTGGTAACCCTTGAGAAACCGCGACAAGTGTTCGGCCTGGCAGTCCCGCGTGCCCAGGTGCACGTCGGAAATCCACAAGGTACGAACCCGTTGTTTACGACCGGGTTTGGCGAATTCGGCACGGGTCATGGGCATCCCTCGACGGTGTTTTCGCGAGCTTGCGCCCTGGTGGTTAATAGCCCATGACAGCGGTGCGTCAGTCTGATGACAGCGCCTGGCGCCCGCGAAGCGTTGTAGACTGGCGCCCTGCACCCTCAGGAGACTGCGATGAGACCGACGCTCACGCTGCGCCACTACCTCGAAGAGCCGCTTGCCCACAGCCATGACCATGCGCAGTTGGTGTTTGGCCTGTCCGGGCACCTGGACCTGGAAGTCGATGGCCGGGGCAGCCAGGTGAACGAAAACAGCGTGATGGTGCTGCCCTTCTCCGCCCACCACGCCTGCGGCAGCCGCGATGGCAGCCGCTGCCTGGTGCTGGATGTGCCCACCGAACATTGGGTCGTGCAATCGCTGGGCGAGCATGCCGATGCCAGCCGCCGCCTGCTCGACCAATCGGCACGCCTGACTCTGGATTCGCGGCAAAGCCAACTGGTGCAATGGCTGGCGCACAGCCCGGTGGATGACCCGCTGATCGTGCAGCAAGGCGCGGTGCTGTTATTGGCCAGCCTCAATCACCCGCTGGCCCAACCGATGCCGGGACGACGCCTGCCGTATGCGGCGTTTGATGCGCATATCGAGCGACACGTTGCGCACCCATTGCAGGTCGCGGACCTTGCGCGCATTGCCGGCCTGTCGGTCGCGCGCCTGCACGCGCGCTTTATCGCCGAGTGCGGGCAGACGCCGATGGACTACATCCGCGGGCGCCGCCTGCAGATGGCCTTGAACCTGTTGCGCAACACGCCGCTGCCCATCGGCGACATTGCCGAGCGCGTCGGCTACAGCTCGCAAAGTGCGTTTGCCGCCGCGATGTTGCGCGAATTTGGCGCGTCACCGGGCGCATTGCGGCGCTCATCATAGTCTTGCGACAAAAAACGCGAGCCGGACGACAGACGCCCACACCTCCAACCTCTAGACTGCGATTCTGTCACCCCGTTGGTTCAAGGATCGCAATGACTCCCCGCTCAGCCCTCGGCGCCCTGCATATCGGCGCACTGATGTTTGGCCTCACCGGCGTATTCGGCAAGCTGGCGGCGGCCTCGCCCGCCATCATCGTCTTTGGCCGGGCGGCCTTCGCCGTGGTGGCGCTCGCCGTGTTTGCGCGATTCGCCAGCAACACCACCTGGAAAACACTTCAGATGCGCGACTGGCGCCGCCTGCTGATCAGCGGCGTGCTGCTCGCGGCGCATTGGGTAACCTTCTTCATCGCGGTCAAAGTCGCCGGCGTCGCCGTCGCCACGCTTGGGTTTACCGCGTTCCCGGCGTTTACCGTGATTCTCGAAGGGCTGATCTTCCGCGAGCGCATTCGCGCCAATGAAGTGCTGCTGGTGGTACTGGTCAGTGTCGGCCTGATCCTGGTGACGCCGGACTTCAACCTTGCCAGCGCAGCCACCGGCGGCCTGCTCTGGGGCATTGCCTCAGGCCTGCTGTTTTCGCTGCTGTCGCTGAACAACCGCGCCAGTTCCGGGCGCATCCCCGCGGTGCAGGCGGCGCTGTGTCAGAACGTGGTGGTCGCGGCTTGTCTGCTGCCGGTGGCGGCACCCGGGCTGGCGGATGTGCGGGCAATTGACTGGTTATGGATCGGGCTGCTCGGGGTGTTCTGTACCGGCCTGGCCCACAGCCTGTTTGTCGCCAGCCTGGCGGTGATCAAAGCGCGCACCGCCTCGGTAGTGTTTGCCATGGAGCCGGTCTACGGCATCACCGCGGCCTGGGTGCTGTTTGCCGAAACCCCGACCCTGCGCATGCTGCTGGGCGGCGCGCTGATCATCGTCGCCATCGTGCTTTCCGGGCTGATGGGCAGCACCAGCCAAGCCAAGGCGCCTGCGGCGACGGCCTGATGTTCAGGCTGTGCGGTCGTTGTGGCCCAGATCCCGCTGTGGGTCGATCTGGTCACGCACGCGCTGCTTGAGCACCTTGGCTTCGGGGAAGCCGCCGTCGGCCTTGCGCTCCCAGATCTGCACGCCATCGCAGGTGATGCGAAACGCGCCGCCGGTGGCCGGCTCCAGCGCCACACGGCCCAGGTCATCGGCAAACGTACTCAACAATTCCTGGGCCAGCCACGCGGCGCGCAACAGCCACTGGCACTGGGTGCAATAGGTGATGACGATCTCGGGTTTGCTCAGCGACATAATTTGAGAGGTTCCTGGCATAACGGGCTGGGTGAATCGGGTGGCTATAATACCGGCCTTTATTGCCCAGCCTCGAGATTCATGATGCGCCGCCTGTTGTCTTGCCTGTTTCTGTGTTTGCTTCCATTGCTCGCCGACGCCGTTGAAACACCCCGCCCCAAAATCGGCCTCGTGCTGTCCGGCGGCGCCGCGCGTGGCCTGGCGCATATCGGTGTACTCAAGGCCCTGGAGGAGCAAGGGATCCAGATCGATGCGATTGCCGGCACCAGCATGGGCGCGGTGATTGGCGGGCTTTACGCCTCGGGCTACAAGATTGATGAGCTGGAAAAGCTCGCGCTGAATATCGACTGGCAACAAGCGCTGTCCGACGCACCGCCGCGCGAAGACGTGCCGTTTCGACGCAAACAGGACGACCGCGACTTTTTGGTCAAACAGAAGCTCAGTTTCCGTGACGACGGCAGCCTCGGCCTGCCACTCGGAGTGATTCAGGGTCAGAACCTGGCACTGCTGCTGGAAAGCATGTTCGCCCACAGCAGCAACACGCGTAACTTCGACAAGCTGCCGATCCCGTTCCGCGCGGTGGCCACCGACATCACCACCGGCGAAAAAGTCGTGTTCAACAAGGGCCACTTGCCCCAGGTGATCCGCGCGAGCATGTCGATCCCGGCGGTGTTCGCCCCGGTGGAAATCGACGGCCGGCTGCTGGTGGACGGCGGCATGACCGACAACATCCCGCTGGACGTGGCACGCGAGATGGGCGTCGACATTGCCATCGTGGTCGACATCGGCACCCCGCTGCGTTCGCGCAAGCAACTTGCCACTGTCGTCGATGTGCTCAACCAGTCGATCACCCTGATGACCCGGCGCAACTCTGAAGAGCAACTCAAGGCGCTGCACCCCAAGGATGTGCTGATCCAACCGCCGCTGGCGGCCTACGGCGTGACGGACTTCGGCCGCGCCAAGGACATGATCGACGCCGGCTACCGCGCCACCCGCGCGCTTGATATACGCCTGGCACACCTGCGCCCCGCTGAGCCTGTCGACCCGCAACTGATCGCGGCCCGCACGCCCGGCGAGCGCACGCCCGTGATCACCGCCATCAAGGTGGAGAACGACTCGAAGGTCAGCGATGACGTGATCCGCTATTACATCCGCCAAAACCTGGGCGAGCCGTTGAACCTGGGCCGTCTGCAAACCGACATGGGCACCCTGTACGGCCTGGACTACTTCGAGCAGGTGCAATACCGCGTGGTGAAAAAGGGCCAGGACAATACCCTGGTGATCAGTGCTCGCGGCAAACGCAGCGGCACCGACTACTTGCGCCTGGGCCTGAACCTGTCGGATGACATGCGCGGCGACAGCGCCTTCAACCTCGGCGCCAGCTACCGCATGAATGGCATCAATCGCCTCGGCGCCGAATGGCTGACGCGGGTGCAGATCGGTGATCGCCAAGAGCTGTACAGCGAGTTCTACCAGCCACTGGATGTCGGTTCACGCTACTTCGTCGCGCCCTATATCAGTGCCCAGGCGCAGAACGTTGAACTGATTCTGGACAACGATCCCATCTCCGAATACCGCCTGGAGCGTTATGGCTTTGGCTTGAACGTCGGTCGCCAGATCGGCAACAGCGGCGAAATCCGCTTCGGCGTCGGCGAAGCCTGGGGCAAGGCGGACGTGCGCATCGGCGACCGCGACCTGCCGAGCGTGAGCTTCAGCGAGGGCTTCTATGAACTGAAGTACTCGTTCGACTCGCTCGATAACGTGTACTTCCCACACACCGGCGAAGACATCGGCCTGGCGTTCCGCGAATTCGAGCCCGGGTTAGGCTCGGACCAGCGCTATCGACAATGGGAGTTCAAACTGGACAAGGCCATGAGCCGCGGCCCGGACACGCTCATACTGGGCGGCCGTTACGGGCGCACTCTGGATAAATCCGACGTGGTGGTGTCCAGCTTCCTGCTGGGCGGCGCGCGGCAATTGTCGGGCTTTCGCGAAGATGCGATCTCGGGGCAGAACATCGCTCTGATGCGCGCGGTGTACTACCGCCGCCTGACGCCGCGCTCGTACCTGCCGCTGGATTTCCCGCTGTACCTGGGGGCCTCGGTGGAACGCGGCCGGGCGTGGAACAACGACAATCAATTCGACAGCGGTTACATCAACGCTGCGAGTATTTTCCTGGGGTTCGATACCCCGCTGGGGCCGCTGAATTTCAGCTACGGGTTCAATGATGACAATCAGCAGGCGGTGTACCTGAACCTCGGCCAGACGTTCTAGGCACAAAAAAAAGTGGAAGCTGGCAAGCCAGCTCCCACTTTTTGATCACTGGCGAATCCCAGATCAGGACTTTTCCAGATTCGCCAGGATGTGCCCATGCACACGCATGCACACGCGCAGATCCTCTTCATCCACGCCCACAAACAGCTCATGGCG
The DNA here is from genome assembly GCF_003852315.1 of Pseudomonas sp. LBUM920. Classification (NCBI taxonomy): domain Bacteria; kingdom Pseudomonadati; phylum Pseudomonadota; class Gammaproteobacteria; order Pseudomonadales; family Pseudomonadaceae; genus Pseudomonas; species Pseudomonas edsoni (SeqCode). The sequence continues at coordinate 4,727,086 of NZ_CP027762.1, forward strand.
CAACGCGGTGGCAATGGTTTCAATCTGGTCAATCAACGGGCGGGCGGTGTCGCACAGCAATATGCGTTTGGCACGACGGTCTTCCAGCACCGCCTGGCGTTGCACCAGACCCTGACCTTCAAGGCTGTCGAGCAGGCGGGCCAGCGTCGGCCCTTCGACGCCAACACTTTGAGCCAGCTCGCGCTGAGTGGGCGCTTCCGCAAAACGGGCCAGGTGCAACAGCACCAGCCAACGCGCCTGGGACAAACCCAGCCCCGCCAAGCGGCGGTCCAGTTCGGCGCGCCAACCTCGGGACATTTGCGCCAACTGCATGCCAAAGCGGTGTTGATCGGTTAAAGGCATAAAAAACTCATGGTTTAGACTGAAAATAAAGTGTGGCTAATTATTAGTCAGCTAAGCATGAGCCATGCCAGGAGGCAAGCGCCGCTCTGTACTGATTCGTTACATTGGCGCAATTGGCACACTAAATTTCGAATTCCGACTGCAAAGCAGCCCGCACGCAATACAAAACACCTTCAGGCACACGGCCGGTAAACAGCGGCGCGATCTCCGCAACCGGTGGCAATTCGCCCTCTCCGTCGAGGAATGCATCCTGGATTTCACCGAGCAAATCTTCCGGCAAATCAAGGGCCTGCTCCAACGACAACTGCTGCTTGCCGATGGATTCGGCCAGCAGGGTATAGACGTTTTTTTCCGAACATTGCAGTTGGCCGGCAATCTGGATCGGGGTCATGCCGGCACGCGCCAGGCTGATCAATTCGTGGCGAATATCGGCGACTTCCTTCGGCGCCTCGGCCTGGCCGCCGAGCACTTCGAGGAAGGCTTGCCCGTAGCGTTCCAGCTTGCGCGCGCCGACGCCGCTGACCCGGGCCATTTCGGCCATGGTGGTCGGCTGCTCGCGCAGCATCTCCAGCAACGTGGAGTCGGGGAAAATAACGTAAGGCGGCACGCTGTGTTCCTGCGCAAGTTTGCGTCGCAGGGTGCGCAAGGCTTCCCATTGCTCGCGCTCTTCGCCACGGACCAACTGGCTGGCCTGGCTGGTGCTGCTCTTGGCCGTGGTCTGCGGTTTGAGGTCGCGACGCAGCTCCAGGCTCACTTCGCCCTTGAGCAATGGCCGGCAACTGTCGTTCAGGCGCAGGCCGCCATACCCTTCCAGGTCGATGTCCACCAGGCCGCGGGCGACCATCTGCCGGAACAGTGAGCGCCACTCGCCTTCAGCGCGGGCTTTGCCGACGCCATAGACCGAGAGTTTTTCGTGGCCGAAGCTGCGCACTTTTTCGTTGTCCTTGCCCAGCAACACATCCACCAGATGGCCCACGCCGTAACGCTGGCCGGTGCGATAGATGGCTGACAACGCCTGGCGCGCCGGCTCGGTGGCGTCCCAGGTCTGCACGCCGTCCACGCAGTTGTCGCAGTGGCCGCACGGCTCGGGCATGTCTTCGTCGAAGTACGCCAGCAGCGTTTGGCGGCGGCAGCGCGTCTCTTCACACAGCGACAGCATTGCGTCGAGCTTGTGCTGCTCCAGTCGCTTGTGACGCTCGTCGCCCTCGGAGTTCTGCAGCATCTGCTTGAGCATCACCACGTCTTGCAGGCCGTAGACCATCCAGGCATCCGCCGGCAGGCCATCACGGCCGGCGCGACCGGTTTCCTGGTAATACGCCTCGAGGGACTTGGGCAGGTCCATGTGCGCGACAAAGCGCACGTTGGATTTGTCGATACCCATGCCGAACGCGATGGTCGCCACCATGATCAGGCCTTCCTCGTTGAGAAAGCGCTTCTGGTGGGCAGAGCGCGTTTCATTGGGCAGGCCCGCGTGGTACGGCAGCGCCGGGTAGCCTTGCTCGCAGAGGAACGCGGCCACTTCATCGACCTTCTTGCGCGACAGGCAATAAACGATGCCCGCATCGCTGCGCCGCTCGGACAGGAACGCCAGCAACTGCTTGCGCGGCTGCTCCTTGGGCACGATGCGGTAGTAGATGTTCGGCCGGTCGAAACTCGACAGGAAGCGCTCGGCGTTCTGCAAATGCAGGCGCTCGACGATTTCTTCACGGGTGCGTTTGTCGGCAGTGGCCGTCAACGCGATGCGCGGGACGTCGGGAAACAATTCCGCCAATTGGCCCAGCTGCAAATATTCGCGACGAAAATCGTGGCCCCATTGCGATACGCAGTGGGCTTCATCGATGGCGAACAGGGCGATTTCCAGGCTCTGCAAAAACGCCAGCATGCGCGGCTGTACCAGACGCTCAGGGGCCAGGTAAAGCATCTTCACTTCACCGCGCTTGATGCGCGCGGCCAGGTCGCGCTGCTGCTCGGCGCTGAGGGTGGAGTTCAAGGAGGCGGCGGCGACACCAAGCTCTTCAAGGGTGGCGACCTGGTCGTCCATCAACGCGATCAGCGGCGACACCACCACGGCCAGGCCGTTACGCAACAGCGCCGGCACCTGGAAGCACAACGACTTGCCGCCGCCGGTAGGCATCAGCACCAGGGCATCACCGCCACTGGCCACGCGCTCAATGATCGCACCCTGGCGGCCACGAAAACTGTCGTAGCCGAAGATGTCCTTGAGGACGCGTTGAGCCTGCTCGAGCATGTAAAACTCCAAAATGGTGCCGAAATCCCTCTGTACAGGCTGGCCGAAAAACCCCGGCTTCACGGGAAATAATCCGTAAGCGAAGTTTTCGCGGGTTGGCGCTTGGCCTGCAGGGGCATCACAAAACGCGGCAGTATACCCGAGCGTCGGTCCGCAAAGGGCGCCACTGACGAACAGCGACTGCTATCTAAAACCTGGCAAATATGCCTTGCAGCTGGCCTGGGGGCTCAAGAAAGCCTAGAATTGCGCATCGTTTATTCCCAAGGTATGCCGTAATGTCCTTCGCTGAGCAACTAACCCGCCTGCAAGCCTTCCTCGACGCCGATGAGCTGCATGACGAGGCGCTGGACTACGTGGCCGCCCACGGCTACCTGACCGCCCTGTCGATCTCTTCCGACATCGTGCCGGACCGTGAGTGGATCGACGCCTTGTTCGCTGAAGAGCCGCATTACGCCGATGCCGCCCAACGCGAAGAAATCGAATCCACCCTGCTGGCCCTCAAGGCCCACATCGGTCGCCAACTGGCTTCCGATGAGGAATTCGAGCTGCCTTGCGAGCTGGACCTCGGCGAAGACCCGGATGACTCCGACCTGCGCGGCTGGTGCATCGGTTTCATGGAAGGCGTGTTCCTGCGCGAAGCCGCCTGGTTCGAAACCGCCGAGGAAGAAGTCAGCGAAATGCTGCTGCCGATCATGGTCGGTTCGGGTCTGTTCGACGACCAGCCGGAATTCTCCGACATCGCTTCCGACGCCAACCTGATGGACGACATGATCGTACAGATCCCGGAAGCCCTGACCGCCCTGTACCTGTTGTGCAACGCCCCTGACGAAAAACCGGCGATCCTCAAGCCCCGTCACCACTGAGTCGTTTGCCCGTGTCCCCCATGGGCAATCGCTCGCTACTCCTGAGTTACGCACTGCTGGCCATCGGCTGGTTGAGCGTGGCGCTGGGAGTGATCGGCATCTTCCTTCCAGTACTGCCGACCACGCCCTTCCTGCTACTCGCCGCCGCCTGCTTCGCTCGAAGCTCCCCGCGTTTCTACCACTGGCTGGTGGAACACCCGCGCCTGGGCCCGTGGATCAAAGACTACCTGGACGGCAATGGCATTCCGCTCAAGGGCAAGGTCTACGCACTCGGCTTGATGTGGCTGAGCATTGGTTTCTCCTGCTACCTGGTGCCGCTGCCGTGGGCACGCGGTTTTATGCTCACCAGTGCCGTGCTCGTGACTGTCTATATTCTGCGCCAGAAAACCCTGCCGCCCCGCGAACGGTAGGCGCGGGCTTGGGTGGTAGCCGGGCTTGCCCGCGATAGCATCGCCACGGTGCAACTGTCACACCGCAGCGCCTGAATCGCAGGCAAGCCAGCTCCCACACTTGCCAGCAGCTACATAAGCCAGATCCTGCACACGACCTTGGTCGACACTGACTAACCCCAAGCATCATGCGAGACTGTCCCACCGGGCCTGGAATGCCTGGGTGTTCTTATGCTCGGAGTTACCATGACGCTGTCCAGCGGGCTGATCGCCGCCGTTGCCCTGGCCTATATGGCCATTATGTTTGCCATCGCCTTTTACGGTGACCGTCGCCATGCGCCGTTGCCGCCGAAAGTACGCGCCTGGGTGTACAGCCTGTCGCTGGCCGTCTACTGCACCAGTTGGACCTTCTTCGGTGCGGTAGGCCAGGCCGCCGAACAGCTGTGGGCATTTTTACCGATCTATCTAGGACCGGTACTGCTGCTTGTGTTGGCACCCTGGGTGCTGCAGAAGATGATTCTGATCAGCAAGCAGGAAAACATCACCTCCATCGCCGACTTTATCGCCGCGCGCTACGGCAAATCCCAGTCGCTGGCGGTGGTAGTGGCGCTGATCTGCCTGGTCGGCGTGTTGCCCTACATCGCCCTGCAGCTCAAAGGTATCGTGCTGGGCGTGAACCTGTTGATCGGCTCCGGCCCCGACACCACTGGCACGCGCGCCCAGGACACGGCCCTTATCGTGTCGCTGGTGCTGGCGCTGTTCACCATCGTGTTTGGTACGCGCAACCTTGACGCCACCGAGCACCACCGTGGCATGGTGCTGGCGATTGCCTTTGAATCCTTGGTCAAGCTGTTCGCCTTTCTCGCTGTCGGCGCGTTTGTGACCTACGGCTTGTATGACGGTTTCGGCGACCTGTTCAGCCAAGCGATGCTGGCCCCGCGCCTTGAGGAATACTGGAAAGAAACCATCAACTGGCCGTCGATGGTGGTGCAAACCGGCGTGGCGATGATGGCGATTATTTGCCTGCCCCGGCAGTTTCACGTCACCGTCGTGGAAAACATCGACCCGCAGGATTTACGCCTGGCCAAGTGGGTGTTCCCGGCCTACCTGATCCTCGCCGCGCTGTTCGTCATCCCCATCGCGCTTGGAGGCAAAATGCTGCTGCCCGGCTCGGTATTGCCGGACTCCTACGTGATCAGCCTGCCCATGGCCGAGGCGCACCCGGCCCTTGCCGTGCTGGCGTTTATTGGCGGCGCGTCGGCGGCGACCGGCATGGTGATCGTGGCCAGCATCGCCCTGTCGACCATGGTGTCCAACGACATGTTGCTGCCATGGCTGCTGCGACGCTCCAGTGCCGAGCGGCCGTTCGAAGTGTTCCGCCACTGGATGCTCTCGGTGCGCCGGGTCAGCATTGTGATCATCCTGCTGCTGGCCTACGTGAGTTACCGGCTGCTCGGCTCCACCGCGAGCCTGGCGACCATCGGCCAGATCGCCTTCGCGGCCGTCACCCAGCTGGCCCCGGCGATGCTGGGCGCGCTGTACTGGAAGCAGGCGAACCGGCGCGGCGTGTTCGCTGGGTTGGCGGCGGGCACGTTTTTGTGGTTCTACACGTTGGTCCTACCGGTCACGGCGAAAAGTCTGGGCTGGTCGCTGAGCCTTTTCCCCGGGCTGACGTGGATGCATTCACACCCGTTTGGCTTCTCCGTGACCTCGCTGACCTTGGGCACCGTGTTCTCGCTGGCGGGTAACTTCACGCTGTTTGTGTGGGTCTCGATGCTGTCGCGCACACGGGTCTCGGAGCATTGGCAGGCTGGACGCTTTATCGGCCAGGAAATCAGCCAACGCGCCAGCGCGCGCTCGATGTTGTCGGTGCAGATCAGCGACCTGCTCAGCCTGGCGGCGCGCTTTGTCGGTGAAGAACGTGCCCAGCAGAGTTTTATCCGCTTCGCCTATCGCCAGGGCAAAGGCTTCAACCCCAACCAGAATGCCGACAACGATTGGATTGCCCATACCGAACGCCTGCTGGCGGGCGTGCTCGGCGCCTCTTCGACACGCGCTGTAGTAAAAGCCGCAATTGAAGGGAGGGAAATGCAACTGGAGGACGTCGTACGCATCGCCGACGAAGCCTCCGAAGTGCTGCAGTTCAACCGCGCGCTGCTGCAAGGCGCCATCGAAAACATCACCCAGGGCATCAGCGTGGTCGACCAGTCGCTGAAGCTGGTGGCCTGGAACCGGCGCTATCTGGAGCTGTTCAACTACCCCGACGGTTTGATCAGTGTGGGCCGACCGATTGCCGACATCATTCGCTACAACGCCGAGCGCGGCCTGTGCGGGCCAGGGGAAGCCGAAGTGCACGTCGCGCGGCGCCTGCACTGGATGCGCCAGGGCCGTGCGCATACGTCCGAGCGCTTGTTTCCGAATGGGCGCGTGATCGAGCTGATCGGCAACCCAATGCCCGGCGGCGGGTTCGTCATGAGCTTTACCGACATCACCGCGTTCCGTGAAGCCGAACAAGCCCTGACCGAGGCCAACGAGGGCCTGGAACAACGGGTGACCGAACGCACCCACGAACTGTCGCAACTGAATGTGGCGCTCACCGACGCCAAAGGCGTGGCCGAATCCGCCAGCCAATCGAAGACGCGCTTTCTGGCGGCAGTGAGCCACGACCTGATGCAACCGTTGAACGCGGCACGATTGTTCTCCGCCGCCCTCTCCCACCAGAACGACGGCCTGTCTGCAGAAGCCCGCCAGTTGGTGCAGCACCTGGACAGCTCGCTGCGCTCCGCCGAAGACCTGATCAGCGACCTGCTGGATATCTCGCGCCTGGAAAACGGCAAGATCAATCCACAGCGACAGCCCTTCGTCCTTAACGAGTTGTTCGACACCCTGGGAGCAGAATTCAAGGCACTGGCCCACGAGCAAGGCCTGCGTTTTCGCCTGCGCGGCAGCGGTCTGCGGGTGGACAGTGACATCAAGTTACTGCGGCGGATCCTGCAGAACTTTCTTACTAACGCATTCCGCTATGCCGACGGCCCGGTGCTACTTGGCGTACGCCGACGCAAGGGCGAACTGTGCCTGGAAGTGTGGGATCGCGGCCCTGGCATCCCGCTGGATAAACAACAGGTGATCTTCGAAGAGTTCAAGCGCCTGGACAGCCACCAGACCCGCGCTGAAAAAGGCCTGGGCCTGGGACTGGCAATCGCCGACGGCCTGTGCCGAGTGCTCGGCCATCGTTTGAGCGTGCGTTCGTGGCCGGGCAAAGGCAGCGTGTTCAGCGTGCGTGTGCCGTTGGCGCGTAACCAGAGCAGCCCCAAGGTGAAGACTACGCAGGATAACGGGCTGCCGTTGAGCGGTGCCCAGGTGCTGTGTGTGGACAATGAAGAAAGCATCCTGATCGGCATGCGCAGCCTGCTCACGCGCTGGGGTTGCGAGGTGTGGACCGCTACCGACCAGGCACAATGTGCACTCTTGCTGGCCGAGGGCGTGCGCCCGCAACTGGCGCTGGTGGACTACCACCTGGACCACGGCGAGACAGGCACCGAGTTGATGGGCTGGCTGCGCGCGCAACTGGCGGAGCCGATTCCCGGGGTGGTGATCAGCGCCGATGGGCGCCCGGAAATGGTGGCCGAGGTGCATGCCGCAGGGCTGGATTATTTGGCCAAGCCGGTGAAGCCTGCGGCGTTGCGGGCATTGATCAGTCGGCATTTGCCATTGTAGGAATCACCGAATTCATTCCCCCTGTGGGAGCTGGCTTGCCTGCGATAGCAGTGGATCAGTCACCAAAGCTATCGCAGGCAAGCCAGCTCCCACATTGACCGCGCGCTATTCCGGTAAGTGTGCGACGCCGTCCGAGTCGGTCATCGCCCGTTCGAGCAAGTCCGCCGGCAGGCTTTTGCTCGCACGCGCGCCCAGCAACCTTAACTGCTCGGTTCGGCTGACCAGATTTCCACGGCCATCCGTCAGCTTGTTTCGCGCCGCGCTGTAGGCCTTATCCAGCTGCTGCAGGCGGTTGCCGACTTCATCCAGGTCCTGGATAAACAGTACGAACTTGTCATACAGCCAGCCGGCGCGCTCGGCAATTTCCCGCGCGTTCTGGCTCTGGCGTTCCTGCTTCCACAGGCTGTCGATCACCCGCAGGGTTGCCAACAAGGTGGTGGGGCTGACAATTACGATATGGCGGTCGAACGCCTCCTGGAACAGGTTCGGCTCGGCCTGCAACGCGGCGGAAAACGCAGCTTCTATCGGCACGAACAACAGCACGAAATCCAGGCTGTGCAGACCTTCGAGGCGCTTGTAATCCTTACCGGCCAAGCCTTTTACGTGATTGCGCAAGGACAGCACGTGCTGTTTCAGCGCCGCCTGGCCGATCACATCGTCATCCGCTGCAACGTATTGTTGATAGGCGGTGAGGCTGACCTTGGAGTCGACCACCACCTGCTTGTCGCCGGGCAGCATGATCAATACGTCCGGCTGGAAGCGCTCGCCGTCCGGGCCTTTGAGGCTGACCTGGGTCTGATACTCGCGGCCCTTCTCCAGACCGGCATGTTCAAGCACGCGCTCAAGAATCAGCTCGCCCCAGTTGCCCTGGGTTTTCTGGCCCTGGAGCGCGCGCGTGAGGTTGGTGGCCTCGTCTGACAGTCGCAGGTTCAGTTGCTGCAGGCGCTCAAGCTCCTTGGCCAGGGAGAAGCGCTCGCGCGCCTCATTCTGGTAGCTTTCTTCCACGCGCTTTTCAAACGACTGGATGCGTTCCTTGAGCGGGTCGAGCAACTGGCCCAGGCGCTCCTGGCTGGTTTCGGCAAACCGTTGCTCACGTTCATCGAAGATCTTGCCGGCAAGCTCGGCGAACTGCGCACGCAGCTCGTCCCGCGAGCCTTGCAGGTCAGCAAGGCGTTGTTGATGGCTTTCCTGTTGTTCGCGCAGTTCGGCGCGCAACGCCGAGGACAGCGCATCGAGGCGTCGCAGCTCGGTTTCCTTGGCACTGCGGTCGAGGTTCCAGGCGTGGGCGGCGTCGCGGGCGTTATCGCGGTCGATCTGGAGCAACTCGACTTCACGGCGAACGGCGGCCAGGTCAGCTTGTTTGGCGGCGTTGGCCTGGCTCAAGTCACTGATCTCGTCGCGGCTGGCGTCGAGTTGCGCGGCCAGCCCTTCCTGGGCCAGTTGCGCGGTGGCCAGGCGCTCTTCGAGCAGTTCCCAGCCGGTCATGCGCGCGCTCAGCCGCCGTTGGATCTGCCAGCACACGGCCAATAAAGGCACTGCAGCGCCAGCCAGGCCCAAGGCAATACTGGTCCAGTCAAAAGCCATCGCCATTTCTGCCATCACCGAAAAAGAGCAAGGTTAACCAAGCCTAGGGCTTGAGGACAGCTCAGTCTTCGACCTGCCCCAGTTCGCGCTGGGCGCGGCGGTCGCCGGCACGGGCGGCCAGGCGCAACAGGTCATGGCCGATGCGGCGGTCGCGGGCATTGCCGCACTCCCGGCACATCAGCTGGCCCAGGCGACTCTGCGCGGCAACCACACCTTCACGGGCCGGCTGCTTGAGCAAGCGCCCGGCGAAGTGCTTGACGTTGGTACTGTGCCCCAGGCGCGGGCTGTCGAGCAGCCACAAGGCAACTTTCAAGGAGAAACGCTTGGGTGCGGTAACAGTCTGAGGGGTGTCGGTAACAGAAGGTGATACTGAGCGAAACTTCATAAAGCACTGCGGGACAGAACGGAAGGCGCGCCACTCTACTCTTTTTTTCCTACAGGTAAAGCTGAAAAATCCCTGCACGCCCGTTCTAGAGCAAGCGCTTGGGACAATCCACAGAAGCTGTGGATAACTCAGTGGACAACCCACCTTTAACGCGCGCAAAGGCCCATGGAACGGGGGCCGCAGTCAAACTGACGATTTTTTCACCAATAAAAAAAAGCGATATTTTTCATTGACTTAAATTTTCATTGCAGGCAAATGGCGGCGCTTCCAGGCCATAGACAGACTGGTTACATACCCCGCAACTAATGTGCACAAGTACCCACCCACTGGTTATATGGCTGAGGTTTTTTGCTTCGACACGTCCGAAAAATGTTACCGACAGGCCAAGCCAGGCACTTTTCAAATCCGCGCCGGCTCGCCACACTGACCGACTCCCCCACGCAACCTCCTAAGGCTCGATGAAAGGAATCCTCTTATTCGCCGTGTTGCTGCTGGCCATCTGTGTAACCTCATTGGCGGTCAATGCCGCGCTGCCCTCCCCCGACGGTGCGCTGTTTGCCATCGCCATCCTGGTATCAGCCGCGTTTACTGCCGTAACGCTGTGCATAGAGTTGGGTGAAGGCAGAATCAACGACATGCGCGAGGTAATGAACGTGATCGAGACCGGGCGGTCCTGGCGCTTGACCCTGGCGGCCTACGGGCTCGGCTGCTCACTGGCCGCGGCGGCTACCGTGCTGGTCTACCGCGGTTTGTTGGGCAGTTGAATGAAGTTTTTTGGCTAGCACACTTCCCTTCCGTGTTTCAATCCGTTACTATCCGCGGCGTTAGTACCAAGCTGAAAGTCAATTCTGGTCGAACAACTCCCCTGAACAACACGGGATCGACCACCTCGATGGTTTCCAGGTATTCCTTGCGACGACACTGCCTTTGAACAAGCAAAGGGTGTCGCGAAGTTTCAATACTCTGACCGAACCAGCCTGCAAATTGATCAGGATCTTCACCCCGGGCCCAGAACCTTTGCCCCTGTTGTGTTGCCTGCCCTCCTAAGTACCTACCTGCCAGCCCAAGCGCGCCTAACTTATTAGCGCTTCAAACTGGCTGCTTTGTTCCAGTCGGGTTCTTCGTTTGATCAATGGTGATCAACGTTACTGGAACGTTTTAACGTTGCACGGTTCTTAACCGTGTCATTTGTAGGAACACCAATAATATGTCCGCTCAAATCCACACTCAGGATGCCATTCGCACCCTCACCAACGCTTTTGCACCAATGAACTGCCTGATCATGGCCGCTCGCAAAGGCTGCTTCAGCTTCACCCTGGTCAACGAACACGGCATCGCTCGTCACAGCGAACGCCTGTACCCCGATCAATACTCCAGCGCAGAGCCGCTGCAGGCCGTGATCGAGCGTACCCGTCAGGCATTGATTGCCTGATCGACCCGAGTCGCTGAAACCCAAAAAACCCTGCTTGAAACGCAGGGTTTTTTATTGCCCAAAATTCGGCTTTTGAGTACTTGCACTAAGTTCGAATAGGTATAAACGTTATAACTAAATGAAGAAGATGTTTTAAAAACAGTCCTTTACATCACAAATATGACACTACACTTCAACTTAAGCGGCATGATCCGCTTGCGACGAGCCTGAGGTCCGATTCACTGCTGCCAAGCTCCCTCTCAGGCTTCGTCGACCACTTTCATGGACTGAGGCTCGTATGGGTATCGCCGCCAGCGAATTGTGTCGTTATGTGATCAGGCCGACGTTGATTTACCTCGGCCGCCATAACCCGACAGCCGAATCCCTGTTGCTGGGCATTGCCGCCAGCCAATCGGAACTCGGCTCCGCCCTGCATGATCGGCGCGGCCACGGCCTGTACAGCATCACCGAACCTCGTCATCGCGCGCTGTGGGACGATTACCTCGCCCAGGACCCCGAGCGCGCCAGCCTGGTACGTGGGCTGGCCAGTCAACATGCCTTCCTCAGCGCGCCCCAGCTTGAGCTGACCGTCAACCTGCGCTACGCCACCGCCATCGCCTGGCTGCTGGTAGAACAGCATCGTCCTGCCCTGCCGCCACCGGGTGACGTACTGGCCATGGCGCGTATCTGGAAAGAAATATTTCACCCTCAAGGTCGGCTGCGGGATTTCACCCAAGCCTGGCAAACCTGTGTTTTACCCATGAATCAGGCCATATGTTGATCAGGCGTTTTGCAAGATTCGGCTAAAACCTTCGAATCTGGTCGGATTGTCCTACAAAACCGCTCTATCTCCGACATTACAGCCTATAGCGCTAACTTAAATTTATTGTTACTTTCCGCAGCGGTGATCACCACGGAGTTCTAATAATGAAAAAAGTAATGCTCAAGACCACACTTAGCCTCACCGTTGCCATGGCATCCTCCCAACTGTTCGCAAGCGGCTTTGCCCTGAACGAACAAGACGTCGCCGGAATGGGTACGGGTTTCGCAGGCCGCTCTTCTTCTGCCGATAACGCCAGCACTGTCTACGGTAACCCTGCCGGTATGGCTCGCCTCGAAGGCCAGCAGATTACGGGTGGTGTTGCCGCTATCGATGCCTCGACTGACATCAAAAACGCCAGCGGCCGTTCTTTCGGCAGCAACAAAGGCGACATGGTGCCATTCACGGCGGTCCCGTTTGGTTTCTACACCAACAAACTCAATGATCAGTGGGCCGTCGGCGTTGGTGTCTATGCACCTTTCGGCCTGGTGACCGATTATGAGAGGGGCTTCCAGGGTCGCTCGTTCGGCAGCTACAGCAAAGTGTCGGTTATCACCTTGCAGCCAACCGTCAGCTACGCCTTCAACGACCGGGTTTCCATCGGTTTCGGCCCGACCATCAACCGTATTTCCGGCAAGCTGGAATCGGAGCTGGCCCTGTCGACCAACCCTGCCGTCCCGAATAGCAACGTCACAATCAAAGGTGACGATACGGCTGTTGGCTTCAACGTCGGCGTGCTGGTACAAGCCACCGATACCACGCGCGTGGGCCTGACTTACCACTCCAAAGTCAGCTACAAGCTTGATGGCCACACCGAAGTCACGGCACCGACCCCGACGGCTCCACTGCTGGCAAGCGGCCGCTACGATGCGTCGTTGAGCATTGATACGCCAGAGTCTTACGACCTGTCCGTGACACAGGACCTGAGCGATGCCTGGAAACTCTACGCCGGTTCCACCTGGACTCGCTGGAGCCGCCTGAAAGACATCACTGTCGACAACCAGGGCGTTACCCGAGCTGGCGGCCTTGCCGCTCCGCAGATCGTGGGTACCATCAGCGAGCCACAGAACTGGCATGACACCTGGGCCTATGCCTTGGGTACTTCGTACCAAGTCACCAAACAAGTGGTACTGCGTACCGGCCTGACTTTCGACCAGTCGCCAACCAACAACACTGACCGTTCGCCACGCATCCCTACCGGCGACCGGACCATTTTCAGTGTTGGCCTGGGCTACGAAGTAATGCCGAACATGATCGTCGACGTGGCTTACTCCTACCTGAAGGAAGAGCCAGTCAAGGTCAACAAGGCCAACGCGCTGGGTTCGTCCTACAGCGCCAAGTACGAAAACAGCGCCAACGGCTTCGGCCTGGGCGTGACGTACAAGTTCTGATCCAACGCGTATAAAAAAGCCCCGCTCTCCTGCACAGGAGGCGGGGCTTTTTAATGACCTGCGATCAGGGCTTCGAGGCCAGTGCAGCCTCCACCGCCTTGATCAGGTCCGGGCTGTCCGGCTTGGTCAAACTGGAAAAGTTGGCAATCACCTTACCCTGGCGATCCACCACGTACTTATAGAAATTCCACTTCGGCGCGCTGGTCTGCTGCGCCAGAATCTTGAACAGGTGCACCGCATCCGGCCCCTTGACCGTCTGCGGCTCGGTCATCGTGAAGGTCACGCCGTAATTCACGTAGCAGACTTTGGCGGTCTCTTCACCGGTCTTGGCTTCCTGCTTGAAGTCATCGGACGGCACGCCGATCACTTCAAGACCCTGGCTCTTGTAGCGCTGATACAACGCTTCGAGGCCCTTGAATTGCGGCGCGAAACCACAAAAGCTCGCGGTATTGACGATGACCAGGGGTTTGCCGGCAAAGCGCTGGCACAAATCGATGGATTCCTTGGCCCGTAACTTGGGCAATTGCCCCTCCAGCAAGGGCGGACAGCTGGCGGCCACGGCCACACTGCCTACAGCCATCAGGACGGGTACAGCGAGCCAGCGCATCAGCATGTCGAAAGTCCTTGAGTCAGATCAGACACAGAACTTAACAGATCGACATACCCAGTTGCATCAATGCCAGCCCGCCATGCTGCCAGCCCCACCAGGCCAGCAGCAACAGCACCAGGCCTGCCGAGATCACCAACCCTCTTGCCGTCAAACTCATGCCGCCTCCATCTGCGCCTGCAAGCGCGCCACCGGCCGCTCGCGCACCGGCCAGTTGAGGGCCGCAGCGAGCAGGCTCAACAGAATCGCCACCTGCCAGATCAAATCGTAGTTGCCGGTTCGATCATAGACCACCCCGCCCAGCCAGCCCCCGAGGAACGAACCGAGTTGGTGGAACAGAAACACAATCCCACCGAGCATCGAGAGGTTTCGCACGCCGAACAGCGTCGCGACAGTGCCGTTGGTCAGCGGCACGGTGGACAGCCACAAAAAGCCCATGGCCATGCCGAACAGGTAAGCCGTGATTTCGGTCACCGGCGCCCACAGGAACAGCACAATCACCACCGCGCGCAACAGGTACAGGGCGGTGAGCAACCGCGGCTTGGACATGCGCCCGCCGAGCCAGCCAGCGGTGTAGGTGCCAAACACGTTAAACAGGCCGATCAACGCCAGCACCGTGGTACCCACCGTGGCCGGCAGATGCTGGTCCACCAGGTACGCCGGCAAGTGCACGCCGATAAACACCACCTGGAAACCGCAGACAAAAAAGCCGAAGGCCAGCAGCCAGAAGCCGGAGTGCGAGCAGGCCTCTTTCAGGGCTTCACGCAGGGTTTGCTGGCCGACCATCGCCGGCAGCGGCTTGTCCTTGAGCATCGCCACCAACGGCAGGATCAGCGCCACCATCAGGCCCAACGCCAACAAGGCGGCCGACCAGCCCAGCCAGCCGATCAGGCCCAAAGTGCCCGGCACCATCGCAAACTGGCCGAACGAACCTGCGGCGCTGGCAATGCCCATGGCCATGCTGCGTTTTTCCGGCGGCACTGCGCGGCCGACCACACCGAGAATCACCGAGAACGAAGTGCCCGACAGGCCAATCCCAATCAGCAAACCCGCACTGAGCGACAGCGACCACGCCGAATCCGACATGCCCATCAACACCAGCCCCACGGCGTACAGCACCCCACCGACAAACACCGCCTTGGTCGCGCCGAAGCGGTCGGCCAAGGCGCCGGTAAACGGCTGTGCCAGGCCCCAGATCAGGTTTTGCAGGGCGATGGCGAAGGCAAAGGTCTCACGGCCCCAGCCAAATTCCATGCTCATCGGCGTCAGGAACAGACCAAAGCCGTGCCGCACGCCCAACGACAACGCCAGGATCAGCGCACTCCCCACAAGAACCCAGCCACTGGTGCGCCACATCGAGGTCATTTCTTATTCTCCGCTCGCGGGTATATACCCGCTTGTAGTCGAACAAACCCGCGCTCAGGCGAGTTCGTCCAGCAAGGCCAACAAGGTTTCGCGCTTTTCGGCGCCCAACTGATCTATCAATTTCTGCTGCGCCGCCTCCCAAGCCGGCAACGCGGCAGCCAGGCGTTCTTCGCCGGCGACGGTCAACACCACCAAGCGGTTACGCAGGTCATCGCCCTCGACCAACTGCACCAAGCCCTCGCCCTCCAATACCCGCAGGTTGCGCCCCAGGGTACTGCGGTCCAGGCCCATGGCTTCGGCCAGGCTGGAAATGCTCGGTTGATCGAGGCGCTGCAGGTTACACAGCAAAGAATACTGGGCAACGTTGATCCCGAAGCCGTCGAGAGCGCCGTCGTAATGCCTGCTGACGCCACGGGCGGCACGTCGCAGGTTGGTGCATAAACATTGGGAGGCAAGCATGGAGCGTGTATATACCCGCGATTGTGAAAATGCAAGAAAGTGTTACAGCGCCAAGCCGACCAAAACCGCGACTTCCAGCAACTCCAACAATGCGCCGGCCGTGTCACCCGTGGTGCCACCCAGCCGGTTGACCATCAACTGACGCAGCCCGATAAAGCACAGCGCAGCGAGTAAAACAGCGATCCCGCCACTGAAACCGCCGATCAGGACGCAGGCCAGACCGCTGAGGATCAGCACCTGTTGGCCGACGATCCTGGGTAAATGATCCGACAGTGCCTGGCCCAAACCGCCTGCACGAACGTAACGCGTGGTAAGGAACAGCGCGAGCATCGACGCACGCCCGATCAGCGGCGCCAGAATCAGCGCCGTGCCGTTGTGCTGCTCGATCAAGGCCACCAGTGCGGTGAATTTGAGCAACAACACCAGCCCCAGAGTGACCACGGCAATCGGCCCGCTACGCGGGTCTTTCATGATGGTCAGCGTGCGCTCGCGGTCGCCAAAGCCACCAAGCCAGGCATCGGCGCTGTCCGCCAGGCCGTCCAGATGCAAGCCACCACTGAGCAACACCCAGGCGGTCAGCACCAGCGCAGCATGCAGCAATAACGGTGCGCCCATCAGGGCTGTGTTCAGGGCCCACAACAGCAGCCCGAACAGCAACCCCACCACCGGGTAAAACAGCAACGAACGCCCCAATTCCTGAGGCTGCGGCATGCCGGGCAGGCGAATCGGCAGGCTGCTGAGAAATTGCAGGGCGATCCAGAACGCCAGCATCTTCAGACTCCTTCCTTCAGCACACCATCGGCCGTCACCTGCAGGCTGAACAGCCCACCATGGCCGACCTCGACATTCAGTAGCTGCTCACGCGGCAAACCGCGCGCCTGCGCCAGCAGCAGCCGCATCACGCCACCGTGGCTGATCAACAGCACGCGCTGTGTGGCATATGCCTGATGCAAGCGTGAGACGGCGCCGAGAACGCGTGCCGAAAAGTCGCTGACGCGCTCGCCTTCAGGCGGTGTAAAGCTGTAAGGATCGGCCCAGAACCGGCCCAAGCCTTCGGCATCGGTTTCCATCAGCGCCGCCGCGCTCTGCCCTTCCCAGGCGCCGAAGTGCAGCTCCTGCAGATCCTTTTCCAAGCTCACCGGCACCCACAGCCGTGCGCCCAGCTCGTGGGCGAACAGCGCACAGCGTTGCAGCGGCGAACTGACCAACCGGTCCCACGGCCCCTGCTCTGCCACGGCGGCACGCATCTGCTCCCAGCCTTTGGCGGTGAGCGCGTCGTCCAGGCTGCCGCGCAGGCCGCCGCCCAGTTCGGTTTCGCCGTGGCGCAGCAGGTCCAGGTGCAAGGTCATGCCGGGCGGTCTGCCACGGCGGCTTCGGCGAACGTCGCCATCTGCCCGTGCAGCGCGCAGGCCAGGCGCAACAACGGCACCGCCAGCGCCGCACCGCTGCCCTCACCCAGGCGCAGGCCCAGTTCCAGCAGCGGTTGCGCGTCAAGGCTGTGCAGCACATGACGATGACCGGGCTCAGCGCCGCGGTGGCCGAACACCAACCACTCACGGCTCGCCGGATTCAGGCGTGTAGCCACCAGCGCCGCGACCGTGCAGATAAACCCGTCCACCAGCACCACGATGCCTTCCTGGGCGCAGGCCAGATAAGCCCCCACCAACGCGGCAATTTCGAAACCACCCAGGTTGAACAACGTGTTCAACGCGTCGTCACGTTGCGCTGCATGCAAGGCCAGCGCGCGTTCAATCACCGCCACTTTGTGGCTGACGCCCTGGGCGTTCAAGCCGGTGCCCGGGCCGGTCAGGTCGCTCACCTGGCAATCGAGCAACGCGCACGCCAAGGCACTGGCGGCGGTGGTATTGCCGATGCCCATCTCGCCGCCGATAAACAGCTGCGCGCCGCTTTGCAACGCACGGTGCGCACTGTCACGCCCGGCGTGCAGGGCAAGTCGCCCTTGCGCTGCGGTCATCGCCGGGCCGTTGACGAAATTGGCCGTGCCGGCGCCGATATTCAAATGACGCACACCCGGCAGATCCAACGACGGCGTGACGGTCCCGAGGTCGACCACTTCCAGCTGCGCATTCAACTGCCGCGCCAATACGCTGATGGCCGCGCCACCGGTGACAAAGTTGTGCAACATCTGGCCGGTCACTTCCTGTGGAAATGCCGATACGCCTTCTGCAACCACGCCGTGGTCACCGGCAAAGATGGCGATCCACACCTGATCCACCGCAGGTTTGACCTGCCCCTGCAAGCCGGCCAATTGCACCGCTATGGCTTCGAGCTGGCCGAGCGAGCCGGCTGGCTTGGTCAGTTGCTGCTGACGAGCCAGCGCGTGTTCATGCGCCGAAGTGTCGACGGCCTTGCAGGGGTTGAGCCACCAGGAGTCAGTCATAACGCAGTACCTTTCAAAGTCAGGGGCAGGCCGGCGACGGTCAGGACCACACGCTGACACCGCTCGGCCAAGGCTTGATGCAGCCAACCGGCTTCATCCACATAGCGGCGAGTCAATTCGCCCAGCGGCACGACACCCATTCCGGTTTCGTTGCTGACAAAAATGATTTCACCCGGCAGCGAGACCAGGGTTTGCAGCAGTTGATCGCGCTCGAACGCCAGGCGTGCCGGGTTCTCCAGCATCAACAAATTGGTGAGCCACAGGGTCAGGCAATCCACCAGCAGGCAGCGGTCGGCGGCGGCGCTTTCGCGCAATACACGCGCCAGCTCGATGGGTTCTTCGATCAGCCCCCAGTGATCGGGACGGCGCTGGCGATGCAGTGCGACGCGCTCGTTCATCTCGCCGTCCAGCGGCTGGCTGGTGGCGATATAGAGAACATGCAAGCCACAGTCACTCGCCAGCTTTTCGGCGAGGCGGCTCTTGCCGGAACGGGCGCCGCCGAGGATCAGTTGATACATGGGAAGGCACCTGTGTTGGCCGGCTGACTGTGTGAGGCGGGCACTGGCCCGTGTGGGAGCGGGCTTGCTCGCAAACGCGGTGTGTCAGCCCGCCGATTTGTCACCCAAGCACCGCATTCGCGAGCCAGCCCGCTCCCACCTTTAAGAAGCGGTGCCACAGTTGAACCGGGGTTGGCTGGCCGGGCGCCCTCGCAGGCGAGCCGGCACCTGCTGGGGGATTGGGTGTGCACCGTCAGATCCCGCATAGCTTGCGCAACAGTTCGGTGTCCAGATGGTTCTCCACCAAGTCCGCGAGGCGCTCAATGTCGCGTTCGCGCAGGGCGTGATAATCCACCTCTTGCACATCCTGCAGCCCGGCCCAACGCAGTAACGCACTGCACGCCGCCGGGGTTTCGAACACGCCGTGCAGATAGGTGCCAAGAATCTGACCGTCCTCACTCAGGACACCGTCACGGCGGCCGTCATCCAACAGCACGGCAGCGTTCAACAAGGCACTTCCGGAGGTCACGCCGGCATGGATTTCATAACCACTGACCTCGGCGTCCTCCAGCAGCAACCGTCCGCGCACATTGCGCAATTGTTTCTCTTGTTCCAGCGTCGTGCTGAACGCCAGCAACCCGAGAGCCTCGCTGGAACCGGCCAAGCCTTCCAGGCCGAGCGGGTCATGCACCTGCTCGCCGAGCATCTGCAGGCCGCCGCAAATCCCCAGCACCTTGCCGCCATAGCGCAAGTGCCGCGCAATGGCAGTGTCCCAGCCGTTGGCGCGCAAATAGGCCAGATCGCTGCGCACGCTTTTGGAGCCCGGCAGGATAATCAGGTCGGCAGCCGGAATGGCCTGGCCTGGGCCGATAAACTGTAAATCCACCTGGGGATGTAAACGCAGCGGGTCAAAATCCGTGTGGTTGCTGATGCGCGGCAACACCGGTACCACCACCTTGAGTACCTGGGCGGCCTTGTCGATCTGACGCCGGTCAATGCCGTCTTCGGCTTCCAGGTGCAGGTCCATCACGTAGGGCAGCACGCCCACCACCGGCTTGCCGGTGCGCGCTTCGAGCCAATCGAGCCCCGGCTGCAACAGCGCGATATCACCGCGAAAGCGATTGATAATGAAGCCTTTGACCCGTGCCTGCTCGGTCGGCGACAGCAATTGGAGGGTGCCGACCAGATGCGCAAACACGCCGCCGCGATTGATATCGGCGATCAACAACACCGGGCAGTCCACCGCCTCGGCGAAGCCCATATTGGCGATGTCATTGGCGCGCAGATTAATCTCCGCCGGGGAGCCCGCGCCTTCCACCATCACCACCGGGTAGACCTCGCTCAACCGTGCATGAGAGGCGAGCACCGCCTGCATCGCGATGGCCTTGTAGTCGTGATAGGCCACGGCGTTCATGCTGGTCACGGCACGGCCATGGATAATCACTTGGGAGCCGGTGTCACTGTTGGGCTTGAGCAGCACCGGGTTCATGTCGGTGTGCGGTGCCAGATTGGCGGCCTGGGCCTGCACGGCCTGGGCGCGGCCGATTTCGCCGCCCTCAGCGGTGACGGCGCTGTTGAGTGCCATGTTCTGTGGTTTGAACGGCACCACGCCAATGCCTTGGCGTACCAACCAACGGCACAGCGCGGTCACCAGCGTGCTTTTACCGGCGTCAGACGTGGTGCCTTGCACCATCAACGTACTCATGCGGCGTCCTTGTAAGCGGCCAGGGCCTCGTCGAGTCGCAACCAATCGGCCTCAGTGTCGGGCAGACCAAAGCGCAGGCTGCTGTCGTGGACAAACAGGCGCAGCAGGATGCCGCGTTGGGCCATGAATTCGTGCAGGCGTTCGGCGTGCGGGGTGATCAGCCATTGGAACAACGCGCAGCCGCCCTGGGGCTCAAAGCCGTGCCGCTCAAGCAGCGCGAACAAGCGCTGGCCGGCTTCGATACAGCGATGACGCTGCTCGGCATGCCCGGTCGTATCGCGCAGGCACACCTGGCCAAGCACCCGCGTCGGCCCACTGACTGCCCACGGGCCAAGCTGTTCGGCCAACAGCTTGAGCAGCTTGCGTTCCGCCAGCACAAAGCCCAGGCGCACACCGGCCAGGCCAAAGAACTTGCCGAATGAGCGCAACACAATCAGGCCGACTTGATGGGCCTGGCTGGCGAGGCTCAATTGCGGGGTCACGTCCATGAACGCTTCGTCCACCACCAGCCAGCCGCCGCGCTGGGCCAGCCGTGAGTGCCAGTCGAGCAGGCGCTGCGGCGGCAGACTCAGGCCGGTGGGGTTATTCGGATTGACCACCACCAGCACGTCGAGGCCGTCGAGAAAAAAGTCGACTTCCTGCTCCTGCACTTCACGCACCACGTAACCGGCGCGGCGCCAGGCTTCGGCGTGTTCGGCATAACACGGCGACAACACGCCGACCTTGCCGGAGCGACGCAAGCGCGGCAGCAACTGAATCGCCGCCTGGGAACCCGCCACCGGCAACACGTGGGCGGCGCCGTAGTACTCGCTGGCGGCCTTTTCCAGGCCGTCGTCGGTTTCCGGCAATCGCGCCCAGGCCCGCAACGGAATCTCGGGAATCGGCCACGGCCAGGGCGCCAGGCCGCTGGACAGGTCGAGCCAGTCCGCCTCGGCAATCCCGTACTCAATCACTGCCTTACGCAGCCGGCCACCGTGCTCAAGCATAAAATTGCGCCCCCGCGCACAGGATCAACAGCCATAACCATACGCCGCGCTGCACCAGTTGCCAGCCACGCTCGATGGCGTCGGCATCGGCCGCTGGGCCTTCGCCCAACTGCGCACGCTGATGCAGCTCGCCGTGATAAATCGCCGCCCCGCCCAATTCAACACCCAGAGCGCCCGCACCGGCTGCCATCACCGGCCCGGCGTTGGGGCTGTCCCAGGTCGGCGCCTGGGTGCGCCAGCATTTAAGCGCCAGGCGGGTTTTGCCGAGTACCGCGTAGGTCAACGCCACCAGACGCGCAGGAATGTAGTTGAGCACATCGTCGATTTTTGCCGCCGCCCAGCCGAAACGCTCAAAGCGCTCGTTGCGATAACCCCACATGGCATCAAGGGTGTTGCTCAGGCGATAAAGCACCACGCCGGGCACGCCGGCCACGACAAACCAGAACAGCGCGGCGAACACCGCATCGCTGCCGTTCTCGAGCACCGATTCAGTCGCAGCGCGCGCGACTTCAGTGCTGTCCAGTTCGCTGGTCTGACGGCTGACGAGGTAGCTCACGCGTTTACGCGCTTCATCCAGGTCACCGCTGCGCAACGCCTGGGCGACTGGAAGCACGTGCTCGCCAAGGCTGCGCATGCCCAGCGCCATGTACAGCGCCAGAATCTCCAGCACCCAGCCGATATACGGCGCCCACGACAACACGGTGGCCAGCAACGTCAGCGGCACCACCGCGATAAACCAGGCGGTCACGCCATGGCTGCGCCACCCGCGGCCGCCGCTGTTGAAACGTTGCTCGATACGCCCGGCAAAGTTGCCGAACGCCACCAGCGGATGCCAGCGCCTGGGCTCGCCCAGCAGCGCATCCAGCGCCACCGCAGCGACACACAGCAAGGCCACACTCATTGACTCACTCCCCACACATTCTCATACACCATGTCACTCAGCGGCCGAGGTTCGGTCCAGCCTTCGAGTTGCAACATTGGTGCCGGGTAGAACTCGGCCACCGGGCCCAGGCACAACACCGCCAAGGGCTTTGCACCCGCCGGCAGCCGCAGTAGGTCGGCCAGGGCCTGGGGTTCGAACAACGAAACCCAGCCCATCCCAAGGCCTTCGACGCGGGCGGCCAACCACAGGTTCTGGATTGCACAGGATAACGAGGCCATGTCCATTTCCGGCAAGGTGCGCCGGCCAAAGATGTGGCGCTCGCGATCATCCATCAGCGCGGCCACCAGCACTTCGGCGCAGTCATGGATGCCTTCGACCTTGAGCTTCATGAAGTCGTCGGAGCGCTGGCCCAGAGCCTCGGCGGTGCGCACGCGCTCTTCTTCCACCAACTGTTGGATTTGGCCGCGCAGCGCGCGGTCACTGATTCGGATGAATCGCCACGGTTGCATCAAGCCGACGCTGGGCGCCTGGTGTGCGGCCTGGAGCAGGCGTTGCAGCAACTCGGGGGCCACGCTGCCGCCGGTGAAGTGGCGCATGTCGCGGCGTTCGGCGATAGCGCGGTAGACGGCGTCGCGGTCGGCTTGGGGGAAGGCGTTGTCCGTCATGGCCTTTTCGCGAGCAAGCCCGCTCCCACATTGGATTGAGTTTCAACTCGGTCAGTTGTGGGAGCGGGCTTGCCCGCGATAGCGGTCTCAGGGCCAGGCGCAAACAATGCAGCCACCGCCGCCGGATTGGAGGGGAAATAAAAGTGCACGTAGGAAGCCGTCATCCGCCCCTGCCTGTAAACCGCTTCGGCGCCACGCCCGCCGTTAGGGCTCAAGCCTCGGGCGATCGGCGCCCATTCGGTGCTGGTCAGCGAATGATGATAGGTATGGCCGCGCAGCACGCCTTCCGGCAACTCGACACTTTGCAAAGCCAGCGCCGCCAGCTTCTTTTGCATCACCGCGTCGCCCTGCAGCAGGCCAACCAATTCGGCACGGGTGCCGTCGACATCGGTCAGCGAGTCCAGCAGGTAGAGCATGCCGCCGCACTCGGCGAGCAACGGTTTGCCTGCCGCGTGATGCGCGCGAATGGCGTTAAGCATCGGGGTGTTTTCCGACAGCGCCTGGTGGTGCAATTCCGGGTAGCCACCGGGCAGGTAGAGGCTGTCGGCCTCAGGCAATTGGCTATCGTGAATCGGCGAGAAGAAGCGCAATTCGGCGCCCATCGCGCGCAGCAGGTCGAGGCTGGCGCCGTAGGTAAACGCAAAGGCTTCGTCGCGGGCCACGGCGATGCGCACGCCCGCCAGCAGCGGCTCGGCCTCGATCACTTCGGGCGCGGCGAACGTCACCGGTGGCGGCACGGCGACTTCGCAGCTGCTGCCCAGGGCATGGGCGGCGGCGTCCAGGCGCATATCGAGGTCATTCAATTCGCTGGCTTGCACCAGGCCCAGGTGGCGGCTGGGCAACTCGATGCCGGTTTCACGCGACAACGCGCCGTACCAGCGCAGGCCTTCAGTGAGGCTGCCTTCAAGCAATTGCGCATGGCGCAGGGTGCCAACGCGGTTGGCCAGCACACCGGCGAACGGCAGGTCCGGCTGATAGCGCGCCAGGCCCAGGGCCAGCGCGCCGAAGGTCTGGGCCATGGCGGTGCCGTCGATCACGCCCAGCACCGGCACACCAAAGTGCCGCGCCAGGTCGGCGCTGGAGGGCGTGCCGTCGAACAGGCCCATCACGCCTTCGATCAGGATCAGGTCAGCTTCGCCCGCCGCTTCCCACAGCAAACGGCGACTTTCCTGCTCGCCGACCATCCACATGTCCAACTGGTACACCGGCGCACCGCTGGCGCGCTCGTGAATCATCGGGTCGAGAAAGTCCGGCCCGCACTTGAACACGCGCACCTTGCGTCCCAGGTTGCGGTGCAAACGCGCCAGCGCCGCGGTGACGGTGGTTTTGCCCTGGCCGGATGCCGGTGCGGCGATCAGTACGGCCGGGCAATGACGGGGCTGGTTCAAAGTTCGACGCCCTTCTGTGCCTTGATACCGGCCTGGAACGCGTGCTTGAGCATGCCCATTTCGGTGACGGTGTCGCCCATTTCGATCAACTCGGGCTTGGCGCCACGGCCGGTGACCACCACGTGCTGCATCGGCGGGCGGGCTTGCAGGTCGCTGAGTACCTGGTCCAGATCAAGGTAGCCGTGCTTGAGGGCGATGTTCAGCTCATCCAGCACGACCAGGCCGATCGACGGGTCTTGCAGCAATTGGCGCGAAACTGCCCAGGCGGCTTCGGCGGCGGCGATGTCGCGCTGGCGGTCCTGGGTTTCCCAGGTAAAGCCTTCGCCCATCACGTGAAAGCGCACTTGCTCGGGGAAGCGACGGAAGAACAACTCCTCGCCGGTGCTGTTGCGCCCCTTGATGAACTGCACCACGCCGCACTGCATGCCATGGCCCATGGCGCGGGCGAGCATGCCAAACGCCGAGCTGCTTTTGCCTTTGCCGTTGCCGGTCAATACCAGCAACAAGCCGCATTCGTTCGGGGAATTGGCGATGCGTTCATCGATCACGGCTTTTTTGCGCAGCATGCGCGCCAGGTGGCGTTCGTCGCGGTCGGGGGAATCGGTCATGGCAGCTCTCCGTTGGGGCTGGACAAAAAACGGCGGGCAGGAAAATAGACACACAGACAGCCAAGCATCGCCCACCGTGATGCTGTTGGATGATCCAGGCCGGTCTCCGGGCTCATGAGTGGCGCTTGCTCAGCGAGCGAGCAGGCCGACGGCGCGCCTTCCCATATCACGCGGATACAGTGGCAAAAGGCACCGTCTTGACTCATTTACCGTTGCGGGGGCAGCGCCGGAATCGCGGCAGCACT
Organism: Pseudomonas sp. LBUM920; assembly: GCF_003852315.1. Classification (NCBI taxonomy): domain Bacteria; kingdom Pseudomonadati; phylum Pseudomonadota; class Gammaproteobacteria; order Pseudomonadales; family Pseudomonadaceae; genus Pseudomonas; species Pseudomonas edsoni (SeqCode). The sequence continues at coordinate 4,752,045 of NZ_CP027762.1, forward strand.
GTGTACAAGTGCGCTCACTCACCGGCTTCCCTGTTTCACTCTGTCGACCCACAGGTCACAGAGCACCTGGAACAAGCCGCGAAGGTTAGTGGGTTGGGGGTGGAGCGTCAATTAAAGCCGGCCTTGCACTTGAACGATCGGACCGGCAAACGCCTCTACCCTTACAGGTATCAAGGAGAAAACCATGCATAAAACCAGACTTGCCTTACTGATCATGCTCGCAGGCACCCTCGCCGCCTGCGGTGAAAGCTCCACTCTGCAGGTGTCCGACGGCACCGGGCCTTCACCCAAGCTGCCGGAGCCGAACAAAACCCTGATCCCCACGGTGAACATCGCCCCGGCGATTGGCTGGCCAGACGGCGCGAAGCCGACAGCTGCCGCCGGCACTCAGGTCGCGGCGTTTGCAGAAGGCCTGGACCACCCGCGCTGGCTGTATGTATTGCCCAACGGCGACGTGCTGGTGGCGGAAACCAACGCGCCGCCCAAGCCGGATGACGCCAAGGGTATTCGCGGCTGGGTGATGGAGAAGGTCATGGGGCGCGCCGGTGCCGCCGTGCCGAGCCCGAACCGCATCACCCTGCTGCGCGATGCCGACCACGATGGCGTGGCCGAGACCCGCACCGTGTTCCTGGAGAACCTCAACTCGCCGTTCGGCATGACCCTGGTCGGCAACGACCTGTACGTGGCGGACTCGGACAAACTGCTGCGCTTCCCTTATCAGCCGGGCGAAACCGCGATCAAGGCCGCCGGCACCAAGGTGGTCGACCTGCCGGGTGGCAGCATCAACCACCACTGGACGAAAAACGTGGTGGCCAGCAAGGACGGCAGCAAGCTGTACGTGAGTGTCGGCTCCAACAGCAACGTCGGCGAAAACGGTCTGGCAGCCGAGGAAGGCCGCGCGGCAATCTGGGAAGTCGACCGTGCCACAGGCCAGCACCGTATTTTCGCCTCCGGCCTGCGCAACCCCAACGGCATGGCGTGGGAACCGCAGAGCGGCAAGCTGTGGACGGCGGTCAACGAGCGCGACGAGATCGGCAGCGACCTGGTGCCGGACTACATCACGTCGGTCAAGGATGGCGCGTTTTATGGCTGGCCATTCAGCTACTACGGGCAACACGTGGATGTGCGCGTCACGCCGCAGAACCTGGACTTGGTCGCCAAGGCCATCGCTCCGGACTATGCCGTGGGGCCGCACACCGCGTCATTGGGCCTGACCTTCGCCGAGGGCAGCAAACTGCCGGCGCAGTTCAGCAACGGCGCGTTTATCGGCCAGCACGGTTCGTGGAACCGCAAACCGCACAGTGGCTATAAGGTGATCTTCGTGCCGTTCGAAGGCGGCCAACCCAAGGGCCAGCCGGTGGATGTGCTGACCGGGTTTCTCAACAGCGATGAGAAAGCCATGGGCCGACCGGTCGGCGTGGTGATTGATCAGCAGGGAGATTTGCTGGTGGCCGATGACGTGGGGAATAAGGTGTGGCGGGTGTCGGCAGCCAAATAGCCGAGTTCGGGTACAGCGCAAAACCAATGGGGGAGCGGGCTTGCTCGCGCAAGCGGAGTGTCAGCCATCAGGCGTATCGACTGACCCACCGCCTTTGCGAGCAAGCCCGCTCCCACATCGGGATCTGCACTCGCCTTACGGGTTGCGCGCCAGATTCGCCGGCAACACGCGCTTGGCGCTCAGGTAGGCATTTTGCCAATAGGCTTTGGACAGCGTATCCAGCTTCACCGTGCCGCCGGTCTGCGGTGCATGCACGAATCGCCCTTCGCCCACGTAGATACCCGCGTGGCTTACTTGGGAGCCGCCGCCAGTGGCAAAGAAGATCAGGTCGCCGGTCTGCAGGTTATTTTCGCTCACGTCCTGCGCACGCATCACGATCAATTCTCGGGTGGTGCGCGGCAGGCTGATGCCCGCAGCGTCACGGTAGACAAACCCGATCAGGCCGCTGCAATCAAACCCGGAGTCCGGCGTGTTGCCGCCCCAGCGATAAGGCGTGCCGACCAGGCCCAGCGCACGGAAGAGCACGTCTTCGGCGGCCGGCGAGAAATTTTGCGTGGAGTAATTGAACACCGGCTTAGGCTTGACCACTACGGGAGCGGGCGGCGGTGGACGGCTTGCGCAGGCGCTGAGGAGCGCGGCGCAAACAAGAAGAATGAGGCGGGCTGAGGTCGACATGGGCAGAACAATCCTGGTCTGGATGCGGCTTTTCGCTGCCGAACGCTGAAAACCAGAACGCGCAAGCAAAGCTCGCGCGAACGGATTACAACAATATCCAGGGATTCTAGCGCTTACACGTCAAACTTCAAGTATCACTTTAACTTTACTTGCTAGCGGTAACTGTCGTCGGGGCCATGGCGAGTGCACGCTTGGCTTCGATGAAGGTTTTGCTCCAGTAACTGTCACCCAGGTTGTCGACGCGGACACCGCCACTGCGACGGCTGCTGGAGTGAATAAACTGGTTATCGCCCAAGTAGATACCGGCGTGGCTGACACGACCACGGCCCGCCGTACTGAAGAAAAGCAGATCACCGGGCTTGAGGTTGTTGCGTGCGACCAACGGTGCATCCACGTTGATCATTTCGCGGGTCGAGCGAGGCAGGTTCATGCCGGCTTCTTCACGAAACAGGTAGCCGATGAAGCCGCTGCAGTCGAAACCGGCTTCAGAGGTACCGCCGAAACGGTAACGGGTACCGATCAGGGACATGCCGCGTTCAAGAATGCTGTCGGCCAGAACTGGAAGCTGGTAAGGCTTGCTGCCGGCGAAGTCGGCGAGTTCCTTTTCAGTTGCAACTTCTTCCTCGTAAACAGTGGAAGACTGCGTTGCAACGAATTTTGCCTGGGACTGTTGTACTGGTTTTTGCTGCTCAGCCACGTTTTGAGTGTGGGTGGCGCAACCAAACAACAGGGTAACGAGTGCGAGAGGCACGAGGGGTGCGAAGCGATTTAGCATGGGCACGACCGTGGCTGGTATGTAAAGAAGTCGAGACTATGCCCACTATCACATCGATTTGCAAATTCAATCGTGATCTATGTGACTTCTTGTTTGAACGATGACATCTAACCGCTTAACACCCATTACACGCCTTTTGCGTGGCCAAAGCGGCCCAAACGCAGGTTTTCTGGCGCCTGAAATTTGCCGAAAGCCGCGCAATACAAGGGCTGGCTACCAGCCGAGGGTTTCCTTGAGGAAGGGTATGGTCAGCTTGCGCTGAGCCTGCAGCGAGGCCTGATCGAGCTGTTCGAGCAAATCGAACAATGCGCTCATGCTGCGGGTGCCGCGGGTGAGAATAAAATGCCCGACTTCGTCGGTCAGGTGCAGGCCGCGACGGGATGCGCGCAGTTGCAGGGCGCGCAATTTGTCCTCGTCGGACAATGGGCGCATCTGGAAGATCAGTGCCAGGGTCAGGCGCGACTTGAGGTCGGCCAGCTTCACCGGCAGTTCACGCGGCGAGGTAGACGCGGCGATCAACAGGCGCCGGCCACTGTCACGCAGCCGATTAAACAGGTGGAACAGCGCCTCTTCCCAATCCGCCTTGCCGGCGATCGCCTGCAGATCATCCAGGCACACCAGCTCGTATTGCTCCAGGTGATCGAAGATGCCGATACCACGGTCCATCAACTCCGCCAACGGCAGGTAAACCGCCGGCTCGCCCATTTGCTCGAAGCGCAGGCACGCTGCCTGCAACAGGTGGGTACGCCCCACGCCGTGCTTGCCCCACAGATAGATCAGGCTTTCAGTCCACCCGGCGTCGGCTTCGCAAAGCCGCTCGACATAGCCGAGTGCAGCGGCATTGGCGCCTGGGTAGTAATTGATAAAGGTGGCGTCGTCACGCAGACGCACACCCAAGGGCAGCTGAATCGGTTTCATGCTGACTGAACGGCTCCAAACGAACCGTTAGTGGCCTCTGTGTAAAGTTTGCAAAGTTTATACCCGTGACGCCGGGCGCACAATGCAGCAGACCACAAGCAAAATCAAAGGTTTGCGTTAACTTGGGCGATTTGCGCAAATTGTTTGACACCCCGCCCGTAGAAACAACAAACCCGGCCTGGGCCGGGTCTGTGACGAAGCGGTTACAGATCGGGGTCTTCGACCCCGGTGTACACATCCGAATCCTTGTACAGATCATGCACATGGCGCACCAGCACCATGATCACCGCCGCCACCGGCAGCGCCAGCAGGATGCCCGTAAAGCCAAACAGCTCACCGCCTGCCAGGATCGCAAAGATCACCGCCACCGGGTGCAGGCCGATCCGGTCGCCCACCAGCAAGGGCGTCAACACCATCCCTTCAAGGGCTTGGCCGACCATAAACACTGCAACAATCCCGAGCATCGGGTACAGGTCGCCGCCAAACTGGAACAACCCCGCCACCAGCGCCGCGCCAATCCCGATCACAAAGCCCATATACGGCACGATGGCAGCCAGACCGGCAATCAAGCCGATCAACAGGCCCAGCTCCAGGCCGATCGCCATCAACCCCGCGGCATAGATTATTCCCAGCGCGAGCATCACCAGCAACTGGCCACGCACGAACGCGCCCAGCACCTCATGGCACTCCTCCGCCAGCGAGACGATGCGCTCCTCGTTGTTGCGCGGCAGCAGGCTGCGGATCTTGGCCATCATGATGTCCCAGTCACGCAGCAAGTAGAACGCCACCACCGGAATCAGCACCAGGTTGGTCAACCAACCGATCAACGCCAAACTGGACGCCGTGGCCTGACTGAGCACGACACCGACGATGTCGGTGGTCTGGCCCATGTGGTCACTGATCGCCGCCTTTACCTTGTCGAACTTCCAGAAGCCGTCCGCCAACCCCAGCTTGGCCTGCGCCCACGGCATTGCCGTGTGCTGCAGCCAGTCAAGCATCTGCGGCGCCAGTTCATACAGGCGAAACAGTTGCTTGGCCAGCATCGGCACCAGCACCAATACCAGCGCGGTGATGATCAACGTGAACAAGGCAAACACCGCCACCACCCCCAAGGTGCGCGACAGGCCGGCCTTCTCCAGGCGATCCACCACGGGATCGAACAGGTAAGCCAGCAGCAGCGCGACCAGGAACGGCGTCAGGATCGAATGCAGCAAGAACACAAAAACGCACAGCAGGACAATCCCGCCAAGCCACACCCAACGACGCGTATCCGCCATAAACCACTCCATTATTTGCTTCTATCTATATAGGAAGAACAGTTACCACCGAAAACGCAGTTGCGCCTGAGGTTCAGGTGCTGCGGGCGCCTGCGCACCCTCCGCCACCGGCGGCTGAACAGCAGCTTCGCCCGCAGGCACTTCCTGCAACTTGGCCAGGCTCAACTGGGTACGCAATTGATCAGCACTGCCGTTGACGCGGTACACAATGCGAGTGCCGTCGACCAACTGCGGCTGACCACCAAAAGGTTCGAGCAGATGGCCCAGTGCAGCGTAGCGCTCCAGATTCATGCCCTGCACTTCGAGCAATTGTTCACTGCTCACGCCGGGCTTGACCGCAAAGCGTGGCGCCAGCTTTTGGCTGACAGCCAGCAATACGGCGTCGGCCACGGCAGCGGTGTCGGCGCCCTGCGCGGTGCCTTGCTCAGTTTTGTCGCCCAACCACAGGCGCCATTTGGCCTGCCACTGGTTGCCTTCCTGACGGGCGCGCACCGCGAGCAACGCGTCGGCACCGTAGCGCTCGGAGGCTGCACGCAGTGGCGTGGCATCGGCGCTTTCCAGATTCGGTGCGGTGGCGACGACCTGCTCATCCAGATCACCCAGCGGCAGGCGTAACGGCAAACCCCGGTGTTGCGCCGCACGGCGCAAGGCACCGGCAACGGCTTGACCATCACCCACCAGGCTGCTGCCTTCGGTGGAGTCGTTCAGCCACCAGCCGAGAATCGACGGCCGATTGCTGCCCCAGATCGACAGGCCCGCTGCACGCAGGGCGCGATCAGTGCTCACCGGGTCGAAATCCACTTGCAGGCTCTCTGGTGGGCCAGCGTCGTAGCCATACTGGCTGATGATTTGCTGCGGTTCTTTGCGAATCGCCGCCAGGCCCGGGCCTTCGGCGGCTTTGGCGTCGCCAGTCAAACGGATCACCAGGGTTTGCACGGCACGCTGGGTGGCCTGGTCGCGCTCTTGGGGCGACTGGCTGCTGACCGGTTCAAGTACTTGATACAGGCCATTGAGGGTTTCGGCATGACTCGCCAGGCTGACCAACGACAAGCAGCCTACAAAGAAGAATTTACACAGACGCATGGAAGATTCCCGAACGACAAATTTAGCGGCTGGAACAGACCGCGTGAACCCGGCTTGCCAGGCTGTGACCACAGCAGCCGGTAAAACATTCACAGGGTCGCGGTAAGTTTTCGTACTGTCATAACGATAGCGGGTTAGAGGCTATACCTTAATACGCGCCATCGCAGAGACGATTAGCAATTTTTTAACCGCGCTTTTTAACCTTTATGGCCCTGCCCGTCGGCCCGAGGATGGCCGCTGCCCCTCAAGCCTGATAAAATCGCGCGCCTTCGCAGACCGTCAACGGCTGGGCCTCTTCATGAAAGCCTTCGCCAGCTCGGTCGTTACCCAGAAATCCCCCCTAAAGGCCTGGATCATGAGCAAGCAACCCTCCCTGAGCTACAAGGACGCCGGTGTAGACATCGACGCCGGTGAAGCATTGGTCGAACGCATCAAGAGCGTCGCCAAGCGCACTGCGCGCCCCGAAGTCATGGGCGGCCTGGGCGGTTTTGGCGCCCTCTGCGAAATCCCGGCCGGCTACAAACAGCCTGTGCTGGTCTCCGGCACCGACGGCGTGGGCACCAAGCTGCGCCTGGCCTTGAACCTGAACAAGCACGACAGCATCGGCATCGACCTGGTTGCCATGTGCGTCAACGACCTGGTGGTGTGCGGGGCCGAGCCACTGTTCTTCCTCGACTACTACGCCACCGGCAAGCTCAACGTTGAGACCGCGACCCAGGTCGTGACCGGCATTGGCGCGGGCTGCGAACTGTCGGGTTGCTCCCTGGTCGGCGGCGAAACCGCTGAAATGCCAGGCATGTACGAAGGCGAAGACTATGACCTGGCCGGCTTCTGCGTCGGCGTTGTCGAAAAATCTGAAATCATCGACGGTTCCAAAGTCGCTGCCGGTGACGCCCTGCTCGCGCTGCCATCCTCGGGCCCGCACTCCAACGGCTACTCGCTGATCCGCAAGATCATCGAAGTGTCCGGTGCCGACATCGAGAACATTCAACTCGATGGCAAGCCGCTGACCGACCTGCTGATGGCCCCGACGCGCATCTACGTCAAACCACTGCTCAAGCTGATCAAGGACACCGGCGCTGTCAAAGCCATGGCCCACATCACTGGCGGCGGCCTGCTGGACAATATCCCGCGCGTTCTGCCAAAAGGCGCCCAGGCGATCGTCGACGTGGCCAGCTGGCAGCGTCCTGCGGTATTCGACTGGCTGCAAGAGAAAGGCAACGTCAACGAGACCGAAATGCACCGCGTGCTGAACTGCGGCGTCGGCATGGTCATCTGCGTGGCTCAAGAGCATGTTGAAACAGCGCTGAACGTTCTGCGTGAAGCGGGCGAGCAGCCTTGGATCATCGGCCAGATCGCGACTGCCCCGGAAGGCGCAGCTCAGGTTGAACTGAAGAACCTCAAGGCCCATTGATGTCTCAGACCTGTGATGTCGTGGTGCTGCTGTCCGGCACCGGCAGTAACTTGCAGGCCTTGATCGACAGCACGCGCACCGGCGACAGTCCGGTGCGCATCGCTGCGGTGATCTCCAATCGCAGCGACGCCTACGGCCTGCAACGCGCCAGGGATGCGGGCATTGAAACCCGCTCCCTGGATCACAAGGCCTTTGACGGCCGCGAGGCCTTCGACAGCGCCTTGATCGAACTGATCGACGCCTTTAACCCCAGACTCGTGGTTCTTGCCGGCTTCATGCGCATTCTGAGCGCCAATTTCGTGCGGCACTACGAAGGGCGCCTGCTCAATATCCACCCTTCCCTGCTCCCCAAGTACAAAGGCATGCACACGCATCAACGTGCACTTGAGGCCGGCGACAGCGAGCACGGCTGCAGCGTGCACTTTGTGACCGAGGAACTCGATGGCGGCCCTCTGGTCGTACAGGCAGTGGTTCCGGTAGAGTCTGCAGATTCAGCGCAGACACTTGCGCAACGGGTTCACACCCAGGAACACAGGATTTACCCGCTGGCTGTTCGCTGGTTTGCCGAGGGGCGGTTGATTCTTGGCGATCACGGTGCATTATTGGACGGCCAATTACTTGCGGCCAGCGGCCACTTGATTCGAACCTAGGAGATTTTATGCGTCGCGCCTTGCTCTTCGCTTTTGCGCTGTTCGCCTTGCCTGCCGTGCAAGCAGCAGACCTTCACCCTTTCTCCGCCAGCTACACCGCCGACTGGAAACAGTTGCCCATGAGTGGTTCGGCCGAACGCAGCCTGACCAAGAATGACAATGGCACCTGGACCTTGAACTTCAAGGCTTCCATGATGATCGCCAGCCTCACCGAAACCAGCGTGATCCTGTTCGACAAGGATGCGCTGCAACCCAAGAGCTACAGCTTCGAACGCGGCGGCCTGGGCAAGGCGAAGAAGATCAACCTGGATTTCGACCACGCGGCCAACAAGGTCACCGGTTTTGAAAACAAGGACCCGGTCAACGTGACGCTCGAAAGCGGCATGCTCGACAAATCGACTTATCAGCTTGCCCTGCAGCGCGACGTCGCCGCCGGCAAAAAAAGCATGAGCTACCGCGTGGTCGAGGGCACCGATGTCGATACCTATGACTTCCGCGTGATCGGCCCGGAAAAGGTCCAGACCAAGGCCGGCGCCATTGATGCGATCAAGGTTGAGCGCGTGCGCGACCCCTCCCAGAGCAAGCGCATCACCCAGATGTGGTTTGCCAAGGACTGGGGCGGCATCCTGGTTGCCCTGCGTCAGGTGGAAACCGACGGTAAGGAATACAACATCATGCTGCTGGACGGCACCGTTGACGGCAAGGCTGTCAAAGGGAGCTGATCGGCTGATGAGCTGAAAAACAAGCCTCGCTGAATGCGGGGCTTTTTTTTGCCTGCAATTTGTGTGCTGGGCGTTCTACCGCTATCGCAGGCAAGCCAGCTCCCACATTGGAATGCGTTTCCATGTGGGAGCTGGCTTGCCTGCGCTAGCTTTGGAGCAAGCACTACAAGACTAAAGCCTAAGAGGAACATGAAACTTTTGTCATAAAACTCAGGCGCCTGCGACGCAATGTCGCGGATTACGCGGCCTGCGGGACAGTTGCAGTTTGTGCAATGAATTGTTGCGTGCAAAATCGGTTTACTTAGCAAGCTAACAAAACATATAAAAGAGGCCTGCGACGACTTGCCGCAGATCAACCAGAGATTGGAGCAAGCAGATGACTGTAAAAGTAACTGAACGCGACGATGCACACATGTCTCACGAAGCACTGGGCCATGGGATTCACATCTGGGATGTCCATCAACAAGACCAACTGGTCGGCATGTTCCACAACGAGAGCGAAGCCCACAATTATAAAAACGAGCTCGAATCTCTAGAGATGAAACGCCAGGCACAAAGCTCCTGAATACTGAAATCCACTAGGCTCCCCAGCCCCACGCAGCCAGGGTGCCTATAAACACAAACCCCGCCTTTTGAGCGGGGTTTGTGTTTATAGGCTTTGGCGTTGGGCGCGCCTGGCACGCCCGAGTGTTTCAACGCCTTACCACATCAGATCATCCGGGATCTGGTAGGCCGCGTAAGGATCATCCTCATCCGGCACCTGGCTTTCGGTCAGGATATTGAGCTGCACGATACGCTCTGGCGCACGCTCCTGAATCTTCAGCGCTGCCTCACGCGGGATCACCTCGTAACCGCCGCCATGGTGCACGATTGCCAGGGAGCCGTTGCTCAGCTTGTTGCGCATCAGCGTGTTGACCGACAGGCGCTTGACCTTCTTGTCATCCACGAAGTTGTAGTAGTCCTCGGTGGTCAGCTTGGGCAGGCGCGAGGTCTCGATCAATTGTTTGACCTGGGCCGTGCGGGCCTTGGCCTCAGCTTTTTCCTGCTGCTGGCGGTTAAGCTCCTGGTCGCGCTTGACCTTCTCGGCGTGCGCCTCGGCGGCCAGGCGTGCCTGGGTGTCATCCACCTCGGCTTGGCCCTTGTGGACCAGGCGCTGCTGCTTCTGTTTCTCTTTGCCGACCTGCTTGGCCTGCTTTTGGTTGACCAGACCTGCTTTAAGCAACTGGTCGCGAAGGGAAAGGCTCATGGTGCTCACTCACTTAGGCAACTGCTTAACCGCAGCTGGACAGATTCTTTTCCTGGCGTTTGGCTTCACCCCACAGGGCGTCCAACGCTTCGAGGGTGCAATCTTCTATGGATTGGTGCGTATCGCGCAATGCCTGCTCGATAAATCGGAAACGTCGTTCGAACTTGGCATTGGCGCCACGCAACGCAGCTTCCGGGTCAACCTTCAGGTGCCGCGCCAGGTTGACCGCTGCAAACAGCAGGTCACCGACCTCATCGGCAATCGCCACCGGGTCGTTATCGGCCATGGCTTCGAGCACTTCATCCAGCTCTTCGCGCACGTTGTCCACCACCGGCAAGGCGGCGGGCCAGTCGAAGCCGACCTGGCTGGCGCGCTTTTGCAATTTGGCAGCGCGCGACAGCGACGGCAACGCCGTGGGCACGTCATCGAGCAGGGACAGCTGCTGTGGCGCGTCGGACTTCTCCGCGCGCTCCTCAGCCTTGATCTGCTCCCAACGCTCCTTGACCTGCTCTTCGCTCAGCTGAGGAATATCCAGCGGCGCATACAGATCACCCGTGGGAAACACGTGAGGATGGCGGCGGATCAACTTGCGGGTGATGCTGTCGACCACACCGGCAAACTCAAAACGCCCCTCCTCCCGCGCCAGCTGGCTGTAATACACCACCTGAAACAACAGGTCGCCCAGCTCACCTTGCAGGTGATCAAAGTCGCCGCGCTCGATGGCGTCGGCAACTTCATAGGCCTCTTCGAGGGTGTGCGGGACGATGGTTGCGTAGGTTTGCTTGATGTCCCACGGGCACCCGTACTTTGGGTCGCGCAGGCGGTTCATCAGGTGCAGCAGGTCTTCAAGTGAATACATCAGTCAATCTCTGCCCATTGTCTGGAACCGCTGAATATCTAATGTGGGAGCTGGCTTGCCTGCGATAGCCTCGACTCGGTCTATCAGACAGACCGAGTCGCCTGCATCGCGGGCAAGCCCGGCTCCCACAGAAAGCAGTCCACAGATATTTTCAGACCGCATCAAGGTGTGCGATTACGCCGCGTTTCAATGATGTTCGGCAACTGAGAAATCCGCCCCAGCAACCGACCCAACGCGTCCAGCCCCGGAATCTCGATGGTCAGGGACATCAACGCCGTGTTGTCCTCTTTGTTCGAGCGGGTATAGACCGCCAGCACGTTGATCCGCTCATTGAGCAGCACTTGCGACACGTCACGCAGCAGGCCGGAACGGTCATAGGCGCGAATGATGATGTCCACCGGGTAAGTGAGCACCGGCACCGGGCCCCAGCTGACCTGGATGATCCGCTCCGGCTCGCGCCCGCCCAGTTGCAGCACCGAGGCGCAATCCTGGCGGTGAATGCTCACGCCACGGCCCTGGGTGATGTAGCCGACAATCGCGTCGCCCGGCAACGGCTGGCAGCAGCCGGCCATTTGCGTCATCAGGTTGCCCACGCCCTGAATCTGGATATCGCCGCGCTTGCCCGGTTTGTAGCCGGTGGCTTTGCGAGGGATCAGCTCCAGCTGCTCGCTGCCGCGCTCCGGCTCGACCAGTTGCTGCGCCAGATTGACCAATTGCGCCAGGCGCAAGTCGCCGGCGCCAAGGGCTGCGAACATGTCCTCGGCGATCTTCATGTTGGCTTTTTCGGCCAACTTGTCGAAGTCCACCTGCGGCAGGCCCAGGCGCGCCAGCTCGCGTTCGAGCAAGGTTTTACCGGCCGCGACGTTCTGGTCGCGCGCCTGCAATTTGAACCAGTGAACAATCTTCGCCCGTGCCCGCGACGTGGTGATGTAGCCCAGGTTCGGGTTCAGCCAGTCGCGGCTCGGCGTGCCGTGCTTGCTGGTGATGATCTCGACCTGTTCACCAGTCTGCAGGCTGTAGTTGAGCGGCACGATGCGCCCGTTGATCTTGGCGCCCCGGCAGTTGTGACCGATTTCGGTGTGCACGCGGTAGGCAAAGTCCAGTGGCGTGGCGCCCTTGGGCAAGTCGATGGCGTGGCCGTCGGGGGTGAAGATATAAACGCGGTCCGGCTCGATATCCACCCGCAGCTGTTCGGCAAGGCCGCCGATGTCACCGAGTTCTTCGTGCCACTCAAGCACTTGGCGAAGCCAGGAGATTTTCTCTTCGTACTGGTTGGACCCGGCTTTGACGTCGGTGCCCTTGTAGCGCCAGTGCGCGCACACCCCAAGTTCAGCCTCTTCGTGCATGGCGTGGGTGCGGATCTGCACCTCCAGCACCTTGCCCTCGGGGCCGATTACCGCAGTGTGTAGGGAGCGATAGCCGTTTTCCTTGGGGTTGGCGATGTAGTCGTCGAACTCCTTGGGAATGTGCCGCCACAAGGTGTGGACGATACCCAGCGCGGTGTAGCAGTCGCGCATTTCCGGCACCAGCACGCGCACGGCGCGTACGTCGTAGATCTGGCTGAAGGCCAGGCCCTTGCGCTGCATTTTGCGCCAGATCGAATAGATGTGTTTGGCGCGGCCGCTGATGTCGGCGTCCACGCCGGTGGCCTGCAACTCGGAGCGCAGCTGGCCCATCACGTCGGTGATAAAGCGCTCACGGTCGAGCCGCCGCTCATGCAGCAGCGTCGCAATCTGTTTGTATTGATCGGGCTCGAGGTAGCGAAAGGACAAGTCCTCCAGCTCCCACTTGATATGGCCGATGCCCAAGCGATGCGCCAGCGGCGCGTAGATGTCGAAGACTTCGCGGGCTACCCGGTTGCGCTTTTCGTCGTCGGCGGTCTTCACCGCACGGATCGCGCAGGTGCGCTCAGCCAGCTTGATCAGCGCAACGCGCACGTCGTCGACCATCGCCACCAGCATTTTGCGCAGGTTCTCGACCTGGCCCTGGGTGCCCAGCACCATCGACTGGCGCGGGCTGAGGCTGGCACTGATAGCCGCCATGCGCAGCACGCCGTCGATCAGTTTGGCCACGACCGCGCCGAAACGCTGGCTGACCGTCGGCAACGGAATGTGCCCTTCGCGCACGCCGCGATAGAGCACGGCGGCGATCAGCGAATCCTGGTCCAGCTTGAGATCGGCAAGGATCTCGGCGATTTCCAACCCGGTGCGAAAGCTTGACGTGCCCTCCGCCCACAGGTTTTTGGCCGCATTGTCTTGTTGTTCAGACTCACGAGCGAACTCGCAGGCTGCTTTCAAGGCTTCACGGTCCAGTGCCGGGTCGACACTGACGGCATGATCCAGCCATGCCTCGAGATTGATACTGCCGTCGGTGTTGATCGGCTGGTGTGCTCTCACCTGTACCATCTTGCTTACCTTCCCTACGACGCACCTTTAATGCGCCAAAAATCATCGCTGACCTGCTTTACCTGAATAAAGCTTACACACACTCCCTGGCAGGTCACGGCCCTGGAGAATGCAGGCCAGTCGGATTAAACGGGCATCCTAGCCCGCTTCAAATAACGCCATGGCCTCGACATGCGCGGTTTGCGGAAACATGTCGAGGATCCCGGCACGTTTTAGCCGGTAGCCTTGCTTGACCAACTCAACCGTGTCCCGCGCCAGCGTGGCCGGGTTGCAGGACACATACACCAGACGCTTGGCCTTAAGGGTCGCGAGCTTGCGCACAACCTCCAGGGCTCCATCACGGGGTGGGTCCAAGAGTACCGCAGAAAAGCCCTGTTTGGCCCACTCCGCGTCAGTCAAAGGCTGGGATAAATCGGCCTGAAAAAACTGCACATTATGCAAATTGTTGCTGACGGCATTCTGCGCCGCCCGGTCCACCATGGTCTGCACGCCTTCTACCGCGACCACTTCACGCACCTGCCGGGCCAGTGGCAAGGCGAAGTTGCCGAGCCCGCAGAACAAGTCCAGTACCCGCTCGTCGGGTTGTGGCGCCAGCCATTCCAGGGCCTGGGCGACCATCGCGGCGTTGACGCCGGCGTTGACCTGCACAAAATCCCCGGGCCGATAAGCCAGCTCCAAATCCCATTGTTCCAACCGATAACCCAACGCCGAATCCGTCTCGACCGGCTCCGGCTGGCCTTCGCCATGCAGCCACAACTGCGCGTCATGGAAGGTGCAGAATTCTTGCAGGATCAGCAGGTCCGCCTCGGACAACGGCGCCATGTGCCGCAGCAGCACGGCAATCGACGAGCCGCTGAACAACTCCACATGCCCCAGCGCCTGCGGCTTGCTCAGGCGGCGCAGCATGTTCGGCAAACGCTGCATGATCGGTTGCAAGGCTTGTACCAGCACCGGGCAATCATCAATGGCGACAATGTCCTGGCTGGCCACCGCGCGAAAACCCACTTCAAGCTTTTTCGCCTTGGCATCCCAGCGTACGGCCACGCGGGCGCGTCGGCGGTAGCCGAATTCCGGGCCACTCAACGGTGCGGCCCACACCTGCGGCTCGACACCGGCGACGCGAGACAGTTGTTCGGCGAGCATGCGCTGTTTCAGGGCAAGTTGTTCGGCGTGGGGCAAGTGCTGCACGCTGCAACCGCCGCAGCGGCCAAAATGTGCGCACGGTGCCGGACGGCGCAGCTCGCTCGCCGTGAACACGCGTTCGGTGCGCGCCTCGACCACTTTGCCGTGGGCGCCCAATACGCGTGCTTCGACCTCTTCGCCGGCCAGCGCGCCATTTACAAACCAGGTGCGGCCTTCAAAGAACACAATGCCGCGACCGTCGTTGGCCAGGCGCTCGATGGTCAGACGCTGCTTCTTGCCTACCGGAATTTGCGGGGCTCGGCTGCCGCCCGTCGGTTGAAAGCGCAGGCCTCTCTCGTGCTTGGCCATCAGTTGGGTTCGTCGAAAATGCCGGTCGACAAGTAACGGTCGCCTCGGTCACAGATGATCGCGACGATCACTGCGTTTTCCACTTCCCTGGACAAACGCAACATACCGGCCACGGCGCCACCGGAGGACACGCCGCAGAAAATGCCTTCTTCACGCGCCAGACGGCGGGTGGTGTCTTCGGCTTCGCGCTGGGCCATATCGATGATGCGGTCCACACGCGTCGCGTTGTAGATCTTCGGCAGATATTCTTGGGGCCAACGGCGAATGCCCGGGATGGCCGCGCCTTCCATCGGTTGCAGACCCACGATCTGGATCGCCGGGTTCTGCTCCTTGAGGTAGCGCGAATTGCCCATGATGGTGCCGGTGGTGCCCATCGAACTGACGAAATGGGTGATGGTGCCCTGGGTCTGACGCCAGATTTCCGGACCGGTGGTGGTGTAGTGCGCCTCCGGATTATCACCGTTGGCAAATTGGTCGAGTACCACGCCACGGCCTTCGGCGGCCATGCGCTCGGCGAGGTCACGCGCACCTTCCATGCCTTCTTCCTGGGTCACCAGGATCAGCTGGGCACCATAGGCGGTCATTGCCGCCTTGCGTTCGGCGCTGCCGTTGTCGGGCATGATCAATACCATCTTGTAACCCTTGATGGCCGCGGCCATGGCCAGGGCGATGCCGGTGTTACCCGAGGTGGCTTCGATCAGGGTGTCGCCGGGCTTGATCTGCCCGCGCAGTTCGGCGCGGGCAATCATCGACAGCGCCGGGCGGTCCTTGACGGAGCCGGCCGGGTTGTTTCCTTCGAGCTTGAGCAACAGGGTATTGCTGGTTTCACCCGCCATGCGTTGCAAGCGGACCAGGGGCGTGTTGCCGACGCAATCGGCGATTGTAGGGTACTGCAAGGTCATGGCGTATTCGCAATCCAGACTGCGGGGGCGGACATCATACCGGGAAAGGCTGGCGGGCCATATCACGCAAAGTGTGGTGCTTATGGCTTATAGGAATAAGTAAATAGGATGTGTCCTGCAACGGCGCTATCGCGGGCAAGCCCGCGCCCGCAGGTAGCCGGAGGTCGGCGCAGAATCTGCGGCGAATGCAGATCAATGTGGGAGCTGGCTTGCCTGCGAAGGCCACGCCTCGGTGACGCTGTTACCCCAACTGCCCGTTGCCATGATTTTTACGAAACACCTCTTCGCCCATCGCAGAGATCTGTCCCTCAATAAGCGCCTCAAACGGTGTGAGCAATGCATCAAAAGACGCCGGCGCCTCCAGCACCTGCAAGGCCTGCACAATCGCCTCCACCGTCGACAACGCCCCCGGCCCTGGCGCCTTGCGCAGCCGGTAGCGGGACACCGCACCCTCGGCCAGGGTGACTCGAGGCAACGCCGCCAGTAATGGATTGAGGTGCAACAATTTGCGCGCCTTGCGCCAAGTACCGTCAGGCACCACCAGCAACATAGGTTCGTCAGTCGATGTGTAGGCCTGCAAAGGCTGCGCATCCTCAGCGGGAAACAACAACCGCGCCTGGTAGCCGGGCGGGTTCAATAAGGTCGGCAAATCCTCAAACACCTCACCCACCACCAATTGCGCATTGTTCAACCCCAACGCCGCCAGCCGCGCAGTATTGAGCGCGTGGCTGACCTCGCTCGGGTGCTGCAGCAGCAACACGCGGGTGCGGCTGTCGAGGCTGGGGATCAGCGCGCACAGGCAATGGGTGATGGGCCGCAGGCAGCGGGAGCATTGGGGTCGGGACATGGTTTCAGGCCTGGTTGAGCTGGGCTTTGAGTAAATCGCGGAAGGTCTGGATCAACGGCTCGCGGCTGCGGCCCCGGCGCATGATCATCGAAAATGGTGCCTGATAGCCGAAGGTCGCCGGCAGCAATACGCGCAGGTCGCCCTTGTCGGCCCAGGCCTGGGCGTAATGCTCGGGCAGGTAGCCGATGTAGGCGCCGGACAGCACCAGAATCAACTGGGCTTCCATACTTTCCACCGTTGCCGCGCTGTGTTTGAAGCCGTGGCGCGCCAGTTCGGCCTGGCTCCAGTAGCCGCGCCCGACCATGCGCTGTTGGGTGATCACTTGTTCGGGGATGCGCCGTTCGTTGAACAACGGATGGCGGGTGCTGCAATACAACCAGTGTTGCTCGCGGTACAGCGGCATGCAGATCAGCCCGCTCATGCGGTTGGAAAAGGCGCCAATGGCCAGATCCAGGCGATTGTCCTGCACACCCAGTTGCAATTCGTAAGGGCTCATCACCGAGAGGTGCAAATGCACGGCCGGGTGTTCCTGGCTGTAGGCGCCAATCACTTCAGCGAACGGCAGCGCCTTGTCGCTGACGGTGGAGTCGAGCACGCCCAGCTTCAATGTGCCGCGCAACTCGCCCTTGAGCGCTGCGGCGTATTGCTCGAAGCCTTCCAATTCGCCCAAGAGGCGCAGGGTTTCCTGATGGAACAGCTCGCCCTTGCTGGTCAGGCTGAACCCGCCGCGCCCGCGATGGCACAGCACCAGACCCAACGCCGACTCCAGCTGACTCATATAAGTGCTGATGGCCGACGTCGACAGGTTGAGTTCGTGCTGGGCGTTGGCGAACCCCTGGTGGCGCACGACGCTGACGAAGATGCGCAGGAGTTTCAGGTCGGGCAAGGCGTGGGCCATGGATTCTCCAGAAGCGAACATAAAACCTGTGGGAGCGGGCTTGCTCGCGAAGGCGGTGGATCAATCGAACCCGCCGTGACTGACACACCGAATTGGCGAGCAAGCCCGCTCCCACATTTGAGCCGAGTTTACCCCAGGCGTTAGTTTAGAAAAATCTGAACTAAGTATTTGCCCCTGCCGATTCTTCCCGCCCTGGGCTTTTCGCAGAATCGGCCCCTAATAACCACAACAACGATGAGGCACTCCTGTGGACAAGATTTTTCACCAACCACTGGGCGGCAACGAAATGCCGCGCTTCGCCGGCATCGCCACCATGATGCGACTTCCCCACCTGCAAACGGCCAAAGGCCTGGATGCCGCCTTCGTCGGCGTGCCCCTGGACATCGGCACCTCGCTGCGCGCCGGCACCCGTTTCGGGCCGCGGGAAATCCGCGCCGAATCGGTGATGATCCGCCCCTACAACATGGCCACCGGCGCCGCACCGTTCGACTCCCTGTCGGTTGCCGACATCGGCGACGTGGCGATCAACACCTTCAACCTGCTCGACGCCGTGCGCATCATCGAGCAAGCCTACGATGAGATCCTCGAGCACAACGTGATCCCGATGACGCTGGGCGGCGACCACACCATCACCCTGCCGATCCTGCGGGCGATCCACAAGAAACACGGCAAGGTCGGGCTGGTGCACATCGATGCCCACGCTGACGTCAACGATCATATGTTCGGCGAGAAAATCGCCCACGGCACCACCTTCCGCCGCGCAGTCGAAGAAGGCTTGCTCGATTGCGACCGCGTGGTGCAGATCGGCCTGCGCGCCCAGGGCTACACCGCCGAAGACTTCAACTGGAGCCGTAAACAGGGCTTTCGCGTGGTTCAGGCTGAAGAATGCTGGCACCACTCCCTCGCGCCGCTGATGGCCGAAGTGCGTGAAAAAGTCGGCGGCGGCCCGGTGTACCTGAGCTTCGACATCGACGGTATCGATCCGGCCTGGGCACCAGGCACCGGCACGCCGGAAATCGGCGGGCTGACCACTATCCAGGCGATCGAGATCATCCGTGGCTGCCAGGGCCTCGACCTGATTGGTTGCGATCTGGTAGAAGTTTCGCCGCCTTACGACACCACCGGCAACACCTCGCTGCTCGGCGCCAACCTGCTGTACGAAATGCTCTGCGTACTGCCCGGCGTGGCGCATCGCTGATGAGCACGCGCGAGGTGCTGCACGCCGCGGCCGAACTGGTCTCGGCCTTCGCCCGCAATGACCGCGCCGCCTACTTCGGCGCGTTCACGGCCGATGCCAGCTTAGTGTTTTACACCCTCCCCCAGCCGCTGCTCAGCCGCGATGCCTACCAGGCATTGTGGGACAGCTGGCGCCGGGACGAGGGGTTTGAGGTGCTGTCCTGCACGTCAAGCAACGCGTTTGTCAGCCTGCAAGGTGACGTGGCGATTTTTATTCATGACGTGGCCACCGAGCTGCGCATGAACGGGGAGCAATTTTTTAGCCAGGAGCGCGAGACCATTGTCTTCAAACGGCAAGGGTCTGGCACACAACAAAAACAAGGCCTGTGGCTGGCCTGTCACGAACATTTGTCCGCTATGCCGGAAGGGCTGCCGCCCCCTTAGCCAATGTGATCGGAGCTGATCATGAATAATAAAAACAACGATAAAAGTATTCGAACGATAGAAACCAACGGGGTCGAACAGATCCCGGACCACGAACGTACTGCCGGGCCCAAGGATCTGTTCCGACTGATCTTCGGCGGTGCCAATACCTTTGCCACCGCCGTGCTGGGTTCGTTTCCGGTGCTGTTCGGCTTGTCGTTCCAGGCCGGCGTCTGGGCGATTGTGCTGGGCGTGCTGGTGGGGGCGCTGATCCTGGCGCCCATGGGCCTGTTCGGGCCGATCAATGGCACTAACAATGCCGTGTCGTCCGGTGCGCACTTTGGTGTGCACGGGCGCATTGTCGGCTCGTTTCTGTCGCTGCTGACGGCGATTGCCTTCTTCTCACTGTCGGTGTGGAGTTCAGGCGATGCGTTGGTCGGCGGTGCGAAACGGCTGATCGGCCTGCCGGAAACCGACCTGACGCTGGGCCTGGCCTACGGCCTGTTCGCCTTGCTTGTACTCACCGTGTGCATCTATGGCTTTCGCTTCATGCTGTGGGTCAACCGCATTGCGGTGTGGGCGGCGAGTCTGCTGTTCCTGCTGGGCATCTTCGCGTTTGCGCCCGCCTTCGACAGCCACTTCGCCGGCACCGTCGGCCTCGGCCAGAGCGGCTTTTGGGCGGCCTTCATCGGCGCTGCGCTGGTGGCGATGAGCAATCCGATTTCCTTTGGTGCATTCCTCGGTGACTGGTCGCGCTACATCCCGCGTGAGACGCCGAAAATGCGCATCATGCTGGCAGTCGTCCTGGCTCAGATCGCTACGTTGATTCCGTTTCTGTTTGGCCTGGCCACGGCGACTATCGTGGCGATCAAGGCCCCGGACTACATCGCCACCAATAACTATGTCGGCGGTTTGCTGGCGGTGGCGCCTACCTGGTTCTTCCTGCCGGTGTGCCTGATCGCGGTAATCGGCGGCATGTCCACTGGCACCACCTCGCTGTATGGCACCGGCCTGGACATGTCCAGCGTGTTTCCGCGCCTGCTGTCACGGGTCAAGGCCACGCTGCTGATCGGCGTGATGTCGATTGCCTTCATCTTTATCGGACGCTTCGCCGCCAACCTGGTGCAAAGCGTGTCGACTTTCGCCGTGCTGATCATCACCTGCACCACGCCCTGGATGGTGATGATGATCATCGGCCTGATTGTGCGCCGCGGCTTCTACTGCCCGGACGACTTGCAGGTATTCACTCGCGGTGAAACCGGCGGGCGCTACTGGTTCAGCCATGGCTGGAACTGGCGCGGACTCGGGGCCTGGATCCCGAGTGCGCTGGTGGGTTTGTGCTTCGTCAATTTGCCGGGGCAGTTTGTCGGGCCGCTGGGCAACCTGGCCGACGGCATCGATATCAGCCTGCCGGTGACGCTGGGGTTGGCCTCGGTGGTGTACCTGAGCTTGCTTCGCCTGTTCCCGGAACCGGCGGCTGTTTATGGCCCCCAGGGGCCGCTTCGCAGCCCAACGAGAGCAAATTCCCTCGCCACAAAAAGCGCCTCAATAGCCTAAAAAAATAATCGGAGACCCGCCGTCATGGCTTTGGATTTATTCGTCGTACTCATCTACGCCGCCGGCATGCTCGTGCTCGGCTATTACGGCATGCGCCGCGCCAAGACCCACGAAGATTACCTGGTGGCCGGCCGCAACCTGGGCCCGTCGCTGTACATGGGCACCATGGCCGCCACGGTATTGGGCGGTGCATCCACCGTCGGCACCGTGCGCCTGGGTTATGTGCACGGCATCTCCGGCTTCTGGCTGTGTGCTGCGCTGGGCGCCGGGATCATCGCGTTGAACCTGTTCCTGGCCAAACCACTGCTGAAGTTGAAGATCTTCACCGTCACCCAGGTCCTGGAAAAACGCTACAACCCGATGGCCCGCCAAGCGAGTGCGGTGATCATGCTGGCCTACGCGCTGATGATTGGCGTGACCTCGATCCTGGCCATCGGCACCGTGCTGCAAGTGCTGTTCGGCCTGCCGTTCTGGGTCTCGGTGCTGTTGGGCGGTGGCGTGGTGGTGGTGTATTCGACCATCGGCGGCATGTGGTCGCTGACGCTTACCGACATTGTGCAGTTCGTGATCAAGACCGTCGGGCTGATGTTTATCCTGCTGCCGATCTGCCTGTACCGCGTCGGCGGCTGGGATCAACTGGTGGCCAAGTTGCCGGCGTCGAATTTCAGCTTCACCGAAATCGGCTGGGACACGATCATCACCTACTTCATGATCTACTTTTTCGGCATCCTGATCGGTCAGGACATCTGGCAACGGGTGTTCACTGCCCGTGACGAAAAGGTCGCGCAGTACGCAGGCACCTTCGCCGGCTTCTACTGCATTCTTTACGGCCTGGCCTGCGCGCTGATCGGCATGGCTGCTCATGTGCTGTTGCCGAATCTGGACAACGTCAACAATGCCTTCGCCGCTATCGTCAAAGCTTCATTGCCGGACGGCATTCGCGGGCTGGTGATCGCCGCCGCACTGGCCGCGATGATGTCCACCGCCAGCGCCGGCTTACTCGCCGCCTCCACCGTATTGACCGAAGACCTGCTGCCGCGTTTGCGCGGTGGCAAACAATCGAGCCTGAACATCAACCGCTTGTTCACGATGCTGACGGGCATTGCCGTGCTGGGTATCGCCCTGGTGGTCAACGATGTGATCAGCGCCTTGACCCTCGCCTACAACTTGTTGGTGGGTGGCATGCTGATCCCACTGATGGGAGCGATTTTCTGGAAGCGGGCAACCACCTCGGGGGCGATCGCATCCATGGCCCTGGGCTTTGTGACGGCATTGGTCTTCATGTTCAAGGATGGCTTGGACGCGAACACGCCGATCTATTACAGCCTGGCGGTTGGGCTGGTGAGTTTTGTTGGGGTGAGTTTGTTGTCGCGACGCCCGCAGGCTGCGGCGGCTAGGGCAATTTAAGGCAGCACCGGCATCAGAGCGGTTTCTTCAGCGGGTGCGACGTCGGATGTCGCACCCGTTTTTTTTACCTGCCACAAACAACGATGGGAGCGGGCTTGCTGACGAAGGCGGTGTGTCAGCCAACATGTGCGTTGACTAACAGACCCCCTTCGCGAGCAAGCCCGCTCCCATCTGTTGAATTCTGCTGGAACCCGAGCTTATCTGCGACGGGGCCGGCGCTGCTCGTCATCCGTGCGAATCGGCACCGGTTGCAACGGAGGCTCGATCAGTCCGAGCGCGACGCCAACGTCATGGAGCCAGTTTTGGATTTTCTCTTTCATGGTTGCCCCCTTTGCGGGTAATGCGGGTCGGCGCGAGTTTTGTCGCCTTTTCCTACAGTGATAGTAGTCCTAAGTCCTACGTAATGCTTGAACGAAACCACAACGAACTATTACTGAATTGATTCAAATCCTGACGGATCGTTCAAGCAATCGCGCGCGTGTCCTGCAATAACTCGGCTTTGCCTTCCTGCTGCAGGTCAATCCATGCATTGAGGTTAGCGCCGAGCATACCCTTTCGCCACATCAGCCAGGTCGTTGCGGTCGCAAAAGGCCCCGTCAGGGGATGAACGGACACGCTGTCCTTGCCTGGCAGGCTCTCCAGCATGGATTCAGACATTAATGCCACACCGGAACCGGCGATCACGCAGGCGAGCATGCCCTGATAGGACTCAATCTCGATGGCCCGGCCCATGGCCACGCGCTCGTGGGAGAACCAGGTCTCCAGCCGCGTGCGGTACGCGCAACTGCGGCGAAAGGTGAACACCGAGCGCCCCGCTACATCCTGCGGCCCGCGCACGGGCGGGTGATCAGCCTCGCAGATCAACACCAGGCGCTCTTCGCACAGTGGCACACCGTCCAAGGTCGCGATGGTCAGCGGGCCATCCACCAATGCCGCATCCAGTCGCCCAGTGATCAAGCCTTCCAACAGTTCACCGCTGGGCGCCGACTGCACCTGCAGGTTCACCATCGGATAAGCCTTGTGATAGCGCGCCAACAACCTCGGCAAATGAATCGCGGCGGTGCTGTACATGCTGCCCAACACAAAATCGCCGGCCGGTTGCCCGCCCTGGACGGCGCCGTGGGCCTCATCGTGCAACGCAATCAGACGAGTGCTGTAGTCCAGCAGCACCTTGCCGGCGGGAGAAAGCTGCAAGCGTTGACGCTCGCGCACAAACAATTCCACCCCCAGTTGCTCTTCCATCTGCTTGAGCCGTGTCGACAGGTTCGACGGCACACGGTGCAGGCGCTCGGCTGCGCGGGTGATGGAGCCCTCTTCTGCCACGGCCTGGAAAATCCGCAATTGACTGAACTCCATACCTTTCTCCAAAACTGAACAAGTTACTCACTATTATTCATTTTTACAGAAAGTCAATTCGCTTTAGCCTGAAGGTCTTCGCTTGCTAGCAGGAAACCAGAACATGTCACCGCTGATTCGCTTACTCGCCAGCTTTGTCGCCCTGATGATGGCCATGGGCATTGGACGCTTCGCCCTCACGCCACAGATGCCGCATCTGCTCAGCGAAGGGCAGATCGACCTGACCGGCGCAGGCCTGATCGCTGCCGCCAATTATTTGGGTTACTTCGTTGGCGCGGTGGATTCGATCTTCGCCCGCAGCCATCACCACGTGCGGGGGCGGATGTACGGCGGGTTGTGGTTGTGCGTACTGCTGACGCTGGCCTCGTACTGGGCGCAAGGGTTTTGGCCGCACCTGCTGCTGCGCTTCGGCACGGGTGTCGCAAGTGCCTGGGCGTTGGTGATGATCACCAGTTTGAGCCAACCGCTGGCAATTGCCGCCGGCCGTCCACGCTTGGGAGCCTTGGTTTTCGCAGGGCCGGGGCTGGGGATTTTGCTCACCGGTCTGCTGGCTTTGGGCTCTAACCTGCTGGGACAAAGCTCGGCCACGCTGTGGCTGGTGTATGGCCTGGTGGCGTTGGTCATGCTGCTGGCAATCCTGCCATTCTTGCCTCAGCCGATGCCCGCCGCCCCACACACTGCCCGTGCAGGCAGCAATCAAAGCATCACGCACCTGTGCTGGATCTACTTTCTGTACGGTCTGGGCTACATCATTCCGGCCACCTTTCTGTCGCAGATGGCCAGCGCGCAATTCAACGGCGCCTGGCAGGCGGATCTGTTCTGGCCATGCTTTGGTCTGGCGGCTGCCATTGGCGTGGTAGCCGTGAGCTTGCGCCGCAACAACACGCACACCACCCGCCGCTGGCTGATGACCACCTTGTGGCTGCAAGCGACCGGCGTGTTTGCCTGCTTGCTGGGCAACGGCTGGGGCCTGGCGCTGGGTGTTTTGCTCTGCGGTACACCGTTCCTGGCGTGCATGATGCTGGTGATGCAGCGCCTGCGTGAGGTCGCGCCCCACGGCTATCAGCGCAGCACCGGGCTGCTGACCGCCAGCTTCGCCATCGGTCAATTGAGCGGCCCGCTGCTGGCCTCGGTGAGCAGCCACCTGAGTGGCGGCCTGCAACCGGCCCTGGTGATTGCCGGCGCGGGCCTGCTGGTAGCCGGCGCGCTGCTGCTGCGCCCTACTGCCGCGGTCAGCCAGCCACCAGCGGCGCCGGTACGCGAACCTGTTCTCGCCGCGCCAGCACCAGGAAGAACAGCCCACCCAGCAAGCACCCGGTAAACCAGGCGAAGTTGGCCATGCCCTGCAACGCCGGGGTGAAGGTGATCGCGACGCCCGCCAGCGTCGCAGGCACCAAGGCTTTGACCGCGGTCCAGTTCACGCCGCCGTCGAAGTAATAGCGCCCGTTTGGGCTGTCATCGAACAAGGCGTCCACATCGATCTTCTGTTTTTTGATCAGGTAGAAGTCCACCAACAGGATGCCGAACAACGGCCCGATAAACGCCGCGAGAATATCCAGCGTGTAGTGAATCATCAGTGGGTTGTTGAACAGGTTCCACGGGGTGATGAAGATCGACGCCACCGCTGCAATCATCCCACCGGCGCGCCAGCTGATTTTGCTCGGCGCGACGTTGGCGAAATCAAACGCAGGCGACACGAAGTTGGCGACGATATTGATGCCGATGGTGGCGGTCACGAAGGCAAAGGCGCCGAGCAGCACGGCCATGCTGTTGTCGATACGCGAAACGGTGGCAATCGGGTCATGCAGCATTTCACCAAACACTGGCAAGGTGCCCGACACAATAACGACGGTGACCAGCGAGAACGCCAGGAAATTCACCGGCAGCCCCCAGAAATTACCGCGACGCACGTCGTGCATGCTGCGGCAGTAGCGGCTGAAATCGCCGAAATTCAGCGTTGGCCCCGAGAAGTAGGACACCACCAGCGCCGTCGCCACGATCACCTGCCCAAAAGCCTGCCAGCCCGAGAGGGATTTTTCCGCCAGGGTAAAGCTGATATTTACCCAGCCGGCCTTCCACACAATCCAGCCGGCCAGGGCAAACATCACCGCGTAGACCACCGGCCCCGCCCAGTCGATAAAGCGCCGGATGGATTCCATGCCCGCCCAGAATACGGCCGCTTGCAATACCCATAAGCTAAGGAAACCGAACCAGCCCAAGTAGGACAGGCCTGCAAAATGCGGCTCTGCATATACCGCCATCTGTGGGAAAAAACGCAGCACCACGATGATCAAGGCACTCGACGCCAGGTACGTTTGAATCCCGTACCAGGCCACGGCAATCAGGCCGCGAATCACCGCCGGAATATTTGCTCCGAACACGCCAAAGGCCAGCCGGCAGATGACCGGATACGGCACCGCCGCTTGCTGGCTCGGCCTGGCGACAAGATTGGCAATCAACTGCACGATACAAATACCCGCGAGCAAGGCGATCAGCACCTGCCAACTGGCCAGCCCAAGCGCGAACAGGCTGGCGGCGAACACGTAGCCGCCGACGCTGTGCACGTCACTCATCCAAAAGGCGAAGATGTTGTACCAGGTCCACTTTTGCGGCAATGGGCCCAGGTCCTGGTTGTACAGGCGCGGGCTGTAGCCTTTGGGCAATTGTTCGGCCATCGCTTGGCTCCTCGAAATACCGGCCTGCGCTGCCGTAGCAGTGTGCATACGGGAGGCGGCGGGGTTTGTATACGAGGTGTTCAGCAGAATGCGTGCCAATGGCACACAATCCCTCTGGAACGGTGCTCCAAAGGAATTTAGGAAGCGCTAGCGGACGGGGCTCCGCTCAGCAACGGTGCACATGAATCGTGTACACAATCAGCGTTGCACCCGATGTGCACACAAGTACCCGACCGTGCAACAAATGCCAGTGAGGACGGTACCCCAGGCCATGTCCATGAGCGCCAACCCAGCAGACCAGCCCTGCAGCGTCGCCCAATTGCTCAGGTCATACGTGCCGTAGGCCACCAGGCCAAGCAGGGCTCCCAGCCGCGCTGCGCGCTGCCAACTGCCGCTCGGCAGGACCACAAACACCACACAACCGATGGCATACAGCAGGTAGAACACCACGGCAGGGAACAGCCGCGGCTGATCAAGCATCAGCGAGCCGAGCAGGGATTTGTAGGTCGGGCCCATGAGGACGCCGAGCCAGAGGCCGTCGAGCACCAGAAACGCAAGCAAGGTGCCGAGGTAAGCGAACAGGGTTTTCTTGGACATTGAAGCGACCTCTGCAGGAGCTGGCTTGCCAGCGATGGCATCCAACAGGACACCACGAAAACCACTGGCCTCGTCGCCGGCGAGCCGGCTCCTACAGAAGAACAAAGCGCACTCAGCTTAGTTCAATGCGATCCGCGTGAATCACAATCTGACCTTGCTTGTAGAGCGCACCAATGGCCTTTTTGAAGTTGCCTTTGCTGACACCGAACAAGTTGCTGATCACCGCCGGGTCGCTTTTGTCGCTGACCGGCAGAGTGCCGTTGTTTTCACGCAACTTGGCGAGAATCTTCGAGTTCAGGCTGGAGGCCGCTTCTTGCCCAACCGGCTGCAGGCTCAGGCTGATGTTGCCATCGGCGCGAATCTCTTTGATAAAGCCTTTCTCTTCCTTGCCCGGGCGCAGGAACTTGAACACTTCGTTTTTGTGGATCAGGCCCCAATGCTTGTTGTTGATGATTGCCTTGAAGCCCATGTCCGTGGCTTCGGCCACCAGCAAGTCGACTTCCTGGCCCACCTGGTAGTTGGCCGGTGTCTTGTCCAAGTAGCGATCCAGCCGCGCGGTGGCGGTGATGCGCTTGGTGTGCTTGTCGAGGTAGACGTGCACCACGCAGTATTCGCCCGCGGTCAGCTGACGTTTTTCTTCCGAATACGGCAGCAACAGATCCTTGGGCAAACCCCAATCGAGGAATACACCGATGCTGTTGACTTCAACGACTTTCAAACTGGCGAATTCGCCGACTTGAACTTTCGGCTTTTCAGTCGTTGCGATAAGTTTGTCGTCACTGTCCAAGTAAATGAAAACGTTAAGCCAGTCTTCATCTTCACTGGGAATATCTTTGGGGATATACCGATTAGGCAAGAGGATTTCGCCATCTTGCGCACCGTCCAGGTACAAACCAAAGTTAGTGTGTTTAACCACTTGCAAGCTGTTGTAGCGCCCGACTAAAGCCATTTCCAAATACCCTCGTTACGTGGGCGGCATTCTACCCGAGTTGCGCCCGGCACGCGCGCGCACCTGAAAAATCGCGGGCTGGCGTGGCGCTCCAGTGGCACTGCCCCACTCGTCAGATCAGATCCTTGAATTTTGCCGCCCGTCAGGTACTGACTCCTCAAGTGGTTTCGAATTAAAACAGTAAGTTAGGCGCCTATTTCACAGGCAAACTTCGACAATTACCGCCTGACCCAACAATTCCCGGAGGATATTTGCCAAGCAATTGTCAAGTATTTCCTGTACGATGCCTGGCCAAGTTAATTTTCTACAGGTTAGTGGCCGCCATGCGCGTAAAAGCATCCAACAGCAAAGCAAAGCCAGCTCCAGCCGTTGAAACCAGCGAATCGATCAACAGCCAGATTGCTGCGTTCCTCAAGTCCGGCGGCGAAATCCAGCAAATTGCCAAGGGCGTCAGCGGCCAGACTTTCGGCCCGTCCAAGCAAATCAGCCTGGGCAAAAAGTAAAACTTGCGCAACATCCGCCTGCGTTGCACCTAGTCCCTAAGCGTCTTGCCCTCAAGGCGCCAGGACTAGAGCTCGAAACACCCTCTGTGCATCACTCTATAGTGCGTTAATCGACGAACGGGCCTCACCTTCAGGCGTTCGCCGGTATGCTTGCACACGTCTAGAACGGGCATCTGCCCGATTTCCTCTGTCACTGCTCCTCGCTTTTCATGGAGTGAAGCATGCTCAAGCCCTGCTTTTTTCTGATAGCTGCCCTTGCGGCAACCCCTTTAGCGCAAGCGCAGGTTTTCCAGCGTGAACTGGGCGATTTCGACCTGAAACTGGGCACGACGCCCAGCCGTAGCATGGCCCAAGGCCTGGTAAAGCCGACCGCCCCAGGCAGCGGCTCATTTCACGGCGGGTTGGACCTGAGCCATGACAGCGGCCTATATGTTGGCCAGTTCTCACCCAATATGGGGCTGTCGTCGGCCGATAACCTTGAAGTCGATTCTTACCTGGGTTTCAAACGCCCCTTTGACAAAACGCTGGGCTATGAAGTCGGCTTGATTCACTACAGCTATCCCAAGCTCAGCCCTCTGGACAGCCAGGAGTTCTACGGCGGCCTGAACCTGCTGGGAAACCGCTTCGGCGTCTCCTTCAGCAACGACCCTGATCGCCAGGACAGCACGTTGTTTGCCGACCTCGGCGGCACGCAGCCTTTCGGCATCGGCGTCAGCATGAAGTACACCACCCATCAACTGGGCACTCCTGCTTCGGTGGAAGGCGGCTCGATCAGCAGCTTCAGCGATTGGTCGGTGCAGTTCTCGCGTGCGTGGAAAGGCATCGACCTGGACCTGATCTACAGCGATTCCAGCCTCAGCGGTGGCGACTGCTCGGCCTACTCCGGACACAATTCGCAATGCGACGGCCTGTTGACCTTGAAGGCGGCGCGGTCGTTTTATTGACGAGCTGAACTGTCGCACCTCGCTCAGGTTCACATGCATTAACCCCCTCTGCGCAAGGACTCGCCCATGCTGCGTCGGCTCAAATTTCTGGTGGTATTGCTGACCCTCAGCCTGGTGCTCGCCGGCTGCAATCGCGTAGGCCTGGCCTACCGCAATCTGGATGTCATTATTCCCTGGACCCTCAACGACTACCTGGACATGAACGCCGGGCAGAAGAGCTGGTTCAACGACACACTCAAGGAACACCTGGCCTGGCATTGCACCACCCAATTGCCGGGCTATCTGGACTGGCTCGATCGCCTGCAACAGATGGTCGACAACAATCAGGTCACCGACGCCGCACTGCAGGCCCGTACTGTCGAGGCCAAACAGGCGATAGCCGAGGTCGCGCGGGAAATCACGCCGTCAGCCATCCAATTGCTGCAAGGGCTGGATGACCAGCAGGTCAAGGAAATGAGCGACGCCCTGGCCAAAGACCTGCGCAAGCGCCAGGACGAATACCTCAAGCCGCCCTTGGCGCAGCAGATCAAGGAGCGCGCGCAACGCATGAGCAAACGTCTGGACGCCTGGATCGGCCCGCTCAGTGACAGCCAGCAGAACCGTGTAACGGCCTGGTCTATCGCTTTGGGCGAACAGAATCAGGAATGGATCGGCAACCGCGCCCGCTGGCAGGCGCAATTCATCGCCGCGGTGCAGCAGCGCCACAGCGCGGACTTCCCGCAGAAGATGCAGCAATTATTGGTGGATCGCGAAAGTCTGTGGACCCCGGAATACAAGGCTGCCTATGCGCGGACGGAAACAGCGGCGCGCAGTCTGATTGTCGACCTGATGGCGGAAAGTACGCCGCAGCAGCGCATGAAGCTGACGCAAAAAATTGACGGTGTGCGCAGCGACTTCAAGGCCCTCAAATGCCTGAAAGCTACCGCCAACTGAGGTTGGCAAGGGGGACAAGTCCCCCTCGCTCAATTGATCGACGGATTGCCTGTCAGGCAATCTGCGCCTTCGAAGCCACTTCATCAAACGTCGCCGGCTCCAGGGCATCCGCCTGGTCATCGAGCACCTGACGCGGGTGGTCATTGCCGGGGATGGAGCTGTCAATCAGCGCCAGCAGTTGCGCGCCGCGCGCGGTCAGGATGAAGTTCTCACCGTTTCCGCCCTCTTCTTCTGGCCGCGACTCAATAAACCCACGCTTGAACAACAGTGCCTCATAGTCCGCGGCGGTCTTTTTCAGCGTGTCCAGGTTACCGGTGGCTTCACCGGCCGTGGCCTTCTCGGCAGCTTCCTGCTCGGCATACTTGCGCGGGGCAAAGCTGCCTTCGCCGTTCTGCACTTCATGCAGCAAACGTTCGATCAAATCCCAATTGTAAGTCGTCATCCTGATTCCTCCTGCAGGCCGGTAGAAAGTAGCCCGTCTACAGGTGTGACATGCCCCGTCACTGGCCGTTCAGCCGGATAGACCGCCGTCATTTCTCTGAACTTTCCAGACGTTCGCCACCTCAACTGAACACACTGCCAAGGAGGTCCGACCATGAAAACCCTGATGAACCTGGCCATCGCCGCCACGCTGCTGACTGCCCTGCCCGCGTGGGCCTGTACGCCTGAAGAAGCCACGGCGAAACGTGAGCAACTGGCGCAGGAGGTGACCAAACTCACCCAGCAGAACCCCACCAAAGCCAAGGAAATGAATGCAGAGCTGCAGAAAATGGATATGGATACAACCTCTGCCGACCTGCCTGACAAATGCCAATTGATCGATCAGCGCCTCAAAGACCTGGATAAAGCAGCCGCCGAGACAAAAAACTGAAGACCAAAAAAAACCGGACATCGTCCGGTTTTTTTATATCGGTGCAGCCTTACTCGGCAGCCGGCGCTTCTGGCTTGCGGCGCTTGAGCGGCGCCATGCCGTCCTTGCTGACGAGCGACAGGTTGTCGGTCTTCGGCCGGTTGGCAATTTTGCGCTTGGTCGGCGACTTGGCACCGGCTTTCTTCTTGTCGCCCTTGGCGTCGACTTTTTTCTTCTTAACGCCAACCGCCTTGCCCGACGCCTTGACCTTCTTCGGCCCGGTGTAGGTGCCTTTGACTTCCTTGATAGTGCGGCGCTCGAACGACTGCTTGAGGTAGCGCTCGATGCTCGACATCAGGTTCCAGTCGCCATGGCAGATCAGCGAGATTGCCAGGCCATCATTGCCCGCACGCCCGGTACGACCGATACGGTGCACGTATTCGTCGCCGCTGCGCGGCATGTCGAAGTTGATGACCATGTCCAGGCCATCCACGTCCAGACCGCGCGCTGCCACGTCGGTGGCCACCAGGATCTTCACGCCGCCAGCCTTCAGGCGGTCGATGGCCAGCTTGCGGTCCTTCTGGTCTTTCTCACCGTGCAGCACGAACGCTTTGTAATCCTGTGCCACCAGGCGACCGTAGATACGGTCCGCCGCAGCCCGGGTGTTGGTGAACACGATGGCCTTCTGATAGGTCTCGTTGGCCAACAGCCAGTTGAGGATCTGTTCTTTGTGCACGTTGTGGTCGGCGGTAACGATCTGCTGACGCGTGGTGGCGTTCAGGTCGCTGACGTTGTTGACCTGCAAGTGCTCAGGGTTGTTCAGGACCTTGGCGACCATGTCACGCAGGGTCGAGCCGCCGGTGGTGGCGGAGAACAGCATGGTCTGCTGACGATTGACGCATTCAGCCACCAGGCGCTGCACGTCATCGGCAAAGCCCATGTCGAGCATGCGGTCGGCTTCGTCGAGCACCAGCACTTCAACTTCCTTGAGGTCAAGGTTGCCGGCGTTGAGTTGCTCGATCATCCGGCCAGGGGTGCCGATGAGAATGTCCGGGACCTTGCGCAGCATGGCGGCCTGGACCTTGAAGTCTTCGCCACCGGTGATCAGGCCGGATTTGATGAAGGTGAACTGCGAAAAGCGCTCCACTTCCTTCAAAGTCTGCTGGGCCAGCTCGCGGGTCGGCAGCAGGATCAGGGTCTTGATGCTGACGCGGACTTTGGCCGGGCCAATCAAGCGGTGCAGAATCGGCAGGACGAAAGCGGCGGTTTTGCCACTCCCGGTTTGAGCCGTCACCCGCAGGTCACGCCCTTGGAGCGCGAGCGGGATGGCCGCTGCTTGCACAGGCGTAGGCTCGACAAATTTAAGCTCGGCCACGGCTTTGAGCAGGCGTTCGTGCAGGGCGAATTGGGAAAACACGGGTGCTACCTCGAAGAAATACAAAATATCAGCTGCATAGGGTAACGGTTTCGGGCGTCCAAACCGAGTTTCTTTACGCGAACGGGGCTAATCAGCTGCTTTTTTGTCAGCTCATTTGTCTACAACGTCAACTTTGTCGCACTTAAATGCTCTAATCGGCCCGTGTTGTCTTACAGAAGAATCGGTTTCACCCATGGATATCAAACAGTTCTGGCTCAACGTCCAAGACCTTTGGGGCGCCCTCGATCAACACCCGCTGCTGCATGCGAGCCTGGGTTTACTGGTGTTGCTGGTAGTCGCCCTGCTGCTCGGACGGGTCGCGCGCTACCTCATCCTCCACGCCGTCAAATTGCTTGGCCGGCAACCGGCGCTGCACTGGCTCAATGACCTGCGGCACAACAAAGTCTTCCACCGCCTGGCACAGATGACGCCGTCCCTGGTGATTCAGTTCGGCCTGTACCTGGTACCGGACCTGAGCAAAACCGCCACGCTGTTTATCGGCAATGTCGCCCTGGCGTTCACCATCCTGTTCATGACGCTGGCCGTGAGCGCCCTGCTCAACGCCTTGCTGGATATCTACGCACGCACCGAACATGCCCGCACCCGCTCGATCAAAGGCTATGTGCAACTGGCGAAAATGGTGCTGTTCGTGTTCGCCGCAATCATTATTGTCGCCACGCTGATCGACCGTTCGCCGCTGTTGCTGCTGTCGGGGTTGGGTGCGATGTCGGCGGTGATTCTGTTGGTGTACAAGGACACGCTGCTCTCGTTCGTCGCCAGTGTGCAATTGACCAGCAACGACATGTTGCGGGTCGGCGACTGGATCGAGATGCCTCAAGTCGGCGCCGACGGTGACGTGGTGGACATCACGCTGCACACGGTCAAGGTGCAGAACTTCGACAAGACCATCGTCTCCATTCCTACCTGGCGCTTGATGTCAGAGTCGTTCAAGAACTGGCGCGGCATGCAGGCATCCGGCGGTCGCCGCATCAAGCGCAGCCTGTACATCGACGCCAGCGGCGTGCGGTTTTTGCGTGACGATGAAGAAGTGCGCATGACCCAGGTGCACCTGCTCACCGACTACATCAGCCGCAAGCAGGCTGAGCTCAAGGCGTGGAACGAGGCCCAGGGCAATAGCGCGCAACTCTCTGCCAACCGCCGCCGCATGACCAACCTCGGCACCTTCCGCGCTTATGCACTGGCCTACCTGAAAAGCCACCCGGACATTCAGCCGAACATGACCTGCATGGTGCGCCAGATGCAAACCACCGCTCAGGGCGTGCCGCTGGAAATCTACTGCTTCACGCGCACCACGGCGTGGGCGGATTACGAGCGCATCCAGGGGGATATTTTTGATTACCTGCTGGCGGTGCTGCCGGAGTTCGGCTTGAGCCTGTATCAACAGCCGAGCGGTAATGACTTGCGTGCCGGGATGTTGCCGGCGGTGCTGGGGGCCAGTCATTTGCCGACCCTGGAACCCAGCGCGGTATAACGCCACCGACCTTCTGTGGAAGCGGGCTTGCTCGCGAGAGCGCAGGATCAGTCACCCCATCAATGACTGACCCACCGTCTTCGCGAGCAAGCCCGCTCCCACAAAGGTATTCAAGATTGGGCTAACGGTTTACGCACGCCCAACCGGCTGATCCACACCGCCCCCAAAATCACCAACCCGCCCAACGCCAGCCGCCCCAGCGGCTCATGCTGATTCCAGATCAGCAAGTTCAGCAACAACCCCACCGGCACATGCAGGTTATTCATCACCGCCAAGGTGCCGCCGTTGACCAGGCACGCACCTTTGTTCCACCAGTACATGCCCAGCGCGGTGCTGACCAACCCAAGGAACACCAGCACGCCCCACTGCAGCGGCGCTTGCGGCAGAAAGTAGGCCTTGCCGAACAGCAGGAATGCCGGCAACACCACGATCAAGGCGCCCAGGTAGAAGTAGCCGAAACGTCGGTAATGCGGCAGATCGCTTGGATAACGCGCCACCAGATGTTTGTACATCACCTGCCCGGCGGCGTAGGTGAAGTTGGCCAGTTGCAACAGCAAAAAGCCGCCGAGGAAGTGCGGCGTGATCTGGTCAAAGCGAATCACTGCCGCACCGCCCACCGCCACCAACGCCGCAATCAGCGCCCAGGGATTGAAGCGACGGTTAAGCGCGTCTTCGATGAGTGTCACGTGCAACGGCGTGAGGATGGTGAACAGCAACACCTCCGGCACCGTGAGCACCCGAAAGCTCAGGTACAGGCACACGTAGGTCACACCAAACTGCAGCGCGCCGATCACCAGCATGCCACGCATGAACCGTGGCTCTACCGAGCGCCAGCGGGTCAGCGGGATGAACACCAGCCCGGCCAGCACCACGCGCACCAGCACGGCGAAATAGCTGTCGACGTGACCGGCGAGGTATTCGCCGATCAAGCTGAAGGAGAAAGCCTGAATCAGGGTGACAACCAGTAGATAGCCCATGCGCGCCTCGTTTCGAATGGGCGCGACTTTAAGGGTTTTCGGTGTTTGAAGAAACTCGAGGCAAAAAAAACCCGACCTCGCTAAAGCGGCAGTCGGGCAGGAGCACTCAGGAGCAACAAGTGCAAAGGGAGGTTCGATACGCGTACTTGAAGGGTTTGCGTGGAGCGATATAAACACCGCGCGATTATGTGACGATTAAACGATCAAGCGACCTGTGCCAGCAGCGCCTTGGCGTGGTTAATGCCTTTTTCCTGGAAGTCCCCGCTCAGGTTCACCCCTTCAGCGTGAATGAAGGTCACGTCGTGAATGCCGATAAAGGCCATGACCTGACGCAGGTACGGTTCCTGGTGATCGGAGCTGGCGCCGGTGTGGATACCGCCGCGTGCGGTCAACACAATGGCGCGCTTGCCAGTGAGCAAACCCTGAGGGCCGGTGGCGGTGTACTTGAAGGTCACACCGGCGCGCAACACGTGGTCCAGCCACGCTTTGAGGGTGCTGGGGATCGCGAAGTTGTACATCGGCGCAGCCATCACCAGCACATCGGCGGCGAGCAGTTCGTCGGTCAATTCGTTGGAGCGGTCCAGGGAGGCCTGTTCGATGCCGCTGCGCTGTTCGGCGGGCTTCATCCAGCCGCCGAGCAAATTGGCGTCCAGGTGCGGAACCGGGTTAAGCGCCACGTCACGCAGGGTGATCTGATCCGTCGGATGAGCGACCTTCCATTGGCTGATGAACTGCTGGGTCAGCTGACGGGAGATCGAATCCTGTTGGCGTGCGCTGCTTTCGATGATCAGAACATTGGACATAGCTAGGTAGGCTCCATCTGTAAATGCTGTAAGGCGATGGAGAAAAGATTAACCAGGGCTCATTCGATAAAAAAGCGCAAAAAACTGCTACAACCCATCTAGAAATTTGTTTATAAGCGGAGTATTGCTGTGAGCATGCTCCGCTGCTGCTTTATTTTGGGGCACATGCCAGCGCGATACGCATCTTGATAATGGCGCGACTGAACTTGACCGTGGTGTTGGTGCTTTTGCCCGCCGCCACTGTGACCTTGCGATTACGCGGCGATTCCGGGCCGTTGGTGAAGGTTACCGAACACACTGCGTCGTTGGTGCCGTAGTTGTTTAGCCGGATCGAACTGATGTCGCCGTCCACGTCGGACGCGGTGTAGTCCACTTGCACGCCGTCGATCTTTTTCGTGACGTCGATGGGGTAGGCAAATGCGCTCATCGGCAGCAGCGCCAGCAACACACAACAGAATTTTCTCATTCGGCAGTCTCCAATAAGGACCGCCAGCTTAGGACAAGAGGAGCTCATCTTGAAAGCGCCCCGCGTTACCCTCGATCAATGGCGCACGCTGCAAGCCGTGGTCGACCACGGTGGCTTCGCCCAGGCGGCTGAAGCGTTGCACCGTTCGCAGTCTTCGGTGAGTTACACCGTCGCTCGCATGCAAGACCAACTCGGTGTGCCGCTGCTGCGCATCGACGGGCGCAAGGCGGTGCTCACCGACGCCGGTGAAGTGTTGCTGCGCCGCTCGCGGCAACTGGTGAAAAACGCCAGCCAACTGGAAGACCTTGCCCACCACATGGAACAGGGTTGGGAGGCTGAAGTGCGGTTGGTCGTGGACGCCGCCTACCCCAATGCACGCCTGGTGCGCGCCCTCACCGCCTTTATGCCGCAAAGCCGTGGCTGCCGCGTGCGCCTGCGTGAAGAAGTGCTGTCGGGCGTCGAAGAGTTGCTGATGGATGGCATGGCCGACCTGGCGATCAGCGGGTTCATTATCCCCGGCTACCTGGGCACGGAAATGAGCGATGTGGAATTTATCGCCGTGGCCCACCCGGACCATTCGCTGCATCGTTTGAACCGTGAGCTGAGCTTCCAGGACCTGGAAAGCCAGATGCAGGTGGTGATCCGCGACTCCGGCCGCCAGCAACCGCGAGACGTGGGCTGGCTTGGCGCCGAACAGCGCTGGACCGTCGGCAGCCTGCCCACCGCCGCGACATTCGTCAGCAGCGGCCTGGGCTTTGCCTGGCTGCCCCGACACATGATTGAGCGCGAACTCAAGGATGGCCTGCTCAAGCAGCTACCCTTGGAAAAAGGCGGCAGCCGCAACCCGACGTTTTATCTGTACGCGAACAAGGACAAACCCCTGGGCCCAGCCACACAGATCCTCGTGGAATTGCTGCGCACCTTTGACACCGCTCCCCTGGACGCGCCTTACGCCGCTCCCCAGCAAGCCTGAAACGGAGTTCATGCATGGCCTGGTTCGACCATGAAGGCTGCAGCCTGCATTACGAGGAATACGGCCACGGCAGCCCGTTGATCCTGATCCACGGCCTGGGCTCCAGCAGCCAGGACTGGGAACTGCAGATTCCGGTGCTGGCCCGCCATTACCGCCTGATCGTGGTGGATGTGCGCGGCCACGGGCGCTCCGACAAACCTCGCGAGCGCTACAGCATCAAGGGTTTCACCATCGACCTGCTTGCCTTGATCGAACACCTGAACCTGCCGCCTGCTCATGTCGTGGGCCTGTCCATGGGCGGCATGATCGCTTTCCAGTTGGCGGTGGACGAACCTGGCCGGGTCAAGAGCCTGTGTATCGTCAACAGTGCGCCTGAAGTCAAAGTGCGCAGCGCCGATGATTATTGGCAGTGGGCCAAGCGCTGGAGCCTGGCGCGAGTGCTGAGCCTGGCTACCATCGGCAAGGCCCTGGGTGATCGGCTGTTCCCCAAACCGCACCAGGGCGACCTGCGGCGCAAGATGGCCGAACGCTGGGCATAAACGTGCTTATCTCGCCAGTTTCGACGCGATTGTGGGCTGGGGCGTACAGGAACAACTTTCCCGGATCACCTGTCCAACCCTGGTCATCAGCGCCGACCACGACTACACACCCGTGGCGCAAAAAGAAATCTATGTAAAACTGCTGCCCGATGCGCGACTGGTGGTGATCGAGGATTCCCGCCATGCCACGCCTTTGGATCAACCCGAAGTCTTTAACGCTACCTTGCTCGATTTTCTAAAGACAGTCGAAACCACTACCCAGGATCACTGACCCATGTTGAAAAAAATCGCCTTCTTTGCCGGTTCTGTTTTGTTCGCCGCCAACCTGATGGCCGCCGAGCCCGCCAAGGCGCCTCACGTCCTGATCACCACCACCAATGGCGACATTGAAATCGAACTGGACCCGGTCAAGGCGCCGATCAGCACCAAGAACTTCCTGGCCTATGTCGACAAAGGCTTCTACACCAACACGATTTTCCACCGCGTGATCCCGGGCTTCATGGTCCAGGGCGGCGGATTCACCGCGCAGATGTCGCAAAAACCAACTGAAGCACCGATCAAGAACGAAGCCAGCAACGGCCTGCACAACGTACGCGGCACCCTGTCGATGGCCCGCACCAATGACCCGAACTCGGCCACCAGCCAGTTCTTCATCAACGTCGCCGACAATGCTTTCCTCGATCCGGGCCGTGACGCCGGTTACGCCGTGTTCGCCAAAGTGGTCAAAGGCATGGACGTGGTCGATATCATCGTCAACTCGCAGACCACCACCAAGCAGGGCATGCAAAACGTGCCTATCGATCCTGTTCTGATCAAGTCGGCCAAGCGCATCGACTGAGGTCTGCAGGTAGCTCCGCGCATGGCCCACAAGGTCACGCGCGCATTTGAACAGGAGAGCCCGCCAGGCGGGCGTCAACCTAATGCTCTATCGTCGTTTTGAACAACTGATCGATATTTTCCGCGCTGCCCCCAGCGACGCCCCGCCCGACAAAGTCCTGCCCTTCTACCTCTATTACCTGCGCCAGGTGTGGCCAAGCTTTGCCGCCTTGCTGGTGGTAGGCCTGATCGGTGCGTTGATCGAAGTGGCGTTGTTCAGCTACCTGAGCCGCATTATCGATCTGGCCCAAGGCACACCGCCCGCCAACTTCTTCCAGATTCACAGCGCCGAGCTGATCTGGATGGCCGTGGTCGCCCTGCTGTTGCGCCCGATCTTCAACGGCTTGCATGACTTGCTGGTGCACCAGACCATCAACCCCGGCATGACCAGCCTGATTCGCTGGCAAAACCACAGCTACGTGCTCAAGCAGAGCCTGAATTTCTTTCAAAACGATTTCGCCGGGCGTATCGCCCAGCGCATCATGCAAACCGGCAACTCCTTGCGTGACTCGGCGGTGGCGACGGCTGAGGCCATCTGGCACGTGTCGATCTATGCGATCAGCGCCCTGGTGCTGTTTGCCGAGGCCGACTGGCGGCTGATGATCCCGCTGATCACCTGGATCATCTGCTACAGCCTGGCCTTGCGTTACTTCGTGCCGCGCGTGAAAGAGCGCTCGGTGATCTCCTCTGAAGCGCGCTCCAAACTGATGGGCCGCATCGTCGACGGCTACACCAACATCACCACCTTGAAGCTGTTCGCCCATACGCAGAATGAGCAGGAATACGCCAAGGAAGCGATCATCGAGCAGACCGAAAAAACCCAGCTGGCCGCCCGCGTGCTGACCAGCATGGACGTGACGATTGCCGTCTTGAATGGCCTGCTGATCGTCACCACCACCGGCCTGGCCCTGTGGCTGTGGACCCAGTCGCTGATTTCCGTGGGTGCGATTGCCCTGGCCACCGGCCTGGTGATTCGTATCGTCAACATGTCCGGCTGGATCATGTGGGTGGTCAACGGCATTTTCGAAAACATCGGCATGGTGCAGGACGGGCTGAAAACCATCGCAGCACCGCTGGCGGTCACCGACCGCGAGAATGCCCCGCGCCTGAACGTGCCCCATGGCGAAGTACGCTTTGAGCAGGTGGATTTTCACTACGGCAAAAAGAGCGGGATCATTGGCGGCTTGAACCTGACGATCAAGGCCGGGGAAAAGATCGGCCTGATCGGCCCGTCCGGTGCAGGCAAGTCGACTCTGGTCAACCTGCTGCTGCGCCTGTACGACCTGCAAGGCGGGCGCATCCTGATCGACGGGCAGAACATCGCCGAGGTCGCCCAGGAAAGCCTGCGCGCACAGATCGGCATGATCACCCAGGACACTTCGCTGCTGCACCGCTCGATCCGTGACAACTTGCTGTACGGCAAGCCGGATGCGACCGATGAAGAACTGACGGCCGCCATCCACAAGGCCCGCGCCGATGAATTCATTCCGCTGCTGTCGGACGCCGAAGGGCGTACCGGGCTGGACGCCCATGTGGGTGAGCGCGGGGTCAAACTCTCCGGTGGGCAGCGCCAGCGCATTGCCATTGCGCGGGTGCTGCTCAAGGACGCGCCGATTCTGATCATGGACGAAGCCACCTCGGCGCTGGACTCGGAAGTGGAAGCGGCGATCCAGGAGAGCCTGGAAACCTTGATGCAAGGCAAGACGGTGATAGCGATTGCGCACCGGTTGTCGACCATTGCGCGGATGGACCGGTTGGTGGTGCTGGAGAAAGGGCAAATCGCCGAGACCGGCAGCCATGCTGAATTGCTGGCCCACGGCGGGCTGTATGCCAGGTTGTGGCAGCATCAAACCGGAGGCTTCGTC
Organism: Pseudomonas sp. LBUM920; assembly: GCF_003852315.1. Lineage (NCBI taxonomy): Bacteria > Pseudomonadati > Pseudomonadota > Gammaproteobacteria > Pseudomonadales > Pseudomonadaceae > Pseudomonas > Pseudomonas edsoni (SeqCode). The sequence continues at coordinate 4,792,483 of NZ_CP027762.1, forward strand.
GGCATCGACTGACCGCTTCCGGGGAAAACACCCTCCAGTCTGTGGGAGCGGGCTTGGTCGCGAAAGCGGTGTAACCGTCGGCCCATACGGTGACTGACACTGCGCCTTCGCGAGCAAGCCCGCTCCCACAGTTGATCGCATTGCATCGCAGCATTGGCCTATCACGCCAGCACCCAAAGGGTTCTGGCGCTTTTTTATGGCCTGGATTTGCCACAAAAGCCTGCTTCAATCAAAGCAGTGCCCAGACGGGCGCTGAAGTAAATCTGCAGGGAGCATCATTGATTTACTGATTGGGTAGAGCGATCTATCAAGGACGTGTTGCATGTCTTTGTTCAAACGTTCAATCACAGAGGGATTGGGTACGTTTTGGCTGGTGTTGGGCGGTTGCGGGAGTGCGGTGTTGGCCGCAGCGTTTCCCGCCGTCGGGATAGGGCTGTTAGGCGTAGCCCTGGCGTTCGGGCTCACGGTGTTGACCATGGCGTTTGCCATCGGGCACATCAGCGGCTGCCATCTCAACCCGGCCGTATCAGTAGGCTTGGTAGTGGGCGGGAGGTTCCCGGCCAGGGAGTTACCGGCTTATATCATCTCGCAGGTTATCGGCGGCACGGTCGCCGCTGCGCTGCTGTACTTCATTGCCAGCGGCAAACCCGGGTTCGATCTGGCATCGGGCCTGGCTTCCAATGGCTACGGCGAGCATTCGCCGGGCAGTTACTCAATGGCAACGGGGTTTGTCTGTGAGCTGGTGATGACGGCGATGTTCGTGCTGATCATCCTTGGCGCCACTGACCGTCGTGCCCCAGCGGGCCTCGCGCCTATCGCCATTGGCCTGGCCTTGACCCTGATCCACTTGATCTCGATCCCCGTGACCAACACCTCGGTCAACCCGGCCCGCAGTACCGGCCCGGCACTGATCGTCGGCGGGTGGGCGCTCCAGCAGTTGTGGATGTTCTGGCTGGCGCCCATTTTCGGTGCGGTGATCGGCGGCGCGACCTATCGATGGCTGGGCGAGGAGGACCCAGCCTGAGGTCAAGGGTTCAGCCCTGCCGATAAGGCAGGGCTGTCCTCGCCTCTTCGGCATACGCCAGAATCCCTACGCGCTCGCGCTCGAGGAAATCTTCCACGGCGTTTTTCAGACCTGGGTGGCGCAGGTAGTGCCACGACCGGGTGATCACCGGTTCAAACCCGCGAATCAATTTGTGCTCGCCTTGGGCGCCGGCGTCGAAGCGCTGCAAACCGTGAGCAATGGCGTAATCCATGCCTTGGTAGAAGCAGGTTTCGAAATGCAGGCGGTCGAATTCCGCCAGGCAGCCCCAATAACGCCCGTAGAAGCTGTCGCCACCGATCAGGCTGAAGGCCATGGCAACCGGGCGTGTGCCCTGTTTAGCCAGCACCACGCGAATCGCTTCGGGCATGCGCTCGGCCAGCAGGCTGAAAAACGCCCGCGTCAGGTACGGCGACTGGCGGCGCACGGCGTAGGTGTTGGCGTAGCAGGCGTAGACAAAATCCCATTGCGCTTCGCTCAACTCATGGCCTTGCAGCCATTCGAACTCGATGCCCTGCCCCGCCACTTGCTCGCGCTCTTTGCGCATTTGTTTGCGCTTGCGTGAGCTCAAGGCGTCGAGGAAATCCTGGAAGTCGCGATAGCCGCGATTTTGCCAATGAAACTGACAGCCCAAACGCTGCAACCAACCTGGATGCTGCGCCAAGGCTTGGTCGGCCAAAGGGTCAGTGAAGTTGATGTGGGCGCTGGAGAGCCCTTCGATTACCAGGTAGCCCGGCAGGCTGTTCAGCAGCTCGAAAGCGTCTTCGGCGCTCCTGGCCAGCAAGCGCGGCCCGCTGACCGGGCTGAACGGCACTGCCGTCAGCAACTTTGGGTAGTAATCAATGCCTGCCCGCTCACACGCATCGGCCCAACCGTGATCAAACACGTATTCGCCGTAGGAATGCCATTTGCGGTAGCTGGGCATTGCCGCCACCAGGCGATCGCCTTCCCAGTGCAGCAAATGCTCAGGTTGCCAGCCCGATTGCGGGCCCAGGCTGGCGCTGTCTTCCAGCGCGCTCAGGAATGCATGCCGTACAAAAGGTTGGGCCTGCGGCACGAGGGCATCCCATACCTGCGGGGCGATTTCGGACAGGGCGTCCAGGCGTTGCAACGGCATCGGCATCCTCACTACTTCAGGGCGTGAAAGCCTGGCGAGTATCGCTTATCGGTGGCTTTCGCACACGCCCAAATGGCACGACAAAGGCCAACTCAAATAGTTCCTTCTTAAATATTTTGTCATCTACATGACATCACTTAGCCACTGTTCCGTCATAAGTGATCGTGATACTGACGCCTGTTTTTAGAGCGCCTGGTTCTAGCAGGCGGCTATTTTCCGTCCGTCATCGGTCGGTTGTGTCCTGGATGGTTTGCCATCCCTCCTCACTTTCGGAGATTGATATGCGTCTTGCTTCCACTAAAACTGCGGCGGCCCTGTGTGGCGGCCTGTTGCTGGCCCTGAGCGTTCCGGCCAGCGCTGCAGTCGACGCTAAATTGCTCGACATGCTCAAGGCCAACGGCCAGATCACCGCTGCGCAGTACACCGAACTGCAGGCGGAATTAGCCAAGGACCAGAAAGAAAAGCAGATCGCACAGCAAGCTCAACAAGAGACCAACGAGCAGATCGCGGCCACCGCGAAAAAAACCAACGACCTGAGTGTGTTCGACCAGAAACTGGCCTGGGCCGCGCGCACTCAGCTCAAGGGTGACGTGCGCTTCCGTCAGGAAACCGTGAAGATCCAGGGCGAATCCAACAACGGCGGGCGTGACAAGGACCGTCAGCGCATCCGTGCCCGCCTGGGCGCCTACACCGAGGTCAACTCGCAGGTCGACACCGGCATTCGCATTGCCACCGGCAGCAGCGACGACGCGCGCTCCACCAACCAGGACCAGGACAACTACTTCGACAAGAAGTCGATCTGGCTGGACCTGGGCTACATCGACTACCACCCGGACCAGATCAAAAACCTGCACGTGATCGGCGGCAAGATGTTGCAGCCGTGGGTCAACATGGGCGACGTGATCTGGGACAGCGACATCAACCCGGAAGGCCTGGCCCTGACCTACAAATACCCACTGGGCAGCAGCGCCGAGTTGTTCGGCAGCATCGGCAACTACAACCTCAAGGACAACGTCGACGGCGACGGCGTGCAATTTCGTCACGACCTGCGCCTGACGTCCGGCCAGTTGGGCACGCGGTTCTCGCTGACTGACAACTTGAAAATGACCCTGGGCGGCAGCGTCTACGCCTACCAGAACGACAAGGACAGCCGTTGCACGACCACCACCACGCCTTGCGCATTGGCGGTCAACGGCAACTCGGCCGACAACCAGTTCCGCCTGTACGAAGGCTTCGCCCAGGCCGACATCGGCGGCCTGGCAGTGCCGTTGGCGTTCTATGGCCAGTACGTGAAAAACAACGACGCGGTGACCGATCAGGACACTGCCTGGTTGATCGGTGCCAAGTCCAAAGTGTTCGGCTTGAACCTGGACTACAACTACCGCGATATCCAGCGTAACGCCGTGGTGGGTGCCTTCACCGACTCGGACTTCGCCAACGGCACCACCGGCTCACGCGGCCACAAGATGAAGGTCAGCTACGACATCGACAAGAACTTCGCCCTCGGCGCCACGTACTTCCTGACCAAGGCGGACTACGCCAGCCGCACGCAGCGTGATGCCAACACCAACACCCTGCAGTTGGATGCTGAAGCCAAGTTCTAATGGGTGTGCAATAAACCTTGGGCCAGGACGGCCCGAGGTCGTTTCAACAGCCTTGCGTGGGTGGGTCGCCCCTCATCATCCGTTCGCCCCACCCACGCGAGTCTGCATTGTTCGCGCTTTTACTGATCTTTCAGCCGCTCGGCTACCAGCCGGTCAGCCAATGCATCCACGTCCTTTACCGGTTCTTCCGGCATGATTTTCAAAGTCGCCTGCATCAGGCGCATCTGACGGATAAATCGCCGGCAGTTAGGGCAAAACATCAAGTGATGACGCACCAGCAAACGTTCGCGAAAGGTCAATTGCCCATCGAGGTAGTCACTGGAACGTGCCACTTGTTCTTTGCAGGTCAACATTCGCCCGTTTCCTCAAAATGCTCCACCGTGGCGAAGACTTTAAGCCGTGCCCGATGCAACAGCACACGGACATTGGAGAGCGAGAGCGTCAGAAGATTACAAATCTCTTCCAACTCCAGGCCTTGGCGCTCACGCAGCACCAGCACGCTGCTTTGCAGCTCCGACAAACTCAGCAACGTATGCTCCAGGCACTTGCGCAACTCATCCTCGGTCAGCAACGCTTCCGGGGTGTCCTGGTGCCAGGCGTACGGGGCCACGGCCCAGTGGCCATCGTCGGGGACGAAGCGATCGTCACCGATGGTGCCGTGAGGTGAGGACAAATCGTCGAGCAACACTTCCCGGCGATTTTGTTTATAGCGGCCCTTGGCGGAGTTGGCGGTGATGGTCAGCAGCCAGGTCTTGAGGCTGGAACGCCCTTCGAACCTGGCCAGGTTGCGCACCACCGACAACCACGCGTCCTGCACCACTTCGTCGGCGTGGCGCTGGCCAACAATGGCATAGGCCACTGCCCGCATGGCGCTCTGGTAGGTGGTGACCAATTCCTTGTAGGCCCGCTGCTCGCCCTTGAGCAGCCGTTCCAGCAGGTGCGCGTCGTCGGCTGCTGCCATCGTTTACCTCAATCCTGCTGTGGAAATCCGATACCGGTGGGAGCTGGCTTGCCTGCGATAGCGGCGGTGGCTCCACTATCGTCATCGCAGGCAAGCCAGCTCCCACATTAAATCTGGCCAAATCCAAAGATTAGCGTTTGCGCAGGATCACGCTGCCGATCGAGTAACCTGCACCGAACGAACTGAGCACCGCCACGGCTCCTTTTGGCAAGTCGTCCTGGTAGGTGTGAAACGCGATCACCGAACCTGCCGAACTGGTGTTGGCGTAGGTGTCGAGAATCACCGGCGCTTCTTCCACCGAGGCTTCGCGGCCCAGCAGTTTTTTCACGATCAGGTGGTTCATGCTCAGGTTGGCCTGGTGCAGCCAGAAACGCTTCACATCGGCCACATTCAGCTGGTTTTCGTCCAGATGCACGCCGATCAGTTCCGCCACCATTGGGCAGACATCACGGAAGACCTTGCGACCTTCCTGTACGAACAGCTTGTCCGGCGCGCCGATGCCTTCTTCCGCCGTGCGGTTGAGGAAGCCGAAGTTGTTGCGGATGTTGTTGGAAAACTTGGTCAGCAGTTTGGTGCTCACCACATCGAACTGGTGCTCGGAAGTCGCCAGGTCGGCGCGCTCGAGAATCACGGCCGTGGCCGCATCCCCGAAGATGAAGTGGCTGTCACGGTCACGGAAATTCAGGTGGCCGGTGCAGACTTCCGGGTTGACCATCAGGATCGCCCGCGCCTGGCCCACCTGGATGCTGTTGGCGGCGTTCTGGATACCAAAGGTCGCCGACGAGCACGCCACGTTCATGTCGAAACCGAAACCCTCGATACCCAGCGCTTCCTGGACTTCGATGGCGATGGCCGGGTAGGCGCGCTGCAGGTTGGAGCAGGCCACGATCACGCCGTCGATGTCGGCGGCAGTCTTGCCCGCGCGCTGCAGGGCCTGTTCGGCCGCGCCAACGGCCATCTGGCACAGCACCGACCACTCGTCATTGCTGCGCTCGGGCAAACGCGGGGCCATGCGCTGCGGGTCGAGAATACCGTCCTTGTCCATGACAAAACGGCTCTTGATGCCCGATGCTTTCTCGATAAAGGCTGCGCTGGACTCAGTCAGTGCCTGGACCTCGCCGCGCTCGATGGCGGCGGCGTTGTCAGTGTTGAACTGCTGAACATAGGCATTGAAAGACTGCACCAGCTCTTCGTTGGAGATGCTGTTGGCCGGGGTGTACAGGCCAGTGCCGCTGATGACGACGTTATGCACGGTCGTTCCTCTAAATCTGTCAGGCAGAAGATATTGGTACCGTCGTACCAAACTTTAAGTCGTTCGATTCCGTCCAGCGGGCATCAAACTGGCAACGCTTTATTCCATTGCGCCGCGGCTGCACACCAGCCCATCACGACGATCCCGGCATTTATGACCGCGAAGTTTGCCACAACCTCGGGGATTTGGCGCCATTTCCGGATAAACCCCATGCTGACCGTGGGAGCTGGCCTGCCTGCGATGCAGACACCGCGGTGTATCAGTCAAATCACTGGGATGCCATCGCAGGCAAGCCAGCTCCCACAACCTCGCTAACCGAGAGGGCTTCAGGCCTCCACCTGGCTCCATTGCTTGCTCAAACGCTTATCGGAAATCGGCACTTTGGTGCCCAACTGCTGGGCAAACAACGACACGCGATATTCCTCCAACCACCAGCGATACAGCTCCAGCTGAGGGTCGCGCTTGCCTTCCTGGGCGTGTTTGTTCAGGCGGTTCTGGTAGTGCGCCCACAGGCCGCTCAGCTCAGTGCTCCACACTCGGTCCTTTTGCACCTGGCTGGGCAGTTTCTCCAGGCGCAGCTCAATGGCCTTAAGGAAACGTGGCAGTTCCTTGAACCACTGCGCCGGGGTTTCCCGCACAAAACCTGGGTACACCAGATGGCTCAGCTGCTGCTTGATGTCATTCAAGGCCACCGCCTGGGCCAGGTCGATCTTGCCCTTGAAGCGCTTTTGCAATCCATGCCACAGCTTCAGCACTTCCAGCGTCAGGCGGGCCAGGCGCTCGGCGTGCTCGGTCCAGCTGCCGCGCTTGCGTTCAGCCAGGGCCGCCAAACCTGCACCGTCACGCGGCAAGCTGGCTTCGCCTTCCAGTACGCAGGTGTCGAGGCTGGCCAACAGAATGTCTTCCACCAGTGCATCGACGCGCCCCAGTTCGCGGTACATCAGGCCCAATTCGGTCAGGCCGGGCAATTTGCCGCGCAGGAATTTCGCCGGCTCGGCCAATTGCTGCAGCAGCAGGCGCTGCAACGCGCGACGATGCTGGAACTCTGCCTCGGCGGCCGTCGAGAACCGCCCTTCCTTGACCGTGCCATTTTCTTCGACCAACGCCGGGTAGACCGTCATCGACAGCCCCGCGATCTTTTGCTGGGTCTTCTCGGCCACCGCCGCAAACACCTTGGCTTGCACCGGTTGCTGGCTTTTGGCGGTTTGCGGCACGGCCAACGCGGCCTGGCTGGCCTCGGCAAAACGCGCGGTCAGCTCGGCCAGGTCGCGCCCTTCGCCGAGGAACTTGCCTTGGCCGTCGACCACTTCCAGGTTCATCTTCAGGTGGTTTTCCACCTGCTGCGCCGCCTCGGCCCAGGCTTCATCGCTGACCCGTGCGCCGGTCATGCGCAGCAGTTCGCGCCCCAGCGCCTGGGGCAGCGAGCCCTGGCCAAATTCGATGCGTTGCAGCGCCGCCTTGACGAAATCCGGCACCGGTACAAAGTTTTTGCGCAGCGCCTTGGGCAGGTTGCGCACCAGGGCAATGCACTTGGCTTCGATCACCCCCGGCACCAGCCATTCCAGGCGCTCCGGCGGCAATGCCGGCAGCAGTGGCGCCGGTACGCGCAGGGTCACACCGTCGCGGGGGTGGTTGGGTTCGAAGTGATAACTCAGCGCCAACTCCAGATCGCCCAGGTGCAAGGTGTCCGGATAATGCAGGGCCGTGACTTCACTGGCCTCGCGGGCCAGCACGTCTTCTTCGCGCATGATCAGCAGTTGGGGGTCTTTCTGGCTGTTGACCTTGTACCAGCTGTCGAACGTCGCGGTCTGGTGGATCTCCGCCGGCAAGCGCGCATCGTAGAAGGCGTACAGGGTTTCTTCGTCCGCCAGGATGTCGCGACGGCGCGCCTTGGCCTCCAGTTCGTCGAGCTGCTCCAGCAGTTGCTGGTTGGCCGCCAGGCACTTGGCCCGCGACTGAATCTCGCCGCGCACCAGGCCTTCGCGGATAAACAGCTCGCGCGACACCACCGGGTCAATCGGCCCGTAATGCACCGGCCGGCGCCCAACCACAATCAGCCCGAACAGCGTGATTTGCTCAAACGCCACCACTTGGCCGCGCTTCTTCTCCCAATGCGGCTCGAAGTGGTTTTTCTTGATCAGGTGCCCGGCCAGCGGCTCGATCCAGTCGGCATCGATCTTTGCCACCATGCGCGCGTACAGCTTGGTGGTTTCTACCAGTTCGGCGGTCATCAGCCATTGCGGGCGCTTCTTTCCGATGCCCGAGGACGGGTGAATCCAGAAGCGCCGCTGACGCGCGCCGAGGTAATCGCCGTCTTCGGTCTTCTGGCCGATCTGGCTCAACAGGCCAGACAACACAGCCTTGTGCAGCTTGGCAAAGTCCGCCGGCTCTTTATTGACGGTCAACTGCATGTCGCGACAGATCAGGCTGAGCTGGCGATGGGAATCGCGCCACTCGCGCAGGCGCAGGTAATTCAAGAAGTTCTTGCGGCACCAGTTGCGCAACGGGCTGGCGGTCAGCGCCTGGCGCTGCTCCTCAAAACCGCGCCACAGGTTTACCAACCCGGCAAAGTCAGAATCGGCATCCTTCCACTGTGCGTGGGCTTGGTCGGCCGCTTGCTGACGCTCTGGCGGGCGTTCACGCGGGTCCTGGATCGACATGGCACTGGCGACGATCAGCACTTCCTGCAAACTGCCGAGCTTGGCGGCTTCGAGCAGCATGCGGCCCATGCGCGGGTCCACTGGCAGGCGCGCCAGTTGGCGGCCCAGCGGCGTGAGCTGGCTGTTGCGGTCGACCGCCGAGAGCTCTTGCAGCAGGTTGAAACCGTCGCTGATGGCCTTGCCGTCCGGCGGCTCGATAAACGGGAAATCGGTGATTTCGCCGAGGCGCAGGTGCAGCATCTGCAGGATTACGGCGGCAAGGTTGGTGCGCAGGATTTCCGGGTCGGTGAATTCCGGGCGGCCGATAAAATCCTCTTCGCTGTACAAGCGGATGCAAATACCGGGCTCGACCCGACCGCAACGGCCTTTACGCTGGTTGGCGCTGGCCTGGGAAATTGCCTCGATCGGCAGGCGTTGCACCTTGGCGCGGTAGCTGTAACGGCTGATGCGCGCGGTGCCGCTGTCGATCACATACCGAATGCCAGGCACGGTCAACGAGGTTTCCGCGACGTTGGTCGCCAGCACCACACGGCGGCCCGGGTGGGATTGGAAAATGCGCTGTTGTTCAGCCGGTGACAGGCGCGCATACAGCGGCAGAATTTCGGTGTGCTTGAGCTGGGCCTTGCGCAGCATCTCGGCGGCGTCACGAATCTCGCGCTCGCCCGGCAAGAACACCAGCACATCGCCAGGGCTGCGCCGCTCGCTGCGTTCATGGGCGGCGATTTCATCCAGGGTAGCGAGGATCGCCTGGTCGACGGTCAAGTCGTCCTCGACGCGGTTGCCCTCCTCGTCCTGCTCCAGGGTCAGCGGGCGATACCAGGTGTCCACCGGGAAGGTACGGCCCGAGACCTCGACAATCGGTGCATCGTCGAAGTGCTTGGAAAAACGCTCCAGGTCGATGGTCGCCGAGGTGATGATGACTTTCAGGTCGGGGCGACGCGGCAACAGGGTTTTCAGGTAGCCGAGCAGGAAGTCGATGTTCAGGCTGCGTTCGTGGGCTTCGTCGACGATGATCGTGTCGTAGCGTTCCAGGTAGCGGTCGTTCTGGGTTTCCGCCAGCAGGATGCCGTCGGTCATCAACTTGATCAGGGTGTTGGAGTCACTCTGGTCTTCGAAACGCACCTGATAGCCGACCAGCGCGCCCAACGGCGTGGCCAGTTCTTCGGCGACGCGGCTGGCGACGCTGCGCGCGGCGATTCGGCGCGGTTGGGTGTGGCCGATCAGGCCGTACTGGCCACGGCCGATCTCCAGGCAGATTTTCGGCAGTTGGGTGGTTTTACCCGAGCCGGTTTCACCGGCGATGATCAACACCTGATGCTTTTGCAGCGCCTCTTTGATCTCGTCGCGCTTGGCGGCAATCGGCAGGCTGTCGTCGTAGCGAATCACCGGCAGGCTGGCACGCCGCGCCGTGACCTGTGCGCAGGACGCCTGCATGCGCGTGACCCACTGCGCCAGCTTGTCCTCGTCGGGCTTCTTGCGCAGCTCGAGCAACTGGCGCCGCAAGCGGTGGCGGTCGGCGAGCATGGCGTGATCGAGGTTTTTGAGCAGTTGGTCGATAGCGGGCGCTTGGTCAGTCATCAGGTACTTTGAAGGTCGTCATTTATGCACGGCCGGCAAGTGTGGCAGAAAAGCCGCTATCAGCGTCAAGCTTCAAGCGGCAAGTAGACGCAAAACCGCTTACCCGTGGCTTGCCGCTTGAGGCTTACAGCTGCTCTTTTCTACGGTACGGGAACACATCGATGACCTTGCCGGCGCGAATCGCTTCCTGAAGACCTTTCCAGTAGTCGGCGTTGTACAGCTCGCCGTGCAGCTCGTCGAACAGCTTGCGCTGGCCGGCGTCGGCAAACAGGAACGGCGGGAATTCTTCGGGGAACACATCCAGCGGACCAATGGAGTACCAGGGCTCCGAGGCCATTTCGTCCTCGGGCGTGCGCGGTGCCGGGATGTGGCGAAAGTTGGCTTCGGTGAGAAAGCAGATTTCGTCGTAGTCATAGAACACCACGCGACCGTGGCGGGTGACGCCGAAGTTTTTCAGCAGCATGTCGCCGGGAAAGATGTTCGCCGCCGCCAGTTGCTTGATGGCCAGGCCGTAGTCTTCCAGCGCTTCGCGCACTTGGGCGTCGTTGGCGTTGTCGAGGTAGAGGTTGAGTGGGGTCATGCGCCGCTCGGTCCAGCAGTGGCGGATCAACACGGTGTCGCCTTCGACTTCCACGGTGCCCGCAGCGACCTCCAACAGCTCGGCCAGGCATTCAGGCTCGAACTTGCTCAAGGGGAAACGGAAATCCGCGAACTCCTGGGTGTCGGCCATGCGCCCCACGCGGTCGACGCTTTTTACCAGACGGTACTTCTCGATGACGGTGGCGCGATTGACGTTTTTCGACGGTGAAAAGCGGTCCTTGATGATCTTGAACACCGTGTTGAAGCCCGGCAGTGTGAACACGCTCATGACCATGCCGCGCACGCCGGGCGCCATGATAAAGCGGTCATCGGTGGTGGCCAGGTGGTTGATCAGCGCGCGGTAGAACTCCGACTTGCCGTGTTTGTAGAAACCGATTGAGGTGTACAGCTCGGCGATGTGCTTGCCGGGCAGAATGCGTTTGAGAAACCCGATGAATTCCGCTGGCACCGGTACGTCGACCATGAAATACGAGCGCGTGAACGAGAAGATGATCGACACGTCGGCTTCGTCCGTGATCAGCGCGTCGATCTGAATGCCGCGCCCTTCGCGGTGCAGCAGCGGAATCACCAACGGCCATTGTTCGTCACGGGTGTAGATGCGTCCTACGAGGTAGGCGCCTTTATTGCGGTAGAGCACCGAGGAAAACAGCTCAACATTGAGGTCCGGATCTTTGCACACCCAGTCCGGCAGGTTTTCGCGCAATTGCGCTTCGAGCCGGCGCAGGTCGGTCGCAAGGTCTGCGTAGGGTTCGCTGAACGCGTAATCGGCGAAGACCTGCGCCAGCATCGCCGTCAGGTCGCCCGCCGGCTGATAAACGCGGGTTTGCGCCGCACGCGCACGGCGCAGGCTCGGCCGCGTGGTGTGGATGAACATGCAGGCATCGCTGATCAGGTCGTGACTGAACAGGCTGCAGAAGATCGAGTTGTACCAGGTCTCGGACAATTCATCGTCAAAGCGCAGGTCGATCAGGCCGATGTAGGCACGCTTCACCAGCGGCCACGCGTCCACTTCCAGCAGCGTGGCCTCGTCGAACTGGGCACGCAGGCGCGCCGTTACTTCAGCAACTTTCTCTTCGTACAAGTTGATCCGCGCCGCCGAAGCCGCCTGCCCTTGCTGCCACTGGGCCTTCTCGAAACGTTCACGGGCGCCGTCAGTGATCTGGCGGAAGTGCTCACGGTAATCGTCGAAGCCATCGAGGATCATGCGGGCGATGGCAAGCGCGGACTGCGGCATACGGGAAACCTCGAACGGGCGTCTGGAAGCCCTGAGCTTAGCCAGTGAACGGGGGCACGAGAAGGATGATTTTTTGGGTCACGCTGTACAACTGTCGACACATTGTAGGATTTTTTCAAATTTCATAATTCGACCGTATGGTCAGTAAACGCAGCCAAAGGCGCCAGCACCTTTGGCTACAGGCCTGCAATGCCGCGGCTTGCCGCCTGCCAGGGTAGACAGCAGCGCGCTTGCGCTTCACACCTTATGTAACCGAATTGATACACCGTAAGGGAAACCCTGATTACCTCCTTAGTGGCACTTTGATATATAGCGCGCCCTCTCCCAGCCTAACAAGGTCTGAAGACCGATCCGGGAACAGGTTCTAATCGCCTAAGGAGCATTGAGATGTCATTGAGGAACATGAGGATCGGATTGCGCGCCAGTCTGAGTTTTGCGCTGTTGGCCGGTTTGCTGGTGATTGTCGGCCTGTTTGGCCTGGGCCAGATGGCGAAGCTGCGAGAAAGCGCGCTGGTCATCGAAGAGTCATGGATGCCGAGCATCGAGAATATCCACGACAGCGCGGCCTATGTGGCCAGTATCCGCTTGGAGGCCTTGCGCCTGGCGACCACCGACGAATCGCGGATTCGCGACAACAGCAAAAGCCTGATCACCCGCCAGAGCACTGAGCTGCAAACGCTGCTGACCCATCACGAAACCCTGACCAGCGGCGACGAAGAAGCCGCTCTGCTGAAAAAACTCAAAGCCGATGTGGCGACCTATCTCAGCATCGTCGGGCAGATGGTGGCCCTGGTGGACAAGGATCAACAGCAAGATGCCATCGACCTGCTGACCAGCCGCCTGGCACCCCAAGGTACGGTCCTCAACAAGAGCCTGGAGGACATGATCACCTTCAATCAGAAAGGCGTCGAAGACGCGGCCAATGCTGCCGCGCAGATGTATGCCAGCGCGCAGTGGGTGGTCGGCCTGATCATCGTGTGCGCGTTGATCGCCACCTTATTGCTCGCCTGGCTGCTGACCCGCAGTATCACCGCCCCCCTCGGCCAGGCCCTGGGCGTGGCACGCACCATCGCCGGCGGCGATTTGAGCCAGCCTGTGGTGGTGAAAGGCACCGACGAACCGGCGCAATTGCTGACGGCCCTGGCCACCATGCAGGACCAGTTGCGAACCACGATCCATGGCATCAGCGAATCGGCGCAGCAACTGGCCTCCGCCGCCGAGGAAATGAGCTCGGTGATGGAACAGAGCACCCGTGGCCTGCAGGCGCAAAACGATGAAATTGAACAGGCTGCGACCGCCGTCAACGAGATGAGCGCGGCCGTGGACGAAGTGGCGGGCAACGCGGTGTCCAGCGCCGAAGCGTCCAAGGCCTCCGATGAAGACAGCAAGCACGGCCACTACCAGATCAGCGAAACCATCAGCTCGATCCAGAACCTGGTGGACGAAGTGCTTGGCGCTTCGAACAAAGCCGAAGGCCTGGCCGTGCAAGCTCAAGACATCAGCAAAGTGCTCGAAGTGATCCGCGGCATCGCCGGGCAAACCAACCTGCTGGCGCTCAATGCCGCCATCGAGGCAGCGCGCGCAGGCGAAGCCGGCCGAGGCTTTGCGGTAGTGGCCGATGAGGTGCGCTCGCTGGCGCAACGCACCCAGGATTCAACCGAGGAAATCGAACAGATGATCACCGGTATCCAGCAAGGTACCCAGGACACCGTCGACGCCCTCAACAGCAGCGCCGAACACGCCGGCCAGACCCTGCAACGCGCCAACAGCGCCGGCAGCGCGCTGGAAAAAATCACCGCGGCCATCTCGCAGATCAGCGAGCGCAACCTGGTGATTGCCAGCGCCGCTGAGCAGCAGGCACTGGTGGCCCGTGACGTCGACCGCAGCCTGGTGAACATTCGCGACCTGTCCACCCAAACCGCCGCCGGCGCCACCCAGACCTCAGCCGCCAGCCAGGAACTGTCGCGCCTGGCCGTGGACCTCAACGGCATGGTGACGCGGTTTGTCCTGTAATTAGCCATTGTATCGGCCAGGCCTCTAGGCAACACTCGCCGCCTTATTGAGGTAGGAGTGTTCCGTGAGACCTGTCGACACCCTGTATTTGCTGGGACTGGCTGCCATCTGGGGCGCGAGTTTCCTGTTCATGCGCATCATCGCGCCGGAAATCGGCACCGTGCCGACCGCATTTTTTCGCGTGTCGATTGCCGCCGCCGGCTTGCTGATGATACTCACAGCGATGCGCGTCAACTGGGACTTCCAGGGCAAGTTCAAGACCGTGCTGCTGCTGGGCGTGATCAACTCCGGCATCCCCGCGACCATGTACTCGGTGGCCGCGCAGGTGCTGCCGGCCGGCTACTCGGCGATCTTCAACGCCACCACGCCACTGATGGGCGTGTTGATTGGCGGGTTGTTCTTCAGTGAACGCCTGACGCCGTCGAAAATCGCCGGCGTCAGCCTGGGCCTGCTCGGCGTGGCCGTGCTGACGCGCGCCGGGCCGGTGGCGTTTGACCTGGAATTATTGATGGGGGCGCTGGCCTGCCTGTTAGCCACCACCTGCTACGGCTTCGCCGGGTTCCTCGCACGGCGTTGGCTGGACCAACGCGGCGGCCTGGACAGCCGACTCGCCGCGCTGGGCAGCATGCTCGGCGCCACCCTGTTTTTGCTGCCGTTTTTTGCCTACAGCGCGATCAGCCATCCACCTGCGAGCTGGGGTGGCTGGCAGGTTTGGTCATCACTGCTAGGTCTGGGCCTTGTGTGCACGGCGTTTGCCTACATTCTGTACTTCCGCCTGCTGTCCTCCATCGGGCCGGTGAAGTCGATGACCGTGACCTTCATGATTCCGCCGTTTGGGGTGTTGTGGGGCGCGTTGTTGCTGGATGAGCCGCTGTCGATGGCGCATGTGTATGGCGGGGTGTTGATTGGGGGGGCGTTGTGGTTGGTGTTGCGGGTGGGGAGCGCTAAGTAACTCATGGGATCACTGCAAGCTTCGAAGGCAATGCGCCCTTAAGGATATGAAAAGATATGCGTGGTAAAGGATTCCACTTAAAGGCGGTCGCGTATGGGACACTCAAAAGAACTTAAAATTAAGTGAGTGGTAATTCCTTTCTGATACCCGCCATTGATGGCATGCGAACATGCACGCGAATACTTTCTACTGCGCAACGCCTACTTTGCCACTGGCTGATTATAACAAGCGTGCGCCATTCGTGTGAACACTTGCGCCGCGAGAGTGCATACTCATCTGCATTTAATGAGACGCTCAATCCAGCGGATGCAGGAAAACCATCAATCGCATAAGTTTGGCCAGCATATAGCAATTCAAAACAGGGAATGAAACTTCAAGCGCAAGCGCCGGACATACCATTCAAACAAAAGTGCCTTTGCTCACCCTTGTTCATTATAGCCCTAGACAGTAGCTTTTATTACTGAAAGCAAATTACTTAGTACCCATCAACTGCTAAGCACTCGGAAACCGGGATCACTCTAGTGCTTTTTCCTTAATTTGATTTGCAACTGGCATCATGATCTTTACAGTTATTATCGCACGCTTCAACAGTTAACACAGCTCACACATCGACCCACATGATTATAAACACCTATCCCACTACCTACTATTACCACAGCCCTAACAGCAATAGATCGGGCTATGGCTTAGAATCGATAACCGCTAGCTTGTATTTTATACACACGACCATTCTCGCCATCACATCTAAGCGTGTCTTCGCCATTCAACACCAGCCTCTTGTAGGATCCATCGCCTTAATCTTTCGCTAGACGGAGCTAGTATCCAACAGCCAATAACCGGCGTAGGCATGGCGTGCCAACTGGCTACATCTGCTCAGCAGCTAACTACCACTTTGCTCAAAGTGTCGTGGGGCGATTTGGGATGGGATTCGATCTCGGCAAAGTGTTTGCGCGGCGATGCTCGTCGTATCCGAAATATTCGTTGCGGGCTTCATATGCCGTGAATATACGAGAGCAGTTGCGCCTGCCGACGAATGCCGATTTTGGCAACCAAGTTTTATGTGCTTCCGCTGCGCAGTGGCCGCGAGAGTAGTTGAGACTCATCACGACGGGTAGCGCCCCGAATTGGTTCGCTACCAGGACCAATCAATACTAATCAGCTCGCTTTAGAAACAACAATTTAGACAGTATAAAAGTCATAGGCACCGTAATGGCTATAGCGACTAATGGAGCGAGACGATCATCAAAGCCGAGTTGCTCTACCCAGACCCAAAGAATCAACAGACTTACAACATATTGCGCCAAGTAAATCAGCGGAAACAACAGAATAGATTTGATACCGTTATGACTTTTGAAAACAAAAAATCGATTTAGAATATACGCAAGTAAAATACCGCTAATGTACGCTATCGTATAACTTATTTTGTAAGGCACCACGTTCAAAAGAAGCAAATAAACTCCATATGTCAGGGCGGTATTGAAACCACCCGACACGAGGAATCTAGCAAAATCTTTTTTAAAGATTTTATCTAAAGCCCGTTGAGCTACAGGACTTATCACGAATTAGCAACCAAGGATTTAAACTCGTCGTAGTTACGAATATAATCGGCTGAATCATAGTAGTGCGAGGCAAATACCATCAACACCGCGTCGTGGGAGTAGCGATATTGAATACCCCACGTCATCGGAGGCAAGTAAATACCCTTGTTTGGTTTATTCAACACAAACTCCTCTCGGTTTTTTCCATCATCCGCGACCACATGAACCGAGCCTTTCACAGCAACCAAGAATTGGTGACAGATGCGATGAGCGTGTTCACCACGGGTTTCCGCAGTAGGCACATCGTAAACCAGAAAGTAACGCTCTGATTTAAACGGGACGGTGCGCTCAAATTCACCGGCAGATAAACTGCCGCGAATGTCTGCGACTTCAGTCATCGTATGCAACGTAACACCGCGAATGGACGTTTCGACTACGCTTGGCGAAGCCGCTGCCTTGTCGGCAGCGTCCTGCTTGGCGCTGACAGGCTTTGCGTCAACGTACCCAATAATCTTCGCAGGGTTCCCTACAACTATGGCATTCGGTGGAATAGAGCGTGTCACGACCGCACCGGCACCGACCATTGCATTAATGCCAACTGTCAGACCAGGCAGAATAGTGCAATTAGCACCAAGCGATGCACCCTTACGAATAATAGTGCGTGCAAACGCTTGCGGGTAAACCTTGCTACGTGGAAAAAGGTCATTGGTAAACGTCACATTGGGCCCAATGAATACGTCATCTTCGATAGTGATGCCATCCCATACTTGAACACCACATTTGAGCGTGACACGGTCACCAATAATTACATCATTTTCGATGAATACGTTGTCGCAAACGTTGCATTCTCCGCCCAGCTTGGCACCAGGCAAGACGTGCGCGAAAGCCCATATACGGGTGTCTTTGCCAATATTTTCGGATTCACACAGCGCATGACTGTGGACGAAATAGTTCTTAGCGCTGCTCATTGTGATCTCCAAAATCTTCTACTCGCATTGGTATAGCTAATGGCCGATTTTTCGTATTTTCGTAGGTTCGCCATGCGTATGAGCCCACTATCCCCAACCCCAAGAGATTCAAACATCCCAGGAAAGTCAGGGTGAGCATAATCATCGCGTAACCGGGCACTTCGATCATGCCATTCAGCTTTGCCAACAACGTAAAAACGCCAAATATAGCTGCCAGCACAGATCCGAACGCGCCTACTCTGGTCAGCAACCGGATGGGCAAGTCGGTGAACGAGAACACGCTATCCATCAAGTAATTGACTTTCTTACGCAAAGTCCACGCGGACTTTCCGTGGATCCTCTCCTGACGCGAATACGTAACAACTTCTCGTCGGTAGCCCAACCAAAAAATCTGTGCAATCAAAGAGCTGTGCCGCTCCTCCAGAGTCAGCAGTGTGTCTCTGAAAGCCTTATTACAGGCAAACATATCGACACCGCCTGGCGGTATCTCTGGGATGACATAACGGCGATACAGCCCCCAAAAAATCCTCGATGCGGTACGGCTCGCCCAAGGATCCTGACGCCCTTCTCGCACACCGACAACCACATCAATGTCCTGGCGCAGTAGCACACGGTTCATTTCGAGCACCAATTCGGGGGGCTCTTGCAAGTCCGCAGCCATCACCGCAAATCGATCACCACTCCCGTTTTCCAACCCTGTACGGATTGCCATGAACGATCCAAAGTTTCTGGACAGCAGTACGAGTTTCGACTGGAAAGGCTGCGAAGGCAGTTTATCTCGAAGTATTTCGTAGCAGCGATCCGGACTACCGTCAACAACGAACACAACTTCTAGGTCGTTCTGAAGTTGTGTATTCAACCCGATAATGGCTTGCAGCAGATCCGGAAGATTGCTTTCGTTGCGATAAACGGGGATGACCAACGTCAGCAAAATTATTGCTCCTTTGAAAAGTAAGCAGTGACTGCCTCAATGACGCGATCAACTTCTTTGTCTGTCAGGCCGGGGAAGCAAGGTAGCGAAATTACAGTCTCACAAGCGCGTTCCGTGACGTCCAGGGAACCCAGTTGATCGACTGCGTATGCAGGCTGTTTATGGTCTGCAATTGGATAATGGATATCTGTGCTGACCGATTTCTCTTTGAGCGATGCGGCAAACTCGGCTCTTGCTTTCACACGTACGACGTAAAGGTGAGCGACGTAATCTTCGTCAGTGGAATACGGCAATTGCATGTCGAGTGTGGCGAACGCCTCACTGTAACGCTCGGCAATGGAGCGACGAGCTTCGTTCCATGCGTCCAAGTGTGGAAGCTTGACACGTAGAATCGCGGCCTGCATTTCATCCAGTCGACTATTACGCCCACCCGGAATCGACACTTGGTACTTTTGTGTCCAACCATACTGCCGCAACTGACGGATACGCTTGGCGAGCTCGTCGTCATTGGTGACAACCGCACCACCATCTCCTAATGCGCCTAGGTTTTTGGTAGGGTAAAAGCTGAAACATGCAATGGTGCCGAAACTGCCCGCCTGCTTACCATTACGGCGAGCACCATGTGATTGGGCGCAATCTTCTAATACAGGTACACCGGCAGCGGAGGCAATACGAACAATCTCTTCGATGTTCGCAAGCTGACCATACAGGTGAGTCACAATGACAGCTGACGGCTTGCTCTCAATGACTGCCGCAAGCGCCTTGGGACAGATCGTGAGGGTGTCTGAATCGACATCAACGTAAAGTGGCTCTGCACCCACCGCGTGGATAGCTGTGCTGCCATAAAAACCGGCATTGGCTACAGCGACTACTTGGTCACCACTCTCAACACCTAGCCCCTTAAGCGCAAGCTCCAGCGCATCAGACCCGTTAGCAACGCTGACGCAGTGGTTGACACCTACATAGCTTGCGAACTCTTCTTCAAACAACTTTACTTCGTTTCCAAGCACGTACCAATGACTATCCAGTACACCACTAATGGCAGTGATAAAGTCTAGCCGAGCATTTACAACCGCAGCAGAAAAAAGTGGTATTTGACTAAAGGACATACTATATACCTTGCTTTAAATTATTTACTCTTAAAATACGAACGGCAACGGACTTCAAGATCTTTGATACTTATTTTTTGATTAGCCGTGACTGGGTCAAATCTGAGCTCAGATTCGAAGCCCTCAGCATTGCTAATAGTAAGGTTCAAGATCTGCGGCTCTTTGGAAGGAGATACAGAAATTGTAGTCGACCGATCTTCGCTGTAGCCAAGGTGCCCCGGTGTCATATAAAACAACTGCGCGATGCTCGCCTCTTCAACCGTCATGGCAGCCACCAAATCAATCGTTCCGCAATGCGCCAGGTCGGATGTAGGCGAAAGAGCCAGGATCAGCCCTGGATCGTTATCCGTCTTGAGATCCAATGTATTTGCCGAGCCTTGTTCACGCGTCGCATTATTGATCTTCACGACGTCTAAGTGTTCTGATAACCGATAAAGCGGAGCAGGATTATTAGTGCCGAGTGCGATAGGCAGAACCGGAAGAATTCTGGCAAAAGAAGCATTCGCCGCTCGTCCATTCTTGATACCTTCAGCTATGTCACCAAGGTCAATATTCGAGCACGTCACTGCACCCGGCTCTTGAATCCTTGCTACGACACATGCAACACCTTCAGAGCGATGTTTCATGGTTGTTTCAAAAAAAGTAGCGTTGCCCATAATAGTTGTAACCATTATAGCGACCGACCATAGCGCAACTGCCATCAGTGTTATAAGCATCGCCACAGATTTCGACGGCTTGCGGTTTTGTAGAGCTTTCAGGCACAACAATATCAGCCACGGCCAAAGCAGTGTCACCCAAAAAAAGTGAAACCTGTAGAAGCCGTAGATAAAAATATCACGTGCGCTAGTTACGTTATCGGGGCGTAGATTAGTACGTCCCGCAGAGATAAGCAGCAGGTATACGAAAATCACCCCAGAAAGGGCCAAAAATATAATGATGGCTTTTTTAGTAGAATCGCTTGCATTAGCGCTGAGCTTAAAAAGACCAACAACAACTAGTATAACTATCATCATCACAGCTAATGCTGTGATCACTAGAGAGAACGTCGGGTGAGACATCGGCAGCATCAACGATCGGCCAATTTTTCCCAACATGAAATACCAAAAATCGGATTCCCAAGGGTATGCCATCGGCGCATCCGCCCGGTGCGTACCATGCTGAACACCTACAATGACCCATAACTGGGCCATCGTTGAGGCCAGTGCGGGCAGTGAAATCGCTAGCCCGGTACTCACAAGATTTTTGCTGTACGGTGACTTGTACATCAGCCCAACAAAGACAAATATAAAACAAAGTGCCAACGCGGAAAACGCACCGCTTATATAAGTCAACCCCGACACCAAGGTGAGAAAGATTACAGCAGCGCAGGTAAGTCTTGAGTTAGGTTTGTCTCGCAATGTAAGTGAGAGTATTCCTAAAAGACAAAGCAGCGGCACGGCTTGGTGGTAAGCAAGATTCTGCCACCCCCAATAAGTATCGGGCTGTAACATCAACAATGTAAATGAGAACGCAACTGCCAGATAGCTTTTATTCGTGATGCAACTGCTCAAAAGCTTCCACTGCAATATCAGCAGTCCGCCGAGAAGCGCAACCATGCTGATAAATTGGTAAGCAACTGTATTACCATCTAGAAAAAGAAAAGCAAGCGAGTCTAGCAGTAAGCCAACAGTATATAAGGTGTCATTGTGCGGCGTCATCAAATAACGTAAATCAAGCCTGCCCATATCATTTGCATTGTATTGACGCCAATCATCATAAACAGGTATATCAACGCCGTACCTTAGCCACGACCATGCACTTATTACAAGACTGATCACCGGAAGCGCAATGAGCAGCAGGCGAAATAAGTCCTTCAGAGTAGGGGAGAAATGAGCCTTAGGGAGCGCTATTCCTTCGCCACGTGTTTCCTCTGAGCCGTTCTCAACCTCATTCGTCGAATTCATCTTATAACTTAACTCTAGGTGGCCAGGCCAAACCGAAATCTTCATGCTCTAAAGTTAGGTTCGGATTATAGGTATAGTCTTCTTCAATGTTTGGCCAGCGCGACTGCACATAAAGCACTTCGTTGGAAAAACGTTCTTTTTTCTCAGGCGTATCTTCCAATCCACGAGTTGCCGACTCGTGGTGATACAGTTCGGCAAAAGGTGTCCACACGTTGATGTAACCTGCCTCCTGTACTCTCATGCAGAAGTCGACATCGTTGAAGGCAATTTTAAGGTTCTCTTCATCCAAACCACCGACCTGCTCGAACGTTGACTTTTTGATGATCAAGCAAGCAGCTGTAACCGCTGAGAACTCTTGAATCAACGCTGCTCTGCCGAAGTAGCCATAGTCACCTTTTGGCAGATACTTGTGCGAATGGCCTGCTACTCCGCCTACTCCGAGCACCACACCACCGTGTTGCAAGCGGTCATCCGGATACCAAAGGCGCGCACCCACAGCACCTACATTTGGTTGCAGCGCAATAGACACCATCTCACTCAGCCATTCTGGTGTAATGACTTCGATGTCGTTGTTAATCAACCCGATCAGATCACCGCGAGCAATTCCAACAGCACCATTATTCAGCGCGGAGTAATTGAACGGCCCGTCGTCGCGCATCACTCGGATATTGTGTTGTTGATCAAGCCGCGCGAAATACTCAAGTGATTCGGGATCGTCCGACCCATTATCAATCAAAATAATTTCGTAATGCTTGTACGTGGTCAGTCGTTGAATGCTCTCGATGCATTGTTTCACCAAAGCGTAAGCGTTACGCGTAGGGATAATCAACGTGACCAACGGAGCTTTAGCTGGGAGCGTGTAGTGGACTCGGTACAAGCCCATAGGCAGCAGCTCTGTACGGCCTATGTCACCTTTGCGTAGCAAATGCTCGTCCAGCGCCTTAACACCAGCGAGAGCGGCATAGGGCTTTTCATCCCCTGCCATGGCTGTGCTGCCAGCGTGCATGCGCCAGTGGTAGAGAACCCGAGGAATGTGCACGATTTGTGCGCGCTCAAGTTTTTCGGCGCAGCGCAGTGCGAGATCGTAATCTTGCGAGCCTTCAAAGCCTACGCGGAAACCGCCGACTTCCTTGACCAGGTCGGAGCGATACACACCCAGGTGACAAACCATATTCTGCGAACGGAACAGAAACTCGTTCCAGTCCGATTTGAAATAAGGCGAGCTACGTTTCCCCGAGGAATCAATCTTGTCCTCGTCGGAATAGATCATACCGACGTCCGGGTTGTCATGGATTGCGCGAGCAACCCAATACAGTGCGTGTTCCGGAATGAGGTCGTCATTATCCATCAGCGCAATGTACTGACCCGAAGCCAGTTCCAACGCCGAATTACTGGCCTTGGAAATATGACCGTTTTCTTTGCGGAACATGACTTTGAAGCGCTTGTCCTGACTCGACAGCGTCTTGAGATACGCGATGACTTCTTTATCCGTGGAAGCATCGTCAGCGATGCACAACTCCCAATTCTTGTAGAGTTGGGATTTAACACTGTCAATGGCTTCACGCAGCAAATCGAGCGGTGGATTGTAGACAGGCATGATGATCGAAATCAGCGGCTTGGTTTTCCACGTGCGAATTTCTTCGCTCAGCTTCCAACGGCCGTTGTCATCCAAGGTGTCGTAATACTCGACCCACTTGGAATAATCAAAGCGATCAGATACTTCTCGAGCTTCCTGACCGATGGCGGAAAGACTGCTCGAGGTGGCCACGTACACAACGCGTGCTCTTAAACCGGCCAATCCTTGCTGCCGAGCAACCGTAATGGCTTTGCCCACGGTGCTGCTCAGGCCGCCGCCACGACGAATCACCGCCGGCAACAGACGCACACCCTTTTTTACTTGCCCGACACGTTTCACAAGCTTGCGAAATGGCGCAGTCACCTTCCAGCTGGAAGTGGATTGCATGGCAATTATGTGCAGGTTCAAATTGTGGATATGAGTGTCTTTTTGAACTTGCTGAACACGCATTTGCTCTTCGAGGTTGGCGATGTGAACATCTTTATCCCTCAACGACTCCTGCCAAGTGGCCAGCGTGTTGTGCAACGCTTCGTCTTTAAGCGTGATCTGCTGATTCAGTGTTTCAATTATCTTGAGACGCTCGGCTTCGGAATGTGCGTTTTCCAGTGCCACCGCGGCGATAAACTCACTGATCTGAATATCCTTTTCATCCAACTCGAGATTTTTCTGTTCGGTCAGAAGCTGAAGGGCAGACTGATGCTCTTCGGTCGCCAACTGCAACTGCTCAACCACCGCCTGAACTTCTTTATCTTTCTCGCGAACAGCTTGCGCGATCATCTCAGCATGCGTGGAGGTGATCGAGGCCTTCAACAGTTCCAGCACATCGCTGATTTCTCTGTTCGAATCAACGAGCTGCTCAAGCTTGACGCTCGAATCAAGTATCTGATCAAGTTTGCTGTTCGAATCGAGAATCTGATCCAGTTTGCTGTTCGAATCGAGGATCTGATCCAGCTTGCTGTTTGAATCAAGAATCTGGTCCAGCTTGCTGTTCGCGTCAAGAATCTGATCCAATTTAGCATTCGAATCGAGAAGTTGATCCAGCTTGCTATTTGAATCGAGAATCTGGTCCAGCTTGCTGTTTGAATCGAGAATCTGATCCAGCTTGTCTTGCAATTCGGAGTTGGGGCGTGTCAGCCCGGATTGATTCAGCACATTAATCTCTTGAGCGAGTTGCTCTTCCGTGAATAAAGTAAGGCTTACTTCCAGCTCAAGCAGGTCGGCGCCACTAAGCATGTCGTCTTTTATAGGAATCGTTACGCTTGGGTCGTCACTCAGCGCTAGATAAAGCGTGTTGCGACCGATCTGGGAAATCCGCATGGCGGAGGCGATGACCAGCGGGTCACTGATGTCATCCTGCCACTCCCAAATCGTTTCGGCGCTAGAGTACACCTTGATAGTGTCAATCGAGAAGCTCTGACGACGATTGATGGGGTCGAAACGCAACACCACACCCTCGGGCAGTCCATCGGGCAGGCGAAACTTGATGACTTGGTGCCCGTCATTGACCACCTGGAGCAACGTTGATTCTTCGGAAAAATTTCCCGCCGCATCACTCATATAGAGTTTGGCGTGCGTGGAAGGCAGGTGCACCGCGCCTATCTTGTGAATCATGGCTTCAGGAGACCAGTTGAGAAACTGGTCTGCATCGGCACCGGTTACCCGTTCTTGAAAGGCTGCTTCAGTCGCAATGTAGCGCGTCAGGTCATCTGCGCTGATATCCATGCCTGCGCTAGCCAACAGCTGAGTCACGAACTCTTGGCGGCTCACCGACGAGCTGCTTGGATAGAAGGGGTTCGCAGCCGCCATAAGCAGCAGCAGGGCTCGCATCATCAGATAACCGAGCTCCACACCCTCATTCATCTCCCACTCGACATCGATAAACTTGGGGATGTTGCTGGCGTCGACGACGATATTTTGCGGAACGGCGTCAATGTAACGACCGGGGAGCAGTGTTTTGGCTGAAAGAAGCTTGGTGCCAGCGCCCTCCCCGTCCAACAGGCTCTGCAAACACGCCAGGTATTTCTGCAAAAACGGGGTAAAGCCCTCAATACTCCAATCGCGGCGGGCCGCAACATCGAGGAACTCAAGGCTCAGTACGCTACCTTTCGCGTAGGCATCCACACGCGGAAGCACGTATTTGAAACCGTCGTCAGCAATGGCACTCGACTCATCGACAGCCACATTGCCCAGCTTTCTATACTGAACCTGAATCCCTTCCTCGGTGTTGACGAACAACGATTCCTTGCAGTACCGAGTCTTTCTGCCTGTGCTGTAGTGGTACGCCAGAACGTCACCGTCCAGCGGTTGATCATCGGCACAAGAAGCCACGATCAAAAACGAGTTGGCCAGCTCCATACCCAGGCGGTTGTTGATAACCACCGACCAGGCCTTCTCCAGATTGAAGGTTGTCTGCTCAGGAAGTTGCGGGTCTTTCTTGACGTTCTGCCACGCCAGCGCGGCGGCGTCGAAACCGTCGCACGCAAAACCGCTCTCGGTAATGATTGAATTGGGAAGCTTGTAATCCGGGCTCGGCGCCAGAAAGCTGGACGAGGTGAAACCTGCGCGCGCTATGAGGTCTTCGAGCTCTTTCTTACCGTAGGTCTTGGGCTGTCCATGCTCGTACCGACCTTCGATACCGTACATGGTGATGCCAACGTGATCTTCCGGCGCGCCGGCGAAGTACTTCAGACCCAGCTGGTTTTCGATGGCGATAAAAAGATGGCCATCGGGCTTCAACAATTGGCGAACGCGCATGAGCATCGCTAAGGCGGGGTCTGCTGCGTTACTGAACATACTGGCGTACTCCAGCACACCAATAAGCGTGACCACGTCGAACTGCTCTTCGATTTTGAAGTCGTCGAAGCGCTCGGCCAACACCGTCACGTTATCCAGGTCCCGTGTACGGCTCGCAGCCATGGCTGCTCGGCGAGGACTTCCTTCCAGACACAATAGATCGGCGCCACATTCGCCGAGGTAGCGGCTGATAGCGCCACAGCCGGCACCAATTTCCAGCACTCGGGATTTGAACAGATGCTCAAAGGGACGCAGGATGTTCGCGCGCGTCGCGCTCAAGTGGTAGAGCTTGGCCCAGTCGGTGCAGTATTGCGGCAGCTCGTCTGATAACACAGAAACGTCGCTGGCATTACTGATGATCCGGGCGAGTTCGTTTTCTGCATTATCTCCGTCGCTGTACGCGATGCCTTGGAAGTCGGCGCGCACCCAAACACCCGTATCGCTATCCTTGGAATAACCATATTGATCAAGTTTAAACATTAAGGTCTACCGGATCGATGCTCATAGTCGCGGCGAGGTCAATCAACCCCAATAGCTTGGGCGTGGGTTCGACAACAAAGTGAATGGAGTCATAACGCCTGTCATGGGGAATGATGTGCTCGCCCTCTCTGGACGCGATCCCTAGGGATATAAAATAATCGCCAGTGGCCAACTTGTTAGTGAATTTCACACTGGCAGTGGCAACAGTCCCGGATTCGCCCATCGAACGGGTCTCAACACAATCGAGCAAATAAGAATTTGTGCCGTATACCGTGACACCTTCCTTGGTTTTGATAGTGAACCCAAGAATGGGGTTTATGACCGAACGGTTAAATTTAAGCGACAAACCCAGTACGATTTCCTCACCTGGTTCCAGGCTGGTTGGGTACTCTCGACCGCTTGCGCTCAGATGAAAATCCATCAACGTTGCAGCACCGTCACCCCATCGATACTCGTGCGGGTTATAGCCCACGCGCGACGCGTAAACATCGCTTTCCAGCGACAGTTGCACGGTTTGTACGAGGGGCTCGGCCGCTTTATCCGCCTGCACCGGAATGTCTTGCGCTTCGGTGCTTGCGTCGGAATTGCGGCCAAACAGGATGTCGGTGTAACGATTTATAACCGGACGTGACTCTCCGATCATTTCTATTCGACTTTGTTCCAACAGGATCGCGCGCGAGCAATGGGTGACCACTTGCTCACTGGAATGGGTCACCAACAGAATGCTGGTGCCATTTTCCTTAAGCTGACGCAGGCGTTCGAAGCACTTGGCTTGAAAGCGTGCATCACCCACCGAGAGTGCTTCATCCACCACAAGGATTTCAGGATCGACCTGGGCCTGTACCGCAAATGCGAGCCTTACCGCCATGCCACTGGAGTAGGTCTTGACCGGGTGATCTAGGAACTCACCGATATCGGCGAAGCTTGCGATTGCATCAAAGCGATCATTCACTTCGTCGTGCGTCAGCCCGAGGACCGCCGCGTTCAGATAGACATTCTCCCGACCGGTAAACTCCGGGTTAAAACCCGAGCCCAACTCAAGCAGCGCAGCGATGCGGCCGCGCGTCTCGATCTCGCCGATGGTCGGTGTCAGCGTGCCGCAGATAATCTGCAGCAGCGTGGACTTACCCGATCCATTGCGACCAACAATACCGACGGTTTCACCTTTATTGACTTCAAAACTGATGTCACGCAGCGCCCAGAACTCCTTGCCATAGGTGGTGACCTTGTCACCCGCCCATCGCTGGAAACGCGGCACGATCGCCTGCTTTAAACGGTCTCTAGGCTTGTCGTAGGTGTAAAAACATTTGGAGACATTCCGAACGCTGATTACGGCTTGATCAGATGACATCAGCGAACCCTTTACGTGTTTTTTGGAAGAACCAATAGCCGACGGAGGCAATGATTGCTCCAACGATGACAGCAACGCCTAGACTCTCCCAATTGGGTAGATGGCCGAAAAGCAAGACGCTTCGACTCTCCTCAATAATGTAGGTCAGCGGGTTGAGCTTTAACCAAGGCTTATAAACATCAGGCAGCGCCGCTACCGGGTAAAGCACGGGCGAAAGAAAGAGCAGTACCGTGGTGAGCACCGTGATTACGTGCCCCACGTCCCGCAGGTAAACCCCCAGCGACGCCAAAAACCAACTGACCCCCAGCGTGGCCAGAATCAATGGCACGAGAATCAAGGGGAACAGCAGCGCCGTCCAATGCAGTTGTCCCAGGATAAGAAACTGGGCGCCCAACAATACAACCAGGCTGATGCAACTGTGGAACAGCGCAGAACCCAAGGTAATCACCGGCAGGATCTCGAGCGGGAACACCACCTTTTTTACATAGTTACTGTTGGCCATCACCAAGGTCGGCGCACGATTGGCGCACTCGGCAAATAACCCATGCACGATCATGCCGACAAACAGCAGGATCGCGAACCCACCCTTGCCTGTATCGACACCGATCCATCGGGATTTGAAAATTTCTGAAAACACGAAGGTGTATACCGCGAGCATCAGAATCGGGTTGAAGAACGACCATGTCAGGCCCATCACCGATCCGCGGTAACGCCCAATGACTTCACGTTTGGTCATTTGTGAAATCAATGAACGGTATTTCCAGAGATTGACCACAAGACTGATTGGACCTGCTGAAGGTCTGCTATGAGGATCCACTAGGCGAACTTCTCAGCGTTGATCAAACTTACGGCATTCGCATCTTTGGCAGAGAGCGTAGGCGGCTCGGTGATCGGCCATTCGATTGCGACGTCTGCGTCATCCCACGCAAGACTGCGCTCATGCTCAGGTGCCCAATAATCGGTGGTCTTGTAGAGGAACTCGGCACTTTCCGAGAGCACCACGAAACCGTGGGCAAAGCCTGGCGGAATCCAGAGCTGCGCTCGGTTGCTGGCACTGAGGTGTACCCCGACCCATTTGCCAAATGTCGACGAGCTTTCACGTAGGTCTACGGCAACGTCAAAGACCTCACCGTGTGTCACGCGCACCAGCTTGCCCTGGGCCTGTTTGATCTGATAATGCAGCCCGCGAAGCACGCCCTTGACTGATTTGGAGTGGTTGTCTTGCACGAAATGAACAGGCCTTCCAACGGCCTCCTCGAAAACTTTCTGATTGAAGCTTTCGTAGAAAAAACCGCGTTCATCCCCGAACACCTTCGGCTCAAACAGAATTACGTCCGGGATGGCAAGTGAGCTGGATCGCATTATTACAATATCTCCAAAGTGTTATCAGGGCCGGCTTCGCGGCGCTACAGATCAAATTATTCTTCAGGCAACAGCTCCGAATACCGCACCGGGCATCGCACTATCAAAAAATCTTTTCGTGCAGCAAACGCTTGAGATACTGACCGTAGCCATTCTTGGAAAGCGGCGCGGCGAGTTTCTCCAACTGCTGCGCATCAATCCACTTTTGCCGAAACGCGATCTCTTCAGGGCAGGCCACTTTAAGCCCCTGACGGTGCTCAAGCGTGGCGATGAAACTACTGGCTTCCAGCAGCGAGTCGTGGGTGCCGGTATCCAACCACGCATAGCCTCGGCCCATGATCTCTACCGACAGCTTGCCCCGCTCCATGTAGATACGGTTAAGGTCGGTAATCTCAAGCTCGCCTCGTGGCGATGGCTTGATGCTTTTGGCGATGTCCACTACGTCCTGGTCATAGAAGTAAAGACCGGTCACCGCGTAGTTCGACTTAGGCTCAAGAGGCTTTTCTTCGAGGCTGATCGCCTTGCCCTGTGCATCGAACTCTACAACGCCGTAACGCTCAGGATCGTTTACGTGATAGGCGAAAACACTCGCGCCATCCTGACGCAGCATCGCGCTTGCCAGCAGCTCATTGAAATGATGGCCGTGATAGATGTTATCGCCCAGCACCAAGGCCGACAGATCGTTGCCGATGAACTCCTCGCCAATGATGAATGCCTGCGCCAGGCCATCCGGGGATGCCTGTACGGCATACGAGATATTCAAACCCCAGCTACTGCCATCGCCCAACAGCTGCTCGAAACGCGGGGTGTCCTGCGGCGTTGAAATGATCAGGATGTCGCGAATACCCGCCAGCATCAGCGTGGTCAGCGGGTAGTAGATCATTGGCTTATCGTAAACCGGCAGCAATTGCTTGGAGATAGCCAAGGTTGCAGGGTGCAGACGCGTGCCTGAGCCGCCAGCCAGGATGATTCCTTTACGTTTGAGCATGTTCATTTCTCTAGTGTTTCTATGAGCATCCGTGCCACACCGTCTTGCCATTCAGGCAAGCGCAATGAGAAGGCATTCTGCAGTTTTTGGGTGTTGAGTCGGGAGTTGCCGGGGCGCTTGGCCGGTGTTGGGTAAGCGGCCGTAGTCAGCGCACCCACGGCATCCGGGGCAACCTTGAGGTGCACACCGGCAGTCTGAGCGTGTTCAAGCACGAAGCGGGCATAGCGATACCATGTGGTCTCGCCAGCTGCCGCCAAGTGATAAACCCCACTCAGTTGGGGGTTCGAATGCATCGTGCGGATGGCATGTGCGGTAACGTCGGCCAACAGATCCGCCCCAGTGGGCGTACCAAACTGATCGTCGATTACGTTAAGGCTGTCGCGCTCTTGCGCCAGACGCAGCATGGTCTTGGCGAAGTTATTACCTCGCGCGGCATAGACCCAACTGGTGCGCAAGATCAGATGCGCGCAACCGCTGGCCTGGATCGCTTGCTCGCCCTGGAGTTTGGTCGCGCCGTAAACGCTCAGCGGCCCTACCGCGTCGCTTTCCTGCCAAGGCGTCTGACCATCACCGGCGAACACGTAGTCAGTGGAGTAGTGAACCAGCAGGGCATTGAGTTTTTGCGCCTCTGCCGCCAGCACGGCCGGGGCCTGCGCATTCACACGCAGAGCCTGGTCCGGTTCGCTTTCGGCTTTGTCGACGGCCGTATAGGCCGCCGCATTGACGATGACGTCAGGCGCAAAGCGCTGCACGGTGGCCGCCAACCCTTGCAGGTCGTTCAGATCACCGCAGTAGTCCTGGCTTTTCGAGTCGAGCGCAAGCACTTGGCCCAGCGGGGCCAAACTGCGTTGCAACTCCCACCCCACTTGGCCATTTTTGCCAAGTAGAAGGATCTTCATGCTGAGCGCTCGGCGTAGTTCTTCTCTACCCACTCGCGGTAAGCACCCGATTGGATATTGCTGACCCAATCCTGGTTATCCAGGTACCACTCCACGGTCTTGCGGATGCCGGTCTCGAAGGTTTCGGCCGGCTTCCAGCCCAACTCGCGCTCCAGTTTGCGCGCGTCGATGGCGTAACGGCGGTCATGGCCAGGGCGATCGGTCACGTATGCAATCTGGTCACTGTACGGCGTGCCATTCGCCTGAGGGCGCAGCTCATCGAGCAGGGCGCAAACGGTGTGGACGATGTCCAGGTTTGGCTTCTCGTTCCAGCCGCCGACGTTGTAGACCTCGCCCACGGTGCCGGCTTCCAGTACACGACGGATGGCACTGCAGTGGTCTTTTACGTACAGCCAGTCACGAATTTGCTGACCATCGCCATACACCGGCAGCGCCTTGCCTGCCAACGCGTTGACGATCATCAACGGGATCAATTTTTCCGGGAAATGGTACGGCCCGTAGTTGTTCGAGCAGTTGGTGGTCAGTACAGGCAAGCCATAGGTGTGATGGTAGGCACGCACCAAATGGTCGCTGGCCGCCTTACTGGCCGAGTACGGGCTGTTAGGCTCGTACTGATGGTGTTCGGTGAACGCCGGATCGTCCTTGGCCAAGGAGCCGTAGACTTCGTCAGTCGACACATGCAGGAAACGGAAGGATTGCTGAGCATCGGCGTCCAGCCCTTTCCAGTAGGCACGCACCGCCTCCAGCAGGCGGAAGGTACCGACGACGTTAGTCTCGATGAAGTCTTCCGGGCCATGGATAGAACGGTCTACGTGCGACTCGGCAGCGAAGTTCAGGATAGCGCGCGGCTGATGTTCAGCGAGCAAACGCTGGACCAGCTGGGTATCTGCGATGTCGCCCTGTACGAATACGTGGCGCTCGTTGCCCTCGAGCGAGCTGAGGTTCTCCAGGTTGCCGGCATACGTCAGCTTATCCAGATTAATGACCGGCTCATCCGCCTGGGCTACCCAGTCCAATACAAAATTTGCACCGATAAAGCCAGCACCGCCGGTTACTAAGATAGTCATTGAGTCAGATCTTTTTCAGTAGTGTTGCAAGAATTAGCCCGAGGTTCCCCATTAAAGTCTGCCGATACAAACCGGCCGACCGGAACCCCAACACTCGTCTAAGTAACGTTTGCCTGCGCGCATGCTTGAAGCGCATAAGAGTCAGTCGTTGCTCTTCGCAAAGACGGTGGGACATCGCTTCGAGGGCACAGATGTTCTGTTCGTTCCATTCGAAGAACCGTCCTTGGAAAATCATTTTCAGCCGTACCAGGCGAGCGGCCCAACTGGAGTTGCTACCAATAAGATTTTCATCGTGCTGGCGGTACAACATTCTCGGCTGGTGATCATAGTGCACGGCGCCTCCGGCCCCCGTTACAAGCTGGTAGATCCACCAGTCGTGCGAGGGCACCTTGACGTTCAAACCCGCCTCGAGGATCAACTCACGTGCAGCCCGATTAAAAACCATCGTGTTGCCACCCGCAATACTTTGAACGAGCGCGTTTGAGAAGTGCGGAGGGCGTGGGAAAAGCGGAGAAAAGCCAAGCTTTGCACCCGACTCACTGACTAACTGAGTACGGCCACAGTATAGAGCAGGGATGTGCTCAGGAATGGTCTGCAACCAGGACTGCGCCACCGCCAGCTTATCGTCGTTCCAGATATCGTCCTGATCACACCAGGCAAAATAATCGGCGACGATGTCAGGACGGCAAGTTAACGAGAGAAAATTGGCGACAAACCCTCTTCCGGGACCTGCCACAACCTTGAGACGGTCGCGTCCCCAACGCTGAGCATAGTCTTGGAGAATCGCTGACGTACTATCTCGAGAGCCGTCATCGGAAACGACTAATGACCAGTTGCGATGGCTCTGTCGCTCAATGGAGTCGAGTTGATCCCTGAGGAACGCCTCACCATTGTACGAGCACATCAAAACCGCAACCTTTGCTAAGCAAACGTCGTGCGGTTGGACATTGGATAGACTGCGCGATGCGAAAATAGACACAACATCCCTTTTGCGAGCAAACTGCATACCCTGTAAATACGTAGGATATAGGCCACAATAAGGTCGGAATTATTACAGCATTACTCTGTAAGCACAATCGTACTGAATGCCAGCGGTCGGCTGCCATGAACGTACCAAGTGCTCTGCAATGCGGCATCACGCCACTATCTGAGCGTCTGCCTTAATAGCACGAGTATGGCGCAGACTGTAAATCCTGCGCGAACCCACATTAAACAATGCTTTGACTGGAGCACCCTCATGCGCGTGCTCCAGTCAGCATTGATTCAACAGCTCGCCACGCACTCAGCTTTTACGAAACACAAACCCCAAGCCAACAATGATCAACGCCATCCCCAACACGCTTAACAGCGCAAGCCGATTGCCAAAGATCAGGTAATCCATCACCGCTGTCACCGCCGCTACCAGGTAGAACAGAAGAGTGACGCTCACCAGCTTGCCCCGCACGATAGCCGGCACAGCGACAGTGCCACACACCCACCCGGCAATCACTTCACCCACGCACCGTGCGTAGAAGAGTTTTCATGCCGACGCAGAAAGCCGGTCGCTATAATGCCGGCCAGTTTTTTCCAAGGATTTCATATGATCGCTTTGCCCTGGCTGTACCTGGTGCTTCTTTCGATTGGCTACGGACTGGCCCTGACCTACGGGCAACTGGGCGCTCTGGCGGCCGTATCGGTGGTCATGCTGCTGATCGCCGGGTACGCCGTGCGCCAGCAACGCAGCCCTTGGGCGCGCTACCTCGGCCACGGCCTGTTCATTGTCCTGGCCTTGGGCCTGGCGATGCACTGGCTGCCGGGTTTCTACAACGGCCGCGGTATCGCGCCGCAGCGTTTTACCCCTGACTCGGTACCGTTCTCGATGTACCTGAACCAGGACAAACCACTGATTGGCTTCTGGCTGTTGCTGGCCTGCCCGTGGATCGTGGCGCGTCGCGCGCTGCGCCTGTCGCTTTGCGTCGCGGCCCTGGCATTGACGCTGACGGCGGTCGCTGCGCTGGGCGGCGCCACATTGCTGGGGATGATCGACTGGGCACCCAAATGGCCGGAACAGGCGTGGCTGTGGGTACTGAACAACCTGCTGCTGGTGACGCTGGTGGAAGAGGCGCTGTTTCGTGGCTATATCCAGGGTGGCCTGAGCCAACGCTTCAAACACCTGCCCTACGGAGAGCACCTTGCACTGCTGCTGGCCTCGCTGCTGTTCGGCCTGGTGCACCTCGGCGCGGGCTGGCATTGGGTGCTGCTGGCGAGTATTGCAGGCATCGGTTATGGCCTGGCGTATCGCTTCGGCGGGCTGGGCGCCGCGATTGCCACGCACTTTGGCTTGAATCTGCTTCACTTCGGGTTGTTTACCTACCCGATGCTGGCCGGATGATTGTTGCAAAAAATAAGTTAAATAAATGCCTGCAACGGCCGACAACCCATCAAAGCCTTGCGGATTGAACAATCATGCGTAATAACCAACCCGTTACCCAGCGCGAACGTACCTTCCCCGCTCAGCAACGGTTGATCTCCACCACAGATGCCAAAGGTGTGATCACCTACTGCAACGACGCCTTTGTCGAAATCAGTGGGTTCACCCGTGACGAGTTGATCCGTGCCCCGCACAACCTGGTGCGTCACCCGGATGTGCCGTCGGCCGTGTTCGCGCACATGTGGTCCACGCTCAAACAAGGCTTGCCATGGATGGGCATCGTCAAGAACCGCTGCAAGACCGGCGATCATTACTGGGTTAACGCCTATGTAACGCCGGTCTTCGATGGCAACCAGGTGATCGGCTACGAATCGGTGCGCATCAAGCCCACCGCCGAGCAGATTCGCCGGGCCGAAGCGCTCTACCAACGCATCAACCAGGGCAAGTCGGCCGTGCCTCAGCGCGACAAATGGCTGCCGGTGCTGCAAGACTGGCTGCCCTTTATTCTGGTCAGCCAGCTCAGCTTCATGATCGGTGCGTCGCTCAACTCCCACTGGGGCTTTGCCCTGGCGGCGGGGCTGTCGGTGCCACTGGGCCTGCTGGGCCTGAGCTGGCAGCAACGCGGCCTCAAGCGTCTGCTGCGCCTGGCGGAGCAGACCACGTCCGACCCGCTGATCGCGCAGATGTACACCGACAGCCGTGGCGCACAAGCGCGGCTGGAGATGTCGATTCTCAGCCAGGAGGCGCGTCTGAAGACGTGCCTTACTCGCTTGCAGGATACGGCCGAGCACCTCAACGATCAGGCAGCGCAGTCCAACACCCTGGCGCACAACAGCTCCAGCGGCCTGGAACGCCAGCGCGTGGAAACCGAGCAGGTCGCCACCGCCGTCAACCAGATGGCAGCAACGACCCAGGAAGTGGCCAGCCACGTGCAGCGCACGGCGGACGCTACTCAGGAGGCCAATCGCCTGACCGGTCGCGGTCGCGACATCGCCGGGGAAACCCGTGAAGCGATCCAGCGCCTGTCGGTCGCCGTGGGTGAAACCGGTGTAACCGTCACCCAGCTGGCCAAGGACAGTGATGAAATCGGCGGCGTGGTGGACGTGATCAAAGGCATCGCCGACCAGACCAACCTGCTGGCATTGAACGCTGCCATCGAAGCCGCCCGTGCCGGCGAAATGGGCCGTGGCTTTGCAGTGGTGGCTGACGAAGTCCGTCAACTGGCGCAGCGTACCGCCGAGTCCACCGGGCAGATCCATGCCCTGATCGCCAAACTGCAGCAGACCGCCGCCGCCGCCGTGCAAACCATGGACGCCGGGCATCGCCAGGCCGAAGAAGGCGTGGCACGCGTGATGGAGGCGGATCAGGCGCTGGTGGGCATCAGTGAAGCGGTGGCCAACATCACCGACATGACCACGCAGATTGCCGCCGCCACCGAAGAGCAAAGCGCCGTGGCCGAAGAGATCAGCCGCAATATCAGCACGATTGCGCTGTTGGCGGACCAGACCTCGGAGCAGGCGATGAACTCGGCGCAGTTGAGTGAAGAGCTGACGCATACCGCAAATACCCAGTATTCGCTGGTGGAGCGTTTTAACCGTTAAATCGCTTTCGCGAGCAAGCCCGCTCCCACATTGGATAGGGTTCACATATTTCTATTTGTGAATACATTCAAATGTGGGAGCTGGCTTGCCGGCGATGAGGCCCTAAAGGCCGGCGAGAAACTCGGAGACCTTCAGCGCCGCAGCCTCCAAATGCTGCTCATGACTAAACCCCGAAGCCTTCAACGGCTTCAAATCATGATCCCCCGCCACCAGCCACATCACTTCGATGCTCGGCGACAACGCATACCCCTCCACCGCCGCCCGATTGCCCAGCGCATCGCGCTCGCCCTGCACAATCAACGTCGGCGTCTTCAGACCGGCCAGATGCTCAGTGCGGGGTTTCTCCGGTTTGCCCACCGCGTAAAACGGATAACCCAGGCACACCAACCCGTCTGCACCCAATTCATCCGCCAGCAAACTGGCCATCCGCCCGCCCATGGACTTGCCGCCAACGGCCAGTGGGCCAGCGACATGGCGTCGCACCTCGGCATACACCTCGCGCCAGGCTTGCAATAGTTTCGGCGCCGGATTCGGCGGACGTTTGCCGCCGTCCAGGCGGCGCTGGGCCATGTAGGGGAATTCAAAGCGCAATACGTTCACGCCATGCCCGGCAAGGCGTGCAGCCATGTCGTTCATAAACCCCGAGTCCATGGGCGCACCGGCACCGTGGGCCAGGATCAGCGTCACCGGCGCACGCGCGCTGGTACCCGTTGCCGCATCCCACAACCAGCCGCGCTCGCGCACACACTGCGCCCATTGATCCCCGTCAATACTGGCCTTGTGCTCTTTGCCCATGCTTGCCTCGCTTTTTAGTCTGCCTATAACTCCAGCCCAAGTGCCGCATTGGCTTGGGTTGAACCGTGGATGGGGAACCATGAACACTACTTTAAGTACCGCCTATAACTACAAGGTGGTCCGCCAATTCACCATTATGACGGTGGTGTGGGGCATCGTCGGCATGGGGCTCGGGGTTTTTCTCGCCGCCCAATTGGTTTGGCCTGCACTCAACTTCGATTTGCCCTGGACCAGCTTCGGCCGCTTGCGCCCGCTGCACACCAACGCGGTGATCTTTGCCTTCGGCGGCTGCGCGCTGTTCGCCAGCTCGTTTTACTCGGTGCAGCGCACCTGCCAGACACAGCTGTTCGCACCGAAAATCGCCGCGTTCTGCTTCTGGGGCTGGCAGCTCGTCATTCTATTGGCCGCGATCAGCCTGCCGCTGGGCTACACCAGCTCCAAGGAATACGCCGAGCTGGAATGGCCGATCGACATTCTGATCACCATCGTCTGGGTGGCCTACGCCATCGTGTTCTTCGGCACGATCATGAAGCGCAACACCAAGCACATCTACGTCGGCAACTGGTTCTTCGGTGCGTTCATCATCACCGTGGCCATTCTGCACATCGTCAACAACCTGGAAATCCCGGTCAGCCTGACCAAGTCCTACTCCCTCTACGGCGGTGCGACGGATGCCATGGTGCAGTGGTGGTATGGGCACAACGCGGTAGGCTTTTTCCTCACCGCCGGTTTCCTCGGGATGATGTATTACTTCGTGCCCAAGCAAGCCGAACGTCCGGTGTATTCCTATCGCCTGTCCATCGTGCACTTCTGGGCGCTGATCACCCTGTACATCTGGGCCGGCCCGCACCACTTGCACTACACCGCGTTGCCGGATTGGGCACAGTCACTGGGCATGGTGATGTCGCTGGTACTGCTGGCCCCGAGCTGGGGCGGCATGATCAACGGCATGATGACGCTCTCGGGCGCCTGGCATAAGTTGCGCAGCGACCCGATCCTGCGCTTTTTGGTGGTGTCGCTGGCGTTCTACGGCATGTCGACCTTCGAAGGGCCGATGATGGCCATCAAGACGGTCAACGCCCTCTCCCACTACACCGACTGGACCATCGGCCACGTACACGCCGGCGCGCTGGGCTGGGTGGCGATGATTTCCATCGGCGCGCTGTACCACATGATCCCCAAAGTGTTTGGCCGCGAGCAGATGTACAGCCTCGGCCTGATCAACGCGCACTTCTGGCTGGCCACCATCGGCACCGTGCTCTACATCGCCTCGATGTGGGTCAACGGCATCGCCCAAGGCCTGATGTGGCGTGCGGTCAACGAAGACGGCACCTTGACCTACTCCTTCGTCGAAACCCTGGTGGCCAGCCACCCTGGCTACATCGTGCGACTGGTGGGCGGTGCAGTGTTCCTCAGCGGCATGTTCCTGATGGCTTACAACACGTGGCGCACCGTGCGCTCGGCGCCATCGCTGCAAGCCGCCGAACCCGCCACCGCCGCGCAAATGGCCTGAGGAGTCCGTGATGAAACACGAAACGATTGAAAAGAACGTCGGCCTGCTGATGCTGCTGATGGTGCTGGCCGTGAGCATCGGCGGCCTGACCCAGATCGTCCCGCTGTTCTTCCAGGACGTGACCAACAAGCCGGTCGAAGGCATGAAGCCCTACACCGCGCTGCAACTGGAAGGCCGCGACATCTACATCCGCGAAGGCTGCGTGCAGTGCCACTCGCAGATGATCCGCCCGTTCCGTGCCGAAACCGAACGCTACGGCCACTACTCGGTGGCAGGCGAAAGCGTGTGGGACCACCCGTTCCTGTGGGGCTCCAAGCGCACCGGTCCGGACCTGGCCCGCGTCGGCGCGCGCTACTCGGACGACTGGCACCGCGCGCACCTGTACAACCCGCGCAACGTGGTGCCGGAGTCAAAAATGCCGGCCTACCCATGGCTGGTCACCGCGCCGGTCGACAGCAGCCACACCGAAACCAAGTTGAAAGTGATGCGCACCCTCGGCGTGCCCTACACCGACGACGACATCAGTGGCGCCGTTGCCAGCCTCAAGGGCAAGACCGAGATGGACGCGCTGGTTGCGTACCTGCAAGTGCTCGGCACTGCCATCAAGAGCAAGAGGTGAGCCATGGGATTTGAATTTGACGCGGGCACCATCCGCGGCCTTGGCACGCTGGTGGTCGCCATCGCTTTTATCGGCCTGTCGCTGTGGGTGTTCAACAACCGGCGCAACGCGGAATTCGAGCAGGCCCGCCTGCTGCCATTTGCCGATGAACCTACTCCATCCGACGCTCAAGAAGAGCCTGCAACAAGGAGCACTCGCCCATGACGACCTTCTGGAGTACATGGATCTGCGTATTGACCCTCGGCAGCCTGATCGGCCTGACCTGGCTATTGATCGGCACCCGCAAGGGCGAAACCAAGGGCAGCGTCGACCAGACCATGGGCCACGCCTTCGACGGCATCGAGGAATACGACAACCCGCTGCCGCAGTGGTGGTTCATGCTGTTCGCCGGCACCCTGGTGTTTGCCGTCGGCTACCTGATCCTCTACCCGGGCCTGGGTAACTGGAAAGGCGTATTGCCGGGCTATGAAGGCGGCTGGACCCAGACCAAGGAATGGGACAAGGAAATGGCCAAGGCCGACGCCAGGTTCGGGCCGATCTTCGCCAAATTCGCGGCCATGCCGGTGGAAGAAGTCGCCAAGGACCCACAGGCACTGAAAATGGGCGGCCGCCTGTTCGCTTCCAACTGCGCGGTGTGCCACGGCTCGGATGCCAAGGGCGCGTATGGCTTCCCCAACCTGGCGGACAACCTCTGGCGCTGGGGCGGCTCGGCGGAGGCGATCAAAGCGACGATCATGAATGGTCGCCACGCGGCGATGCCGGCCTGGGGTGAAGTGCTGGGCGAAGACGGTGTGAAGAACGTCGCCGCCTATGTGCGCCACGACCTGGCCGGGCTGCCCTTGCCGGCCAACAGCACCGCCGACCTCGCCGCCGGGCAAGCGGCGTTCAGCACCACCTGTGTCGCCTGCCACGGTCCGCAAGGCCACGGCGTGGAAGCCATGGGCGCGCCGAACCTGACCGAGCCTGCCGGCTTCATTTACGGCACCAGCCTGGCGCAGCTGCAGCAGACCATCCGCCACGGCCGCCAAGGCCAGATGCCCGCGCAGGACGTGCTGCAAGGCAATGACAAAGTGCACCTGCTCGCGGCCTATGTGTACAGCTTGTCCCATAACGCTGATGGCGCAACGCCAGAAAGCCCAGCCGAGTAACCGCAGACTGCCGCCCCAACCCGGGGCGGCAGCCCTGTATCTCTAAGCGACCAAGTGTCGCACCCCTCCCCACCCCAACTTTCCCCTGCTGCCATTCGGGTCTACGCTTGCCCAACAGTGACCGGTTTTGGCGTATCAGGCGACTGCCGTTGCGACCTGAAAAAATTCCTGTCCACTCGATCAGCTTTCGATTTCTGATTTTGTCCTTACGCCAAACATGGAAAGGGCGCAGAATCTGGCCCGGAACGCATTGATACAGGTCAGCCATTGCGTTGCAATGGCCCCTCGGTTTGTCCATACTTGCGGCCGATTTCAACTATAAAAAAACCTAAACCGTGGAACCTTAGAATGAGCACAGCAATCAGTCCGACTGCTTATAACTATAAGGTAGTCCGCCAGTTCGCCATCATGACGGTGGTCTGGGGGATCCTTGGCATGGGGCTCGGGGTGTTCATCGCCTCGCAACTGGTTTGGCCGGAATTGAATTTCGGTTTGCCATGGACGACCTTTGGCCGCCTGCGCCCGCTGCACACCAACCTGGTGATTTTCGCCTTCGGCGGATGTGCATTGTTTGCCACCTCCTACTATGTCGTGCAGCGAACCTGCCAGACGCGACTGATCTCCGACGGCCTCGCCGCCTTCACCTTTTGGGGCTGGCAAGCCGTGATCCTCGGCGCCATCATCACCCTGCCGCTGGGCTACACCACCACCAAGGAATACGCCGAGCTGGAATGGCCCATTGCCATTTTGCTGGCCATCGTCTGGGTGACTTACGCCGTGGTGTTCTTCGGCACCATCGTCAAGCGCAAGACCAAGCACATTTATGTGGGTAACTGGTTCTACGGTGCCTTCATTCTGGTCACGGCGATGCTGCACATCGTCAACCACGCGTCCTTGCCGGTGAGCTGGTTCAAGTCCTATTCGGCCTACGCCGGGGCGACGGACGCGATGATCCAGTGGTGGTACGGCCACAATGCCGTGGGCTTCTTCCTCACCACCGGCTTCCTGGGGATGATGTATTACTTCGTGCCCAAGCAGGCCGAGCGTCCGATCTACTCGTACCGCCTGTCCATCGTGCACTTCTGGGCGCTGATCACCCTGTACATCTGGGCCGGCCCGCACCACCTGCACTACACCGCGCTGCCGGACTGGGCGCAGTCGCTGGGCATGGCGATGTCGATCATCCTGCTGGCCCCCAGCTGGGGCGGCATGATCAACGGCATGATGACGCTCTCGGGCGCCTGGCATAAATTGCGCACCGACCCGATCCTGCGCTTTTTGGTGGTGTCGCTGGCGTTCTACGGCATGTCGACCTTCGAAGGGCCGATGATGGCGATCAAGACCGTCAACTCGCTGTCCCACTACACCGACTGGACCATCGGCCACGTCCACGCTGGCGCGTTGGGCTGGGTGGCAATGATCTCCATCGGTGCGGTGTACCACATGATCCCCAAACTGTTCGGCCGTGCGCAGATGCACAGCGTCGGGCTGATCAACGCGCACTTCTGGCTGGCCACCATCGGCACCGTGCTCTACATCGCCTCGATGTGGGTCAACGGCATCACCCAGGGCCTGATGTGGCGTGCGATCAACGATGACGGCACGCTCACCTACTCCTTCGTCGAAGCGCTGCAAGCCAGCCATCCGGGCTACATCGTCCGCGCCCTGGGCGGTGCGTTCTTTGCCAGCGGCATGCTGTTGATGGCCTACAACGTCTGGCGCACCGTGCGTGCCTCCGACCCTGTAGAGGCTGAAGCCGCCGCCAAGATCGCCGTTGTGGGAGCTCACTGATGAAGCATGAAGTAGTCGAGAAGAATATCGGCCTGCTGGCCTTCTTCATGGTCATCGCCGTGAGTATCGGCGGCCTGACCCAGATCGTTCCGCTGTTTTTCCAGGACGTGACCAACAAGCCGGTCGAAGGCATGAAGCCGCGCACCGCGCTTGAACTGGAAGGTCGCGACGTCTACATCGCCAACGGTTGCGTGGGCTGCCACTCGCAGATGATCCGCCCGTTCCGCGCCGAAACCGAACGCTACGGCCACTACTCGGTGGCCGGTGAAAGCGTGTGGGACCACCCGTTCCTGTGGGGTTCCAAGCGCACCGGCCCGGACCTGGCCCGCGTCGGGGCACGTTACTCGGACGACTGGCACCGCGCGCACTTGTATAACCCGCGCAACGTGGTGCCGGAGTCGAAAATGCCGGCCTACCCGTTCCTCGTGGAAAACAAGCTCGACGGCAAGGACACCGCGAAGAAGATGGAAGTCTTGCGCACCCTGGGCGTGCCCTACACCGATGAAGACATCGCCGGTGCAGCCGCAGCCGTAAAGGGCAAGACCGAAATGGACGCACTGGTGGCCTACCTGCAAGGCCTTGGCACCATCATCAAAAGCAAACGGTGATCTGCATGGATATCGGGATGATTCGTGGCCTGGGCACCGTTGTGGTGATGGTGGCCTTTATCGGCCTGGCGTTGTGGGTGTTCAGCCCCCGCCGCAAGTCGGAGTTTGACGACGCGACCATGTTGCCTTTTGCGGATGACCCCGAAGCCATCAAGCACGTCGAGCAAGCGTCTAGGAGTAACAAAGAATGACTACGTTCTGGAGTCTGTACGTCACAGTCCTCAGTCTGGGTACCATCTTCGCCCTGACCTGGCTGCTGCTGTCGACCCGCAAGGGCCAGCGCACCGAGCAGACGGACGAGACTGTCGGCCACTCGTTCGATGGCATCGAGGAATACGACAACCCGCTGCCCAAGTGGTGGTTCATGCTGTTTGTCGGCACCATCATCTTCGCCCTCGGCTACCTGGCGTTGTACCCCGGCCTTGGCAATTGGAAAGGCCTGCTGCCGGGCTACAACTACCTCGACAACGACAAGCAAACCCCCTTCGCCAACGGCCAGACCGGCTGGACCGGCGTGCACGAATGGGAAAAGGAAATGGCCAGGTCGGACGCCAAGTTCGGCCCGATCTTCGCCAAATTCGCCGCGATGCCGATTGAAGACGTTGCCAAGGACCCGCAAGCCTTGAAGATGGGCGGCCGCCTGTTCGCCTCCAACTGCTCGGTGTGCCACGGCTCCGATGCCAAGGGCGCCTACGGGTTTCCCAACCTGACCGACGCCGATTGGCGCTGGGGCGGCGAGCCGGCGACCATCAAGGAAACCATCATGAAAGGCCGCCACGCGGTGATGCCAGCGTGGGCCGAAGTCATTGGCGAGCAAGGCGTGGCTGACGTGGCGGGTTTTGTGGTGACCAACCTCGACGGTCGCAAACTGCCGGAAGGCGCCAAGGCCGATGTGGCCAACGGCGCGAAACTCTTCGCCGCCAACTGCGTGGCCTGCCACGGTCCTGCCGGTAAAGGCACGCCGGCGATGGGCGCGCCGGACCTGACGCACCCGGGTGCATTCATCTACGGTTCGAGTTTCGCGCAGCTGCAGCAGACCATTCGTTATGGCCGTCAAGGCCAGATGCCTGCGCAGGAGTTGCTGCAAGGCAACGACAAGGTGCACTTGCTGGCAGCCTACGTTTACAGCCTGTCCCATGGCGACAAGCCGGCTGAAGAGCAGTAAGACACACAAGCAAACGGTGGGAGGGGGCTAGCCCCCGATAGCGGTGGTTGAGTGACAGTTGTATCAACTGACATGCCGCAATCGGGGGCAAGCCCCCTCCCACATTTGGAGCGCACTGCA
Source organism: Pseudomonas sp. LBUM920 (assembly GCF_003852315.1). Taxonomy (NCBI): domain Bacteria; kingdom Pseudomonadati; phylum Pseudomonadota; class Gammaproteobacteria; order Pseudomonadales; family Pseudomonadaceae; genus Pseudomonas; species Pseudomonas edsoni (SeqCode). The sequence continues at coordinate 4,836,271 of NZ_CP027762.1, forward strand.
CTGCCTGCAAATCTGCAACACAGCCAAAACCGACCATACTTCACAAGTCAATTGATCCAGATCACTTACACCATCAATTGATTTCCCCCAACGCGACCAAAGGTCGCACCCGTGCAGCACTGCCGCAGGCGTATCATTACGCCACTGCAAGAGCCTATTTTTGACCCCGGTTGGCACGTACTGGCCGAGGCAAATCTCCACCGCCGTGGGATGCAATGATGAGCAACCAAATACCGGTACATGACGTTACCCCGCCTGCCAAAAACGCCAGTCAGTCCGTCGACCTGTATGCGTCGCGAGAGAAAATCTACACCCGCGCCTTCACCGGCTTGTTCCGCAACTTGCGCATGCTCGGCGGCGCTGGTTTGTTCCTGCTGTACTTCGGCACCGTGTGGCTGAACTGGGGTGGGCACCAGGCGGTTTGGTGGAACTTGCCGGAGCGTAAATTCTTCATTTTTGGCGCGACCTTCTGGCCCCAGGATTTCATTCTGCTGTCGGGCATTCTGATCGTGGCCGCCTTTGGCCTGTTCTTTATCACCGTGTACGCCGGTCGTGTGTGGTGTGGCTATACCTGCCCGCAAAGCGTGTGGACCTGGATCTTCATGTGGTGTGAAAAGGTCACCGAAGGCGACCGCAACCAGCGCATCAAGCTCGACAAAGCGCCGCTGGGCGCCAACAAGTTCCTGCGCAAATTCAGCAAGCACACGCTGTGGCTGTTGATCGGCTTTGTCACCGGCATGACGTTTGTTGGCTATTTCTCGCCGATCCGCGAACTGGTGTTCGACTTCTTTACCGGCCAGGCCGATGGCTGGTCGTATTTCTGGGTCGGCTTTTTCACCCTGGCCACCTATGGCAATGCCGGCTGGCTGCGCGAACAGGTGTGCATCTACATGTGCCCGTACGCGCGCTTTCAAAGCGTGATGTTCGACAAGGACACCCTGATCGTTTCCTACGATCCACGCCGTGGCGAAGTGCGTGGCCCGCGCAAAAAAGGCACCGACTACAAGGCCCAAGGCCTGGGCGACTGCATCGATTGCACGATGTGCGTGCAGGTGTGCCCCACCGGCATCGACATCCGCGACGGCCTGCAAATCGAGTGCATCGGCTGCGCTGCGTGTATCGACGCCTGCGACAACATCATGGACAAAATGGAGTACCCGCGCGGCCTGATCAGCTACACCACCGAGCACAACCTATCGGGGCAGAAAACCCATAAATTGCGCCCGCGTCTGATCGGTTACGCGCTGGTATTGCTGGCAATGATCAGCCTGTTGGTCGGTGCATTTTTCATGCGCTCGCTGGTCGGTTTCGACGTCAGCAAAGACCGTGTGCTGTTCCGTGAAAACGCCGAAGGCCGCATCGAAAACGTCTACAGCCTGAAGATCATGAACAAGGACCAGCGCGACCACACCTACGTGCTCGACGCTTCGGGCCTGCCGGACCTCAAGCTGCAGGGTCGACGCGAGATCAAAGTGGCGGCCGGGGAAATCCTCAGCCTGCCGGTCGAGCTGTCCAGCGCACCAGAGCAACTGCCGTCCAGCACCAACGAGGTGACCTTCATCCTCAAGGATGCCGATGACGACAGCGTCCACATTGAAGCCAAGAGCCGATTCATCGGCCCACAAGTTCGTTAACTAGAGAGCACGACAATGCCCGCAGCTACTGCCGCAAGCCCTTGGTACAAGCACCTCTGGCCGTGGATCATCATTGGGATCCTGACCTGTTCGGTGACCTTGACCTTGTCCATGGTGACCATTGCGGTGAAGAACCCGGACAACCTGGTCAACGACAACTACTACGAGGCCGGCAAAGGCATCAACCGCTCCCTGGACCGCGAACTGCTGGCCCAGACCCTGCAACTGCGCGCCGCGGTGCACCTGGACGAACTAACCGGTGAAGTCGACCTGCACCTGACCGGCAACAGCAACCCGACCACGCTGGAGCTGAACCTGATTTCTCCGACCCAGCCGGAGAAGGATCGCAAGATCAATCTGGCCCGCAGCGACAGTGAGCCTGGCCGCTACATTGGCCAGGTCACCGACAAGGTCGAAGGCCGGCGCTTTGTGGAATTGCTCGGTGTCGAGGGCGACAGGACCTGGCGCCTGTTCGAAGAGGAACAGGTCAGCCACGACAAGGACTTGCTGCTCGGTGATGAGCCGTTGCAGGGCGCTGAAGACCTGAAGAAGTAATAAGCCTGCGCTTCGCGCCTCGCGGGCAAGCCGCTCCCCCACTGGATCGCGATTCCTTGTGGGGGCCGGGCTTGCCCACGATGAGGCTCTCTCAGCCGACTAAGATCTAAACCCATGAGCACCCCAACCCCCTGCTACCACTGCGCCCTGCCCGTCCCGTCCGGCAGCCGGTTCACCGCCGTGATCCTCGGCGAGCGCCGCGAACTGTGCTGCCCGGGTTGCCAGGCGGTGGCCGAGGCCATTGTGGCCGGCGGGCTGGAAAGCTATTACCAGCACCGCAGCGAAGCCTCGGCCAACCCCGAAGCGCTGCCGGTGCAACTGGTGGACGAGTTGGCCCTGTACGACCGCGCCGACGTGCAAAAACCCTTTGTGCGCCATGACGGTGACCTCGCCGAAACCACCTTGTTGATGGAAGGCATCAGCTGCGCGGCCTGTGGCTGGCTGATCGAAAAACACCTGCGCAGCCTGCCCGCGGTGTCCGAGGCTCGGCTGAACCTGTCCAACCACCGCCTGCACGTGCGCTGGGCCGACGCGCAATTGCCGCTGAGCCAGCTGCTCAGCGAGCTGCGCCATATCGGCTACGCCGCCCACCCTTATCAGGCTGACCGCGCCGCCGAGCAGTTGGCCGGCGAAAACCGTCTGGCCTTGCGCCAATTGGGGGTCGCGGGGTTGCTGTGGTTCCAGGCGATGATGGCGACCATGGCCACTTGGCCCGAATTCAATATCGACCTGAGCCCGGAGCTGCACGTGATCCTGCGCTGGGTGGCGATGTTTCTGACCACGCCCATCGTGTTCTACAGCTGCGCGCCCTTCTTCAAAGGTGCGCTGCGCGACCTGCGCACTCGCCACCTGACGATGGAAGTGTCGGTGTCCCTGGCGATAGGCGGCGCGTATCTGGCTGGCATTTGGACCGCCATCACCGGCGCCGGCGAGCTGTATTTCGACGCGGTGGGCATGTTCGCGCTGTTCCTGCTGGCCGGCCGCTACCTGGAGCGCCGAGCGCGGGAACGTACGGCCGCCGCCACCGCTCAACTGGTCAACCTGTTGCCCGCCTCGTGCCTGCGCCTGAAAGCTGGCGGCCAGAGCGAACGCATTCTGCTCAGCGAATTGGCCGTGGGTGACCGCGTGCTGGTACACCCCGGCGCGGTGCTGCCGGCAGACGGCGTCATCCTCGACGGCCAGTCAAGCATCGATGAAGCCCTGCTCACCGGCGAATACCTGCCGCAGCCACGCCACGTGGGCGATGTGGTGACTGCCGGCACACTCAACGTCGAAGGTGCGTTGAGCGTTGAGGTCCGCGCCCTGGGCCATGACACGCGCCTGTCCGCCATCGTGCGCCTGCTGGAGCGCGCCCAGGCCGAGAAACCGCGCCTTGCGCAAATCGCCGACCGTGCCGCGCAATGGTTTCTGCTGTGCTCGCTGATCGCCGCGGCGTTGATCGGCCTGCTGTGGTGGGAATTGGATCCCTCGCGGGCGTTCTGGATTGTGTTGGCGATGCTGGTGGCGACCTGCCCGTGCGCGCTCTCTTTGGCCACGCCAACCGCCCTCACCGCCGCCACGGGTACGCTGCATAAACTCGGGCTGTTACTGACCCGCGGGCATGTGCTGGAAGGCCTGAACCAGATCGACACGGTGATTTTCGACAAGACCGGCACCCTGACCGAAGGCCGCCTGGCGTTGCGTGCGACCCACCCTTTGAGCGCGCTAAGCAGCGATGATTGCCTGAGCCTCGCCGCAGCCCTGGAAAACCGCTCCGAACACCCGATTGCACGGGCTTTTGGCCGTGCGCCGCTGGCCGCCGAAGAAGTCCTGAGTTTCCCCGGCCTGGGCCTGGAAGGCCGTGTGGGTGAGCGCCAACTGCGTATCGGCCAACCGGGGTTTGTCTGCGACTTGAGCGGCTGTCCGACTCCCGCCTCGCCGGACGACGCGGGCCAGTGGCTGCTGCTGGGCGATCGTGACGGCGCGCTCGCCTGGTTCGTGCTGGATGACCGTCTGCGCAGCGACGCGCCAGCCCTGTTGGCGGCATGCAAAGCGCGCGGCTGGCGCACGTTGCTGCTGTCAGGTGACAGCTCTCCGATGGTGGCCAGCGTTGCCTGTGACCTGGGCATCGACGAAGCCCATGGCGGCCTGCGCCCCGACGACAAACTGCAAATGCTGCAACAGCTGCACAAGGAAGGTCGCAAGGTGCTGATGCTCGGCGATGGTGTCAACGATGTGCCGGTGCTCGCTGCGGCCGATATCAGTGTGGCAATGGGCTCGGCCACGGACCTGGCAAAAACCAGCGCCGATGCCGTGCTGTTGTCCAATCGACTCGACGCGTTGGTGCAGGCCTTTACCCTCGCGCGGCGCACCCGTCGGGTAATCCTCGAAAACCTGCTGTGGGCCGGGCTGTACAATGGCCTTATGCTGCCGTTTGCCGCGCTCGGCTGGATCACGCCGATCTGGGCGGCGATCGGCATGTCGCTCAGCTCGTTGACTGTGGTGCTCAACGCCTTGCGCCTGACTCGCCTGCCGAGCGCGCCGACTGCCAGCGCCCCCTTAGTAACCCGCCCGCTGCCGGCTTGAGCCGCGTGGGCATGGAGTGCAGATGCCAGCTCTATACGTGATGATTCCAGCGGCGCTGCTGTTAGTCGGCGTCGCTATCTACATCTTCTTCTGGGCGGTGGACAGCGGCCAGTACGACGACCTCGACGGCCCGGCCCACAGCGTGCTGTTCGATGACCAGGACCCAAACCACCTGGCGGCTGTCGACGAAGCCAACGGGCCCGAGCAACCGCCCAAAGACCCGCCCCATGCTTGAACTGGCGCCGCTGCTGGTCTCCGCGCTCATCCTTGGCCTGCTCGGCGGCGGCCATTGCCTGGGCATGTGCGGCGGGTTGATGGGCGCACTGACGCTGGCGATCCCCACAGCGCAACGCAGCCGGCGCTTTCGCCTGCTGCTGGCGTACAACCTGGGGCGCATTCTCAGCTATGCCGCCGCCGGCTTATTGATCGGCCTGGCCGGCTGGGCGGTGGCCAACAGCCCGGCGGCGATGTTCATGCGTGTGCTGGCAGGCTTGTTGCTGATCAGCATGGGCCTGTACCTGGCCGGTTGGTGGAGCGGCCTTACGCGCATCGAAAGCCTCGGTCGCGGCCTGTGGCGCTACCTACAGCCCGTCGCCAACCGTTTGCTGCCGGTGTCCAGCCTGCCGCGCGCGTTGCTGCTGGGCGCGCTGTGGGGCTGGCTGCCGTGCGGCTTGGTCTACAGCACGCTGCTGTGGGCGGCAAGCCAGGGCAATGCGGCGGACAGCGCGTTGCTGATGCTGGCGTTCGGGCTGGGCACCTGGCCGGTGTTGCTGGCGACCGGGCTGGCCGCTGAACGCGTCACCGCCGTGCTGCGCAAACGCAGTGTGCGTGTCGCTGGAGGCCTGCTGGTGATTCTATTCGGCCTGTGGACCTTGCCCGGTCCGCATCAGCACTGGCTAATGGGCCATTAAATCGCCATGTGGCATAGCGCCGCTCCCCGTTGATGCAAATCAACATGCCCTGCCCGGCGCGCCCCTAGACTCGGCCCACTAGCCAATCCGGGGGACCGCCCGCATGCTCGACGCCATTCGTTGGGACACAGATCTGATTCACCGTTACGACTTGGCGGGGCCGCGCTACACGTCCTACCCCACCGCCGTACAATTCGACAGCCAGGTCGGCACTTTCGACCTGCTCCACGCCTTGCGCGACAGCCGCAAGGCCGTGCGCCCCTTGTCGCTGTATGTGCATGTGCCGTTCTGCGCGAACATTTGCTACTACTGCGCCTGCAACAAGGTCATCACCAAGGACCGTGGCCGCGCCCAGGCTTACCTGCAACGCCTGGAGCAGGAAATCCAGCTGGTGGCCTGCCACCTCGACCCGAAACAGCCGGTCGAGCAGTTGCACTTTGGCGGCGGCACACCGACGTTTCTGAGCCACGACGAACTGCGCCAGGTCATGGCACGCCTGCGCCAGCACTTCAATGTGCTCGACGATGATTCTGGCGACTACGGCATTGAAATCGACCCGCGTGAAGCCGACTGGGCGACCATGGGCCTGCTGCGTGAACTGGGTTTCAACCGTGTGAGCATTGGCCTGCAAGACCTCGACCCCGAGGTGCAGCGTGCGGTCAACCGCCTGCAGAGCCTGGAAGAAACCCGCGCCGTGATCGATGCGGCGCGCACCCTGCAATTTCGCTCGATCAATATCGACCTGATCTACGGGCTGCCCAAGCAAACGCCGATCAACTTCGCGCGTACGGTGGAGGAAGTGATCAGCCTGCAACCGGATCGCCTGTCGGTGTTCAACTACGCGCATTTGCCGGAGCGTTTCATGCCGCAACGGCGGATCAACACCGACGAGCTGCCCTCCCCGGCGGAAAAACTGCTGATGCTGCAAACCACCATCGAACAGTTGACCCGCGCGGGCTATCGCTACATCGGCATGGACCACTTCGCCCTGCCGGATGACGAACTGGCCGTCGCCCAGGAAGAAGGGACGTTGCAGCGTAACTTTCAGGGCTACACCACCCATGGGCATTGCGACCTGATCGGGCTGGGCGTATCGGCGATCAGCCAGATCGGCGACCTGTACTGCCAGAACAGCAGTGACCTCAATCACTACCAGAACGCCCTGGCCGGTGCGCAACTGGCCACCAGCCGTGGGTTGGTGTGCACCACGGATGATCGGTTGCGGCGCGAGGTAATTCAGCAGTTGATCTGCACCTTCAGCCTGAAATTCGAGCAGATCGAACAGGCCTTCAACATCGATTTTCGCGGCTATTTCGACGAGCTATGGCCGCAGCTGCAAACGATGGCCGCCGATGGCCTGATCGAGCTTGAAGCTCAGGGCATTCGCGTACTGCCCGCCGGGCGCTTGCTGGTGCGCTCGGTGTGCATGGTGTTCGATGCCTACCTGGAGCACCAGAACAGGCAACGATTCTCGCGGGTCATCTAGGCCTGAATTATTTCGACAGCAGCGTCATTGCTTCCATTTGAGCCTCAGGCGATTCATCTTTCAGCGACTTGGCCAGTTGCCCCTGAGCGGTCATCAACCCGGACTGAATTGAAGCAATATCCCCCTGCAAACCGGCGACTTTCGCCTGGCGTGCCTCCGGGCTCAGGGCCGTATCATTCATGGCTGCTGAAAGCTGAGCCATCTTCTCGGCAAGCTGCTTCCTGAGTTCGCGGATCATTTTCAGCAGCTGTTTGATGTTGTCTTTCAGGTTGCTGTCGTCGATGTCCTTGTTGGGGTTGCTACCGGCTTGAGAAGCCTTCATCCCTGCCCCGGATATCGTGACCACCACACCTTCACCGGGCGTGGGTGGCGGCGCAGGTTTGTCATCGACCTTTTTGCCCGCAAGCGCATCAGCGGCCGTCAGCACCTGAGGGGCTTTCGTAGTAATGACAGGGTTATTGAAAGGGATTACCGACATGACCTGAGCTCCAGCTCATAGGGATTCACCTGTGTATCGGCATCGATACAAAAACCTTTATCCACGTGCCGCTTTTTTGTACACGCTGGCCTGATCCACCCTCGGTGCGTTACCCTTACGTCTTATGTGTGTTTTCCCACAAGGATTTAAGAAATGTCCGAGCCAGTCAAACTGCGCGCTCACAGCCAGGCTCACTGCAAGGATTGCAGCCTGGCCCCCCTCTGCCTGCCACTTTCGTTGAATCTGGAAGACATGGAAGCGCTGGACGAAATCGTTAAACGCGGCCGCCCGCTGAAAAAGGGCGAATTTCTGTTTCGCCAAGGCGACAAATTCGATTCCGTTTATGCAGTACGTTCAGGCGCGCTGAAGACGTTCAGTCTCAGCGACAGCGGCGAAGAGCAGATCACCGGCTTCCACCTGCCCAGCGAACTGGTCGGGTTGTCCGGCATGGACACCGAGATTCACCCGGTGTCGGCCCAGGCGCTGGAGACTACATCGGTGTGCGAAATCCCCTTCGAACGCCTGGATGAACTGGCCCTGCAATTGCCGCAACTGCGTCGCCAATTGATGCGTGTGATGAGCCGCGAGATTCGCGACGACCAGCAGATGATGCTGTTGCTGTCGAAGAAAACCGCCGACGAGCGGATTGCCACGTTCCTGGTCAACCTGTCGGCGCGTTTCCGTGCCCGTGGGTTCTCGGCCAATCAGTTCCGCCTGAGCATGTCGCGCAATGAAATCGGCAACTACCTGGGCCTGGCGGTGGAAACCGTGTCCCGCGTGTTCACGCGCTTCCAGCAAAACGAGCTGATTGCCGCTGAAGGCAAGGAAGTGCATATCCTCGACCCGATCCAGCTGTGCGCGCTGGCCGGCGGCTCCCTGGAAGGTTGATCCAGCCGCTTGCGGCCGCGCCAATCGGCGAGGCCGCAGGTATACTTCGAGTCCGTTTTCCGCTCCCAGGACTCTTCGACGATGACCTTCGATTCGTTCGACATCAAATCCCTGATCCGCCCTGTCATCGACTTCCCCAAGCCTGGGGTTATCTTTCGTGACATCACCCCGCTGTTCCAATCGCCCCGTGCCCTGCGCCTGGTTGCCGACAGCTTTGCCCAGCGTTATGTCGAGGCCGATTTCACCCACATCGGCGCGATGGATGCGCGGGGCTTTCTGATCGGTTCGATCATCGCCTACCAACTGAACAAACCGCTGATTCTGTTCCGCAAACAGGGCAAGCTGCCGGCTGACGTGCTGGCCGAGGGTTATCAAACCGAGTACGGTGAAGCGTTTCTTGAAGTGCACGCAGACAGCCTGTGCGAAGGCGACTCGGTGCTGATGTTCGATGACCTGATCGCCACCGGCGGCACCCTGATCGCGGCGGCCAATCTGGTGCGGCGCATGGGCGCGAGCATTTTCGAAGCGGCGGCGATTATCGACCTGCCGGAACTGGGCGGCTCGCAACGCCTGCAAGACATGGGCATTCCGACATTTTGCCTGACGCAGTTTGGGCTGACGGAGCGTTAAGAGGCGTCTGTTAGGGCCTCATCGCGGGCCAGCCCGGCTCCCACAAGTGACCGCGCTCCAATGTGGGAGCTGGCTTGCCTGCGAGGCGTGCGAAAGACCAGCACCAATCAAAGCCCCATTTGCTTGCTGATGATTTCATTCATCACCTCGCGCGTCCCCCCGCCGATGGACAGGATGCGATTGTCGCGGTACAGCCGCTCCACCAAATTGCCACGCATGTAACCCTGGCCGCCCAGGATCTGCACCGCGTCATAAGTCACGCGGTCGGCGGTGTCGGTGGCCAGGTTCTTGGCCATGGAAATCTCCTTGATCACACTTTTGCCGGCCGCCATCTTCGCCGCCTGGCGGTAGGTGAATTCCCGCGAAACCTCCACCGCCGTGGCCATTTCCGCCAGCCGGTGCTTGAGCACCTGGAATTTGCCGATGGGTTTGCCGAACGCTTCGCGCTGGGTGGCCCATTTGAGGCTCTCCTCCAATGCAAGCTGCGCGGTCATATTGGCCATCAGCGCCAGGGCCAGGCGCTCACTCTGGAAGTTGCCCATGATGCAGGCAAACCCCATGTTCTCGACGCCAATCAGGTTGCCCACCGGCACACGGCAATCGTCGAAGAACAACTCAGCCGTGTCTGACGCCCACCAACCCATTTTCTTCAGCGGCTGGCCGACCGTGAAACCGGGCGTGTCTTTCTCGATGAGCAATAAGCTGATGCCGCCAAAGCCCGGCCCACCGGTGCGCACCGCGACCGTGTAAAAGTCGGCACGCACGCCACTGGTGATAAAGGTTTTGCTGCCGCTCACGCGGTAATGCTCGCCATCGCGGATGGCGCGGGTTTGCAGGTTGGCGACATCGGAGCCACCACCCGGCTCGGTGACCGCCAGCGCGCTGATCTTCTCACCGGCCAATACCTGAGGCGCAACGCGCTCGCGCACCTCGGGCCGCGCCCATTTGACGACCGGTGGCAGGCCGATATCCAGCGAACCCAGGCCGGCCACCACACCACCGGAGCCGCAGCGCATCAGCTCTTCGCTGGCGGCGACCTTGGCGAACAGGTCACCTTCGTGACTGCCGCCCAGGCTTTCGGGGTAACCGATGCCCAGGATTCCTGCCGCGCCGGCCTTGAGGTACAGCTCACGAGGAAAGCTCTGTGCTTCCTCCCATTGCTCAATGCCCGGCAACATCTCGCGCTCGACAAAACGGCGCACGCTGTCGCGGACCAATTGGTGGCTGGGATCGAAGTAGTCCAGATAGGCAGGCATCGGCAAGCTCCACGGTGGGGTGGAGCGAACTTACCAAGCGCTTGCTTGGTTTTCAAGATCCCACTTACACCACAAAACCACTGTGGGAGCTGGCTTGCCTGCGATGGCGTTGGATCAGAGACGTCGATGTCGCCTGACACTCCACCATCGCAGGCAAGCCAGCTCCCACGTTTTGAACGCCGGTTTGGCTTAGAGGGCGATCGGCTTGCGGCCTGCAAACGAATGCGCCAGCGTCCCGCCGTCCACCAATTCCAGCTCGCCGCCCAACGGCACGCCATGGGCGATGCGCGAGGTGATCAAGCCTTTATTGGTCAGCAGCTGGGCGATGTAATGCGCGGTGGCTTCGCCTTCCACCGTCGGGTTGGTCGCCAGGATCACCTCGGTGAACGTGTCCTGCTCTTCGATGCGCGCCACCAACTGCGGAATGCCGATGGCTTCCGGCCCCAGGCCATCGAGCGGCGACAAGTGGCCCTTGAGCACGAAGTAGCGACCGCGATAACCGGTCTGTTCCACCGCGTACACATCCATCGGGCCTTCCACCACGCACAGCAGCGTGTCGTCGCGACGCAGGTCGGCGCATTGCGGGCACAGGTCTTCTTCGGTGAGGGTGCGGCACTGGCGACAATGGCCCACACCGGTCATGGCCTGGCTCAAGGCCTGGGCCAGCCGGGTGCCACCGCTGCGATCACGCTCCAGCAGTTGCAGCGCCATACGCTGGGCGGTTTTCTGACCGACACCCGGCAAGGTGCGCAAGGCGTCGATCAGTTGGCGAATCAGGGGGCTGAAGCTCATGAGCGAATGGTCCGACAAAACAACGAGACGCGGTTTATACCCGCGCCCCGGATTAGCGTCAAATGGTCAATCCTGCGCGACGCGTACCACCAACTTGCCGAAGTTGCGTCCCTCAAGCAAACCGATAAAGGCTTCGGGCGCCTGCTCCAGGCCCTCTACCACGTCTTCGCGGAACTTGATCTTGCCGTCCCGCACCCACGGTGCCATGGCGCTGAGGAATTCGGGCTGGCGATCGCCATAGTCGTCGAACACGATAAAACCCTGGATGCGCACGCGCTTGGTCAGCAACGTGCGTTGCAACGCGGGCAGGCGGTCGGCGCCGCTTGGGGCTTCATGGGCGTTGTAGCCGGCAATCAGGCCGCACAAGGGAATGCGCGCCTTGGGATTGAGCAGCGGCAACACCGCGTCGAAGACCTTGCCACCGACGTTTTCATAATAGATGTCCACGCCGTTGAAGCACGCCAGCGCCAGCTCATGGGCAAAGTTGGCGCTCTTGTGATCGATGCAGGCGTCAAACCCCAGCTCGTCCACTACGTAGCGACACTTGTCCGCGCCACCGGCGATGCCCACCACGCGCAAGCCCTTGAGCTTGGCCACCTGGCCCACCACCGAGCCGACTGCGCCGGATGCCGCCGCGACGACCAGGGTTTCGCCGGCCTGGGGCTGACCGATATCCATCAACCCCATGTACGCCGTCATGCCCGGCATCCCCAGCACACCCAGCGCCATCGACGGGCTGGCCAGGCCATTGGGCACCGGCATCAGGTTGCTCCCGTCGCAGATGCTGTGGCTCTGCCAGCCCGTGGAACCGACGACCAGGTCGCCCACTTCAAATTTCGGATTACGCGACTGCTCGATACGGCTGACAGCGCCACCGGTCATCACCTCGTCGATTTCCACCGGCGCGGCGTAGGACGGTGCGTCGCTCATGCGGCCGCGCATGTACGGGTCGAGCGACAGGTACAGCGTTTTCAAGAGCACCTGGCCGTCTGCCAGCTCCGGCAGGTTCACGCGCTCCAGGCGAAAGTTTTCCGGGGTTGGCGCACCTTGCGGGCGCGAGACCAGAACGATGCGCTGGTTGAGAATGGGTTCTTGAGGCATGAGGGGGGTCCTTTATCGAATGCGTCGGTATAGGGTGCAGACCATGCTTGCCACGCCAGGGTTCGATTGGATCGGCACAAACAAAAATGCCAGGCACTGGGCCTGGCATTTGATGCTAGCCAAGGCTAGACCATCAGAACGGCATCTTCATGCCCGGTGGCAGTTGCATGCCAGCGGTCACGCCGGACATTTTGTCCTGGCTGTTGGCTTCGATCTTGCGCACGGCGTCGTTGACGGCCGCGGCGAACAGCGCTTCAAGCATTTCCAGGTCATCTTCGCTGGTGCCTGGCAATACGCTTGGGTCGATGCTCACGCGCTTGATGTCGTGACGACCGGTCATCACCACGCTAACCATATCGCCACCGGCTTTACCGGTGACTTCGGCGTTGGCCAGTTCTTCCTGCATCTTGGCCATCTTTTCCTGCATCTGCTGTGCCTGCTTCATCAGGCCGGCCATGCCACCTTTCATCATGGGAATCACCTCAAAAGTACGTGGATCAATTAATAGCCCGGTGTCATGACGCTTGGGGCACCGGGGCTTCGACAGGTTCAATAGTATCGTGACGCACGACCGCACCGAACTGTTGCATCATTTGCTGGATGAGCGGATCAGCCTGGATCGAGTGCTCGGCATCACGCTGACGGTTGATGCGTCGGCGTGTCGCGGCCTGGGCCGGGGTTTCCTGCTCGGGCTTGATCAACTCGATGGTGATGGTCAGCGTGCGCTCATGGTACTGGTTCAATGCATCGTTGAGCCGGCGTTGCTGGGTCGCGTTGAACAGCGCGCTGTGCGCCGGGTCCAGGTGCAACAGCCAGTGATCGCCATCGATGGCAATCAAGGTGCAGTTGGCGGCGATGCTGCCGGTCATGCCGGAGATCGGCAACTTCGGAAACAACTCCAGCCATTGCAGCGCCAGGCCGGTGGCCGGGGCCGCAGCGGGTTCCGCCTCGGGCTCGGGTGCAGGCTCAGCGGTGTGTTCGCTGGCCAGGTCATCAAGGTAGCTGTAGGCCGAATCCATGTCCGGCTCGATGTAATCTTCGTCCAGCGGCGGTTCGTCATCGAGGTCGATGCCGGGTGTCGCGGCCTCAACCTGGGCGACGGTCGGCTCTGGAACCGGAGCAGACACCCACTCGGGTGCGTCCGGCACCGCGCTGTCGGGGGTCGGCGTCGGCATCGGCGTCAGTTCGGGCTGCTCACCGCTGGTTTCCAGCACGGGCTCCACGGCAGGTTGCAATTCGACGTCGGGTTCGGCGTCTACCGGGTCATTCCACGGCAGGTCGACCAGGGGCTCGGGCTCGGTCACCGGCGCGATGGCCGGCTCAGCCATCACCGGCTCGGGCGCAGCCACTACGGGCTCAGGCGCAGGAGCCACGGGCGCAGGCGCAGGCGCAGCAACTACTGGCGCGACCACTGCCGCGCCAGCCACTGGTTTGGCGGAATCAACTGTGGCCTGGCTGATCCCCACTGGCTTTAGCGGCTGTCTCGGCGCGTCGGCCGAATCCGCCGGTCGGAACGCCAGCATCCGCAGCAGGACCATTTCAAAGCCACCGCGCGGGTCCGGCGCCAGCGGCAGGTCGCGGCGCCCGATCAGGCCCATCTGGTAGTAGAACTGCACATCTTCGGCCGGCAATGCCTGGGCCAGCGCCAATACGCGGTCGCGGTCGCCATGGCCGTTGTCGACACCTTCAGGCAGCGCCTGGGCGATCGCAACGCGGTGCAAGACATTAAGGATTTCCGAGAGCACGCCGTTCCAGTCCGGACCTTGTTCCGACAAGTGGCGCACCGCTTCAAGCAACGCCTTGGCGTCGCCCTCGATCAGCGCGTGCAGCACGTCGAACACCTGGCCATGGTCGAGGGTACCGAGCATGGCGCGCACGTCGGCGGCCATCACCTTGCCTTCGCCAAAGGCGATGGCCTGGTCGGTGAGGCTCATGGCATCGCGCATCGAACCATCGGCCGCGCGGCCAAGCAGCCACAGCGCGTCGTCTTCGAACGGTACGTTCTCGACACCCAGCACGTGGGTCAAATGCTCGACCACACGCTCGGGGGTCATGTTTTTCAGGGAAAACTGCAGGCACCGCGACAGGATCGTTGCAGGAAGTTTTTGCGGGTCGGTGGTGGCCAGGATGAATTTGACGTAAGGCGGCGGCTCTTCCAGGGTTTTCAACAGCGCGTTGAAGGAATGGCTGGAAAGCATGTGCACTTCGTCGATCAGGTAGACCTTGAAGCGGCCACGGCTCGGTGCGTACTGCACGTTATCGAGCAACTCGCGGGTGTCTTCGACCTTGGTGCGGCTGGCGGCGTCGATCTCGATCAGGTCGACAAAACGCCCTTCATCGATCTCGCGGCACACCGAACACGTGCCGCAAGGCGTCGAAGTGATACCGGTTTCACAGTTCAGGCATTTGGCGATGATGCGCGCAATGGTGGTCTTGCCCACCCCTCGCGTGCCGGTGAACAGGTAGGCGTGGTGCAGCCGTTGGCTGTCCAAGGCATTGATCAGAGCCTTGAGCACATGGGTCTGGCCGACCATTTCGCGGAACGAGCGCGGACGCCATTTACGTGCAAGAACCTGATAACTCATCGAAAACCGTCGCAACTGGGAAGCGGAAGCCGGTAATGCTAGCGGAGCAAGGGGGAAATTGCATCCGGCACGCTCGTCTAATCTGACTAAGCTCTGCTCAATGGCCCCGCAAAGGCCTGAACCCGGAGAGTGTATGCGCGTAGTCCTGGGCGCCTTATGGATGATTTCCCTTGCCAGCCTCGCGGCACCTGCGCCGTTGCGTTTCTCGGTTTCCGACAGCTGGACGATGCCCATGGCCCAGGTGGAGGACAGCCAGCCCACCCAGGGCATTTTGTATGACTTGATGGTAAGCCTGGCCACCCAGGTCGGGCGCCCGGCCGAGTTTCACGTGCTGGCGCGGGCACGCATCGCCAACGCCATGGCCCATGGCGACATCGATGTGCGCTGTTATGTCGCCCAGACCTGGGTCGACAGCCTGTCCGGCGACTACACCTGGAGCGTGCCGCTGATGGTGCAACGCAATGTGCTGGTAGGCCGCCACACGGCGCCGCAGCCTGCAGACGTGGGCACGCTGACGCCTCAGCCGATCGGCACGGTGCTCAACTACCGCTACGCTGTCCTCGACCCACTGTTTGCCACAGGCCAGCTCACCCGTGACGACTCGCGCAGCGAAGCCTTGGTGCTGCAAAAGCTGGTCGCCGGGCGTTTTGAATACGCCGTCATTAACGAATGGATACTCGAGCGCTTCAATTTGAACCTGGCGCCGAAAGAGCGGCTGCAAAAGGTCGCAATCATCGACGAGCAAAGCCTGGGTTGCATCGTGCGCAACGACCCGAACGTGCCGGTACAGCGGATCTTGCGTACGCTGCTGCGGATGAAGATGTCGGGGGAAATCGACGACATCATCAGCCTGTACACCGGCGAAGGTGCGCGATCACCGCTCACTCCTGACAAGAACTGACAGGGCATCCCCTTAGACTGGGCGCACTTGACCGCCCATTCCCAAGGAGCCTGCATGCCCACCGTCGCCCATTATTTCCTGCTCTACGTCGACAGCCCGGCCACCAGTGCCAACTTTTATAGCCGCCTGCTGGATAGCCCGCCGCTTGAACTGAACCCCACCTTTGCCCTGTTCATGCTCGACAACGGCGTAAAGCTGGGACTGTGGTCGCGCCCCACGGTGGAGCCAGCGGCCCGGATGACCGGCGGCGGCGGCGAAGTGGGCTTTTGCCTGCCAGACCAGGCTGCCGTAGAGGCCCTGCATGCTCAGTGGGTGGCGCGTGGCGCAACCATCATTCAGTCACCGACCCCTTTGGATTTCGGCTACATCTTTGTCGCCCAGGACCTCGACGGGCACCGGCTGCGCGCGTTCTGCCTGAGCGACTGACCGCCTGCGGCCCTCCAGGCTGATGGCCGCCACGCTGGCCAGTACCATCACACCGCCCAGCATCACCTGCACGGCAATGTGCTCGCCCAGCAGCGTCGCGGCCATCGTCATGGCGACCGGCGGGATCAGGTACATCGCCACCGACGCTCGGCTGACCTCGACGTGTTTCAACACATAGGCCCAGGCAAGGTACGCCAGGGCGCTGGGGAAAATGCCAAGTATCAGCACCGCGAGGTTTTCCGGCGCCGGTGCCTGCTGCACGGCATCGGCCAGGCCTGGCAGGTTCACGCACAGCATCAGGGTGCCCGCCCACACCATGTAACACGCCATGGTCAGCGGGCTGTAGCGATGGGCATAGTGCTTCTGGATGGCGAAATACACACTCCATGACACCGCCGCCAGCACAATCAGCAAACCGCGCGGGTCAATATCGCCCACGCCATGATCGCCCCAGATCACCACCAGCACGCCAAGCAAGCCCAGCAACACACAACCCCAGCGCCAGGCACTGACGCGTTCTTTCAAACACAAACTCGCGATCAGCACGCTGAACAGTGGCGCCGACTGCGCCAGCACGCTCGACGCCGCCGCCGTCACCCATTGCTGCCCATAATTGAGGCTGGTGTGGTGCAAAAACACGCCGAAGAACCCCAGCACCAGCAACCACGGCAGGTCGCGCAAACGCGGCCGGCCAATGCCCACCGCCCATGCCACACCGCCCATGAACACCGACGCAATCAGAAACCGCAGCAACGCCAGTTGGCCGGGGCTGTAGCTGTGCAACCCCATATGCACGCCAATCGGCGAATAGGCCCAACAGAGGATGACGCCGGCGATGACTAGCGTAAGCTTTGCGGGTGACGGGTATTCATCGGCGACGTCCGGCAACTGAGTAGGATGCCGTCAGTCTTGGCCCAGGCAAGGCGCAGGACAATTAAGCGTTTCTGACTTCTGAAATCACTGGAACTGAGCAATGGAACTGGCCCAACTGAAAATGGTGCGAGCCGTGGCGCAAACCGGCAGCGTGGCCCAGGCCGCCCTGCAATTGCATTGCGTGCCGTCCAACATCACTACGCGGATCAAGCAGTTGGAAAGCGAGTTGGGCACGCCCTTGTTTATCCGTGCCGGGCGCGGGCTGGCGATCAGTGCCGCCGGGGAAATCTTCCTGGACTACTGCGAACGCATTCTGGCGCTGGTAGACGAATCCAAACGTGCGGTGGATGCCGACGCCATCCCCCGCGGCACCTTGCGCATCGGCGCAGTGGAATCCAGCGCCAGCGGCCGCCTGCCGCCCTTGCTGGCGGAATACCATCGGCGCTACCCGGACGTCTCGCTCGAACTGGTCACCGGCGTCTGGGCGCAGCTGCTGGACGACCTGCAACACCATCGCCTCGATGTGGCGCTGGTGGCCTGTGGTGGCAAACGCGCCAAGCTTGAACACAGCGTGGTCTACAGCGAACGCCTGGTGCTGATCGCCAGCGCATCCAGCGCCCCGATCACCAGCGCCGAAGACCTGGCCGGTCGAACGCTGCTGGTATGGCCAACGGGTTGCCCGTATCGGGCGGCGCTGGAGAACTGGGTCAAACCGCATGCATTCAAACCGAGCATCGCCAGCTATGCCAGCTGGGGCACGATCATCGGCTGTGTCAGTGCGGGGATTGGCGTGGCATTGGCGCCGGAAGGCATCCTGGCCCGTTATGAGCAGGCCAATCAGTTGGCCTCCTACCGGTTTGAAGAGCTGCAGGCCGTGGACAACCTGCTGTTCTGGCACAAGGACACCCAGCGGCACTTGGCGCGGGACGCGTTTGCCGGGCTGCTGCGGGAGACTTTTGGCTGACCCGGGCAGCGAATTTCAGTATTCTTCCGCGAAATTAATTCAAAATGTAAGGGACTACCATGAATTACATCCGCGTGTTGATGGCGGCGGCTGCGCTGAGCCTGTCTGCCCTACCTGCCTTTGCTGCCCCTGCGCCCGCGCCCGCCGAAGCCAGCGCGCCGGCTGAAACGGCTGAACACTTCCTCGCCTCACTCAAGCAGAAGACCGGCACGGTCATGCTGCCCAGCGGCATTGCCACGCTCAAGCTCAACGACGAGTTCTACTACCTCGACCCCGCCGACACCGAGCGCCTGTTGACCGATGGCTGGGGCAACCCACCCGGCTTCAAGACCCTGGGCATGATCGTGCCAAAAGCAGTCAGCCCGTTGTCGGAACGCGGCTGGGGCGTGATCGTCAGCTACAAGGCTGATGGGCACGTTTCCGACGAGGATGCGGCGAAAATCGACTACGCCGAACTGCTCAAGCAGATGCAGGAAGAAGACGAGGAAGACAACCAGCAACGCCAGAAACAAGGCTACGCCGGCCTGCACCTGCTGGGCTGGGCCGAACCGCCGCGCTACGACGATACCACTCACAAAATGTACTGGGCCCGCGAGCTGAAAGCCGACGACGCCCAGCAGACCACCCTCAACTACAGCATCCGCGTGCTGGGCCGTGAAGGCGTACTGGAACTCAACGCCGTCGCCGCCATGGCCGACCTGCCCACCATCAAGCAGGAAATGCCCAAGGTGTTGGCCTTTACCAACTTTACCGACGGCAACCTGTACACCGACTTCAACCCCAAGACCGACAAGCTGGCCACTTACGGCCTGGCGGCCCTGGTGGCCGGCGGGATAGCGGCCAAGGCCGGGTTGTTTGCCAAGATCGGCATCTTCCTGCTGGCGGCGAAGAAGTTCCTGGTGGTCGGCGTTGTGGCGCTGTTTGCCGTGATCCGCAAGCTGTTCAACCGCAACAAGGCCTGAACCCCGGGCACAAAAATGCCGCAACGTGCATGACACGTTGCGGCGCAGGGGTTGGCTCAGTGCTGCGCAGCAGGCTCTGGCTGCTGCGCGCCCGGGCAAGGGTTGACGATCGCAAACTCATCCACAGCCGCCATCCCTGGTTTGTAGCCCGGCACCGTTACATAACGCAGCACCCTCGATACCGGTGAACACCTTCTGCTGATGGCTCAACAGGTAATCGAATACCTTGCCTTTCATCGGGACGTTGAGTGCGCCACGCGGCGTGATCGGGGCAAGCATGAAGGCATCATCGTGGGTAACCACGTAGAAGGTTTCGGGTTTGCCGCGCGCCTGCGTCACTTTTGCGCACATCACCTCATCGACGCGCAGGGTCCTGACCGGCAGGTAGGACTTTCCCTGGTAGAGCGTCGTGGTTCAGCTTTTGGGCGCAGTCAGGCGGCTGTATTGATCCTGGCGGATCCAGCCGGTGAACGAGCGGTCCTTGGCATTGGTGAATTCAACCTGGGCCCAGCCATCCTTGAAAGCCAGTACGCCGACCACATCGTCCTTGACGATATACGGATGCTTGCCCGCGTTGTCGCCAGGGGTTTTGAGCAGGTAAGCCTTGTCGGCAGTGACCGTCACCAGGCCGATCCACTGTTTGCGGGCGGTTTGGGTCAGGTCCAGCCCGGTGGCGATTTCCGGCATCAGCACGCTGAGACAACCGGGGTGCTGGCGGCCTTGTTCCACGGTCAGCGTCACGCCGTCGGACGAGGCCGTCACGCTGCCAGGGTAGGCGTCATCGACCCAGGTCGTCAGCGCGTCGGGCGCGCCTTGCAGGTAAAACGTACAGGTGCGGGTTACGCCCTCACCCAACTCCTCCGAGTAGAAACCTTCGACTTGACGCTCAGGGGTGACCGCCAGCATCAGCCCTTCGTACTTGCCTGAGTGCAAGGCTGTTTCGTCTGCACATGCAGGCGCGATAGCGCACAACGACAAAACACCCACTGCCAGAAAACGCATCATCTTATTTCTTCCCTTCCAGTGCTTCGTAGGCCTTCTTGATACGGCGGTCATAGTCGCCGTAATCCTCACCGTTGTAGTTGCGCGCCATGGCCACATAGTCTTTGTCTTTCATGGCTTTGATCAACGCCGGGCTTTTGCTGCAAAAACCGAGGAACGCCTTTAATTGGTTGCCGGCATTGATCTTTAATGCCGCGGCGAATTCAAACACGGTCTTGTAACCACAGGAGGCGTAGTTGAACCCCATGATCTGGAACATGCCCCAGGACGCTGACATCAAGGCCGCTTCCTGATCCAGCGCAAAGGCGGTGGCCATGGTTTCCCAGGCCTTGGCCTGGTCCTTGTTGTTGACTTGCCACTGTGGCCCGGCCTTCCTCACGTAGATATACGACAGCAGTGGGTGTGCCTGGTCATAGATGTGCTTGGTGTACTTGCGAAACAGGTGCCCTTCAAAAGCGATCACCGGCAACTTGGCCGGCCCGAAACCGGAACGCCCGCCGGACTCCACAGTGGCGAACGCCTTGATGATATTCACCGAAATACCGCTGCCCAACTGCGTGGCGGCGTTCTGGAAGTCGGTTTCGGTGAGCGTCATGCCGCCGTCGCACGTGGGCTGGAGCATCAATTGCCGGTTGCGGCGCTCGGCCTCGACCATCGCACGCATGCGGTCCAGGTACACATTGACGGTGGCCTGCACCGCATCGGCGTTGTTATTGCCGAACGCGTTGAGAAAGCTTGGAATGCGCATCGTCGGAAACGCCTTCACCGGCACTTTCACCGCTTCTTCGATCAGGCTGTTGAACGTACGCCCGGTGGGGTCGATCACCCCATCGGGGTGCGCGTATTTAAGGTGGCGAAACTGATACTGGCTGATGCACTGCACCAACTGGCCGTCGCACTTGCCGTTTTCGGCCAGCGGAAAACCCATCTTGGGAATGATCAAATTGAATAAATACTGGATGCACTGAACATCGGCAGGCAAGTTGCGCGCTTTACCCGGCGCGCCCACCGAAGCACTGATAAGACGGGGCAACCCTTGCAGGCTTTTCATCACTGACATCCTTGTAAGTTAAAGAAGTGGTGGCACTTCAATATCAATGCAGCGCTCTTGTTACACCTTGAAACAAGCGGCTGGCGGAAACTAACAAGATGGTTTTGGGTTGTCCAGTGGGCGCTTTGCACGTTGTGAAACAACCGTCATGCACGGCTACTTTTTCCTCTCCAGCGCCTCAAAGGCCTTCTGGATTCGCTTGTCGTAATCGCCATAATCCGCCCCATTGTATTGGGCGGCCATGCCCGCGAAGTCCTTGTTCTTCATGGCCTTGAACAACGTCGGGTTCTTG
Organism: Pseudomonas sp. LBUM920; assembly: GCF_003852315.1. NCBI lineage: Bacteria > Pseudomonadati > Pseudomonadota > Gammaproteobacteria > Pseudomonadales > Pseudomonadaceae > Pseudomonas > Pseudomonas edsoni (SeqCode). The sequence continues at coordinate 4,857,623 of NZ_CP027762.1, forward strand.
CGGCAAAAGCCGACGAACGCCATCAGTTGCTGGCCGGCGTTGAGTTTCATCGCGCTGACAAAATCGAAGACGCTCTTGTAACCGCAGGCGGCGAAGTTGAAGCCCATGATCTGAAACATGCCGTACGACGCCGACATCAACGCCGCCTCCTGATTTAACTTGAACGCATCGGCCAGGGTCTGCCACGCCACCGCCTGGGTTTTGTTGTTGGCTTTCCATTGCGGGCCGGCTTTCTCCCGGTAGGCGTATGACAGCGGGGGATAGGCCTTGTCGTACTTCTGCTGGGTGTATTTGCGAAAGATGTGGCCTTCATACGCGATCACCGGCATCTGGGCCGGGCCGTAGCCGGATCGCCCACCCGATTCCACAGTGGCAAAGGCCTTGATGATGTTCACCGAAATACCGCTGCCCAATGCTGTCGCGGCGCTTTGAAAGTCAGCGTCGGTCAGCGTCACACGTCCATCACAGGTGGCTTTTGTAACCAACTGCAGTGTGTCTGCTGGGGCCGGAGCAGGCGCCGGAGGGCGTGGCGGGGTTGGGGCGGCAGCGGCAACGGCCGAGTCGTTTGCCGGGGTCACGGGAGTTGCCTTGCGCGCGTCTTCGAGCAGGGTGTTGAACGTTCGGCCTGCCGGGTCAATCACGCCGTCGGGGGTGGCGACCTTCAGACGACTGGATTGATAGTCCTTGATGCGCTGGACCAGCAGCGGGCCGCACTTGCCATCCACCAGCAAAGGCGACGCGGGTTTGGGGGTGATCAGGTTGAATAGATTCTGAATGGATCGAACATCATCAGAATCATTGCGGGCCTTGCCGGGGGTGCCGACGGAACCACTGATACGACTGGGTAAACCTTGGAGGCTGTGCATGGCAATCATCCTTTCTGATTGAAGGAGTGCCATCACTTCTTTACTACTCCAGCACCACGGTCATTTTTTGAAAAAAACGCATGATTGACGCTAGCAGACGGTCGAAGGTTGTCCAGCAAAAAGCCGTCATCGCTGCACACTACAGATGGGCAGATGACTGAAGAGACATTTTTTGATTTGAAACAGAGGGCGTTGCGGGAGAGCGTTATGGAGGCAACCCCACCAGCCACACCCCGGCACACAATGTTCCCGCTGTGGCTGCTGCCTTCCGGCTCTGACCAGGTTCACGGGTAATCGTTGCGGGGGGACCGATGGGGTCACCATAACGACGCTCGCCTCTCGGCAAGCCGCGCCATTGTACCGATCTCATCGGAAGTTACAACAGTTGGTTCAGGATTAAAAAATCAAGGGGCTCAAGCACTTGTGCCGCTACAGAATCACGGCTTCATCTGCCTTGCCGCCCTCTTCCTGGATGACCAGGTGAATAAAGTGCAGCTTGGCGATCACTGCCGGCGGCAGCACAAAGGGATAAAAATCCGGCTGGCCCATGCTGCGCGACAGTTCGTTGAGCATGCCGGCCAGTTCGATCCAGGCGTTGACGAACGACAGGAACGCCGCACCGCCTGGGTGCTCAGGGTCGTAAAGGGTGCTGAGGGGAAACGGCTGGTAATCCAGGTCCATCTCACGGGCACTCATGCCAAAGCCCAGGGCGGTGTCGACCGCGTCCATCATGTGCAGGTAGTGGGCCCAGGTTTCGGCCCAGTCTTCCCAGGGGTGCATGGTGGCGTAGGCGCTGACGCAGGTTTGCTGCCAGTCGGGGCGCGGGCCGTTCTGGTAATGATGGTCGAGGGCATCGGCGTAGCTGGCGCGTTCGTCGCCGAACAAGGCGCGAAAAGGTTCGAGCCAGTGGGTATCGGCGATCAGGCGGTCCCAATAGTAGTGGCCGACCTCATGGCGAAAGTGGCCAAGCAGCGTGCGGTAAGGCTCGCGCATTTGTACGCGGACTTTCTCACGGTGGGCGTCGTCGGCTTCCTTGATGTCGAGGGTAATCAGACCGTTGGCGTGGCCCGTCATTGGAGCATTGCCTTCCAGGTCGACGCCGACAAAGTCGAAGGCCAGGCCGTTGTCTTCATCGACGCTCTTGGGCACCACTTGCAGGCCGAGGCTGATCAATTGCGCGACCAAGCGGCGCTTGGCGTTTTCGACTTTGCGCCAGCGCTCATGATTTTGCGCAATAGAAAGGTCGGGAATGGTGCGGTTCAGACTGCACGCCACGCACAGCGGCGCCGTACTGTGCGCCGGGATCAGCCAGTTGCATGCGGCGGGAGTGTCAAGGTTGGCACAGCGACGGAAGGCGCCGGCGTCAAGGTTGTCGTCTTGCAGCCAAGTCCCGACAACCGGGCCCGGCTGTAAAGACGATAGGCGGCTTTGCTGCGGCTGATAACCGAGCAGCGCCTGGCACGCCAGGCACTGGCTGTTGCGAAAGAACAGGGACTGGCCACAGCGGCACTGCCAGACTTTGCTGTTACGAGATGCGCCCGCCGCGAAGGGTGCTGCGATGCGTGAACTGAGTTGCTCAAAGTAGCGGAACATGGCGATCTCTCCCTGGGTGACCAAGACTAGATCATTTCCCGTGAGAGATCGTTCCACAGGCGAGGCGGCTGCGCAGCCCGACACGGGGCAAGCCCGCTCGCCACATCAAGAAGCTCACTCCCCACACGCGCCATCAGACCGTGATGTTGTGCTTGGCCAGGAATGCCACGAACGCTTCTTCGTCCAACACCTTCAAGCCCAGCTCGCTGGCCTTGGCCAATTTCGAGCCGGCGCCCGGCCCAGCCACCACGCAGTGGGTTTTCGCCGAGACCGAACCGGCCACCTTGGCGCCCAGACTTTCGAGTTTGTCCTTGGCCACATCGCGGCTCATCAGCTCCAGAGAGCCGGTGAGTACCCAGGTGTGCCCTGCTTCGGGCAAGCCTTCGACGACCTTCTTCTCGCTCTGCCAGTGCATGCCGAAGTCCTTGAGCTGCTGCTCAATGGCCAGGGCATGGTTGGCATTGTCCTGATTATCAAAAAACTCGCGCACGGCCTTGGCCTGCTTTTCAGGCAGTGCCTGACGCATGTCCAGCCAGTCAGCCTTGATCACGCCTTCCAGAGAGCCGAATTTATCCGCCAGTTTCTGCGCAGCGCCCGGCCCAACGCTGGGCACGTGCAGTTTGTCGAGCAAGCCGCCCAAGGTGGTGCTGGCGGCGAACTCGGCACTCAGGTCGCCCTGATCCTGCAATTGCAGGCCGCATTGCTCCGGCGACAGCAGCGCGCCAATCACCTCCTGGTTATGGCTGTCTTCAAAGAAGCTGTGAATCTCGTGCGCCACTTCCAGGCCCACGTCCGGCAAGTACGTCAGCACTTCCGGCAAGGCCTTCTGCACACGCTCCAGAGACGCCAGGGAGCGCGCCAGCACCTTGGCAGTCTCCTCGCCCACATCCGGGATGCCCAAGGCGTAGATAAAGCGCGCCAGGGTCGGGGTCTTGCTGTTTTCGATGGCGGTGATCAGCTTCTTGCTGGAAATATCGGCAAAGCCTTCCAGGTCGATGATCTGCTCGTACTTGAGTGTGTAGAGGTCGGCCGGCGAACCGATGAGTTTTTCGTCCACCAGCTGCTCGATGGTCTTGTCGCCCAGGCCGTCGATGTCCATGGCACGGCGCGAGACGAAATGGATAATCGCCTGCTTGAGCTGCGCGCCACAGGCCAGACGCCCGACGCAGCGGTACACCGCGCCTTCGCTGACGGTTTCCTTGCCCTTGCTGCGCTTGACCAGTTGCGTGCGCTCCACGTGGGAACCACACACCGGGCAGCTTTCGGGGATCTGCACCGCGCGGGCGTTTTCCGGGCGGCGTTCGGTGACCACCGAGACGACTTGCGGGATCACGTCACCGGCGCGGCGGATGATCACCGTATCGCCGATCATCAGGCCCAGGCGCGCGACTTCATCCATGTTGTGCAAGGTGGCGTTGGACACGGTCACACCCGCGACCTTGACCGGTTTGAGGCGTGCAACGGGGGTGACGGCGCCGGTACGACCGACCTGAAATTCGACGTCGAGCAGTTCAGTCAGCTCTTCCATGGCCGGAAATTTATGCGCGATGGCCCAGCGCGGTTCACGCGCGCGAAAACCCAGCTCACGCTGGGCCGCAATGCTGTTGACCTTGAACACCACGCCGTCGATCTCATAAGCCAGGCTGTTACGCCGCTCGCCGATATCGCGGTAGTAGTCCAGGCATTCCTGGATGCCCTTGGCCAGCTTCAGTTCGTGGCTGATCGGCATGCCCCACTTCTGCAACTGCTTCAAGTTGCCGATATGGGTGTCACTGATGTCTGCGGTGACCTGGCCAATGCCATAGCAGCAGAACTCCAGCGGGCGGCTGGCGGTAATCTTCGAGTCCAGCTGGCGCAGGCTGCCAGCCGCCGCGTTGCGCGGGTTGGCGAAGGTCTTGCCGCCGACTTCCAGCTGCGAGGCATTCAGGCGCTCGAAACCGGCCTTGGACATGAACACTTCGCCGCGCACTTCCAGGGTCGCTGGCCAGCCGCTGCCGTGCAGCTTCAACGGGATATTGCGCACAGTGCGCACGTTGACGCTGATGTCTTCGCCAGTGGTGCCATCGCCACGGGTGGCGCCGCGCACCAGTTCGCCCTCCTGATACAGCAGGCTGACCGCCAGGCCATCCAGTTTGGGCTCACAGCTGTATTCCACCGCCGCGCCACCGCCAAACAGATCGCCCACCGGCAGGTCGAGGCCCTCGGTGACCCGGCGATCAAACTCGAGCATGGTGGTTTCGTCAAAAGCGTTACCGAGGCTGAGCATCGGTATCTCGTGCTTGACCTGAGTGAACGCCGACAACGCCGCACTGCCGACCCGCTGCGTCGGTGAATCACGCGTTACCAAATCCGGATGCTCGGCTTCCAGGGCTTTGAGCTCGTGGAACAGCCGGTCGTACTCGGCGTCCGGAATGCTCGGCTCGTCGAGCACGTGGTAACGGTAGTTGTGCTGATCCAGTTCAGCGCGCAATTGGAGGATGCGGGTATGGGCGGCGGTCATGGGTGTTCTCTCAGAAAGCAAAAGAGCAGCCGAAGCTGCTCAATATGTTAGTGCGCTTATTCTACTGACAACGCTGAAGACCAATCCTCAGCGTTTCTGTGTCAGGGCGCGACGCTCGAACTCGACGATGCGCTGACGGTAGTGTTCGATGGTCTGGGCGGTCAGGACGCTGCGTTGGTCGTCCTTGAGCTCGCCGTTGAGTTCCTGAGACAGCTTGCGGGCCGCGGCCACCATTACGTCGAACGCTTGTTTGGGGTGACGCGGGCCTGGCAGGCCGAGGAAGAAGCTCACCGCCGGGGTGCTGAACAGGTCGATATCGTCCAGATCGAAAGTGCCCGGCTTGACCGCGTTGGCCATGGAGAACAGCACTTCGCCGTTACCGGCCATGCTTTCGTGACGGTGGAAAATATCCATCTCGCCAAAACGCAAGCCGCTTTCCAGGATGTTCTGCAACAGCGCCGGGCCTTTGAAACCGCCGGCGTCGCGGCAGATCACGCTGATCACCAAGACTTCTTCAGCGGCCGGCTGGTCATTGACTGACTGGCGTGGCGCGCTTTTGGTTGGGGTCTCGTCGGGGAAATCATCATCACGGCTGCTGAAGCTCGGGCCATCATCGACGTCAAGGTTCAGGTCGCCCTGATGCGGCTCGGCAACTGCGGCGCTGCCGCGTTTGCCGCGTTTGGAAGACGGTTCACGGGCTTCACGCACCGGCGCGCTCATCGACGGCAAGTCGTGTTCGTCCAGTTGCGGCTCTTTATGGGTATCCAGCACGCGAGGCGGCCCCAGCAGTTCGGCGCTGCCATCATCGTCAGGCAAGTTGGACAGGTTGCGGTCCAGACGAAACTTGAGCTTGCCCTTGCCACCGCGCATGCGGCGCCAGCCATCAAAAAGAATACCGGCAATGACAATAATGCCGATGACGATCAGCCACTCGCGCAGACCGATTTCCATGTAATCCCGTGCCTCTAATAAAAAATGCTGAAAAATAAGGGGTTTAGCAACATCCAAACCGCTTTAAAACGTGGCGCCAACTCTATGTTCTGACTGACGTTTTGCCCACGCATACGAGGAATTGACAATAAACTAGCACGACCTTCGATAACTTTACACAGTTGGCGCGAAATGTGTCGATTTGCCATGTTTCGGCCACCTGGAAGAACTCTTGCGCCAGCCGTCAACTGTGAGCCTCAAGCTGCAAGCTTTAAGCCTCAAGCACTTGTAACTAGCAACTCGCCGTTAGGCGTCCACGAGCGCCATCGCCTCTTCCACATCCACCGCCACTAAACGCGAACAGCCGGGTTCGTGCATCGTTACACCCATCAATTGATCGGCCATTTCCATGGCGATCTTATTGTGGGTGATATAGATGAACTGCACGGTCTGGGACATCTCTTTAACCAACCGAGCGTAGCGTCCAACGTTAGCGTCATCCAGCGGGGCGTCAACTTCGTCGAGCATGCAAAACGGCGCCGGGTTCAACTTGAAGATCGCAAATACCAGTGCCAATGCCGTCAGTGCCTTTTCGCCACCGGACAACAAATGGATGGTGCTGTTCTTCTTGCCCGGAGGCCGCGCCATGATCGTTACCCCTGTATCGAGTAGATCTTCGCCCGTCAGTTCCAAGTAGGCGCTGCCTCCACCGAAAACTTTCGGGAATAACGCCTGTAAACCGCCATTAATCTGATCAAAGGTATCTTTGAAGCGATTACGGGTTTCCTTGTCGATCTTGCGGATCACGTTTTCCAGGGTGTCCAGGGCTTCCACCAGATCGGCGTCCTGGGCATCCAGATAACGTTTGCGCTCGGACTGCTGCTGGTACTCGTCGATGGCCGCAAGGTTGATCGCGCCGAGTCGCTGAATACGCGCGGCAATCCGTTCAAGTTCTTCTTCGGCTTCTTTCTCATTGGCCTGGGCGGTCAACGTATTAAGCACGCCGTGCAGGTCGTAGCCGTCTTCCAGCAACTGGTCCTGCAGGGTCTTGCGGCGAACCGTCAGGGCCTGCCATTCCATGCGCTGCTGTTCGAGCTGGCCGCGAATCAACTGGGATTGCTGCTCGGCCTGGGTCCGGCGTTTTTCCGCATCGCGCAGTTCGCGGTCGGCGTCTTCCAGGGCGATTTGCGCAGTCTTGAGTTCTTCATCGACGGTCATGCGCTTGTCGAGCAATTCTTCGAGCTTGAGCCGCAACTCTTCCAGCGGCGCTTCGCCCTCCTCCAGGTTGAGGCTCAGTTGCTCGCGCTTTTCGGTGAGGCGTTCGGATTGCATCTCCAGGCGCTCAAGGGCCTGACGCGTGGACGCGTGCTGAGCCTGCAATGAACCGAGGCGCACCGCCAATTGGTGAGCGTGATCTTTGTGCTGGCGCGCTTCCTGGCGCACGCGGTCAAGGCGTTCGCGCAGGCTGTCGCGCTGGGCCAACAGCAGTTCGCGCTGCTCGGTGTCCAGCGCCATGCTGTCGAGGGCTTCCTGCAGTTGCAGGCGCGCCTCACCGATCTGTTCGTGCTCGAGGGCGCGTTGCTCGCCCATCTCGGCGACTTCTTCGTCAAGACGGGTGCGGCGCAGGGTCAATTGCTCGACCTTGGCCTTGCTCGCCGACAGCTGGGCCTTGAGTTCACCTTGCTGGCGCGCTTCGTCCTGCAACAGGCGGCGCAGGTGTTCGCGGCCGGTCTCTTGCTGGCGCTGGGTGGCGCGCAGGGTTTGCAGTTCGGTTTCCAGGCGTTCGAGGGTGGCTTCGCGTTCTTCGCGCTCGGCGCTCAGGTTGACGATTTCCTGGCCACGGGCCAATACGCCGCTTTCCGCTTCGCTGGCACGGCGCACACGCAGGAAATGGCGGCCGACCCAGTAGCCGTCGCGGCTGATCAGGCTTTCGCCCGCGCCCAGTTGGCCGCGCTGCGCCAGGGCGTGCTCCAGGGAATCCACCGGTTTGACCTGCCCCAGCCAGGGCGACAGGTCAATCGCCGCCTCGACCTTGTCCAGCAGACTGCCCGGCACGCGCGTGCCATCGGCCGCCGGGCTGAGCAAACGCAGGTCGCCCTGAGTAAAGCCGGCCAGGTCAAAGCCACCAAAATCGTCGACCAGCACAGCCTGCAGGTCGGCGCCTAAAACGGTCTCTACCGCCAGCTCCCAACCCGCTTCAACTTTTAACCCTTCAGCCAGGCGCGGGCGCTCGGCCAGATGCTGGTCGCGCAGCCACTCGGCGGTGCCGGTGCCGGGGTCCAGCGCGGCTTGCTGCAAGGCCTCCAGCGACGCCAATCGGCCGTTCAGCCGCTGCAAATCGCCCTGGGCCTGCTGCTGCGATTGGGTCGCCTGTTGCAGTTGCTGACGCAATTGCTCCAGGCGCTCCACTTGTTGTTCTTCGCTGGCTTCCAGCTCTTCCAGCGTCATCTCGCTTTCGGCCAGTTGCTCGCTCAACGCCATGATCGCCGCGTCTTCCGGGTCGGCGGCGAGCAACACGCGCTCTTCCTGCAGACGCCGTTGACGCTCGGCCAAACGCTCCATGCTGGTTTCCAACTGCTGGATGCGCGACTGCTGCACCTCCGCCTGGCGGCGCGGCTCGGCGGATTGCAGGTTGAAAACGTCCCACTGCTCCTGCCAGCCGTGCATGGTGGTTTCGGCTTCTTCCAGGGCGGCGGCGGCTTCTTCGGCGGCGGCGCTGGTGATTTCCTGCTCGGGGGTGAGCATGTCCAGCTCTTCGCCGAGGGTCAGCAGCAAGGTGCGGTCATGGCCCAGGTGCGATTCGGTCTCCAGGCGGGCGCGCTCGGCTTCCTTCAGATCATCTTGCAACTGGCGCAGACGCTGCTGGCCATGCTGAATGCTCTGCTCGACACGGGCAATGTCGCCGCCCACCGAATAGAAGCGCCCCTGCACCAGATTGAAGCGCTCGGACAGGTCATGGTGACCGTCACGCAGACGCTCGATGCTGGCGTCGGCATTGCGCTGTTCGGCCACCAGCGCTTCAAAGCTGATTTCCTGGGTGCCGATGATCGCTTCGCGCTGGCCGACCTGATCGTTCAGCGCCTGCCAGCGCAGGGCCGAGAGTTGCGCCTTGAGCTGGCGTTCTTCGCCCTTGTATTCCTGATACTTCTCGGCGGCCTGGGCCTGGCGGTGCAGGCGCTCCAACTGGCGCTCCAGCTCTTCGCGCAGGTCGGTCAGGCGGGCGAGGTTCTCGTGGGTGCGGCGGATACGGTTTTCGGTCTCGCGGCGGCGCTCCTTGTACTTGGAGATGCCGGCCGCTTCTTCAATGAAATTACGCAGGTCTTCGGGCTTGGCTTCGATCAGCTTGGAGATCATGCCCTGCTCGATGATCGAGTAGCTGCGCGGGCCCAAGCCCGTGCCGAGAAAGATGTCGGTGATGTCCCGGCGCCGGCACTTGGTGCCGTTGAGGAAATAGCTGTTCTGGCTGTCGCGCGTCACTTTGCGGCGAATGGAAATTTCCGCGTACGCCGCGTATTCGCCGATCAGGGTGCCGTCGGAGTTGTCGAACACCAGCTCGATGCTGGCCTGGCTCACCGGTTTACGGCTGGTGGAGCCATTGAAGATGACGTCGGTCATCGACTCGCCGCGCAGGTTTTTTGCCGAACTCTCGCCCATCACCCAGCGAACGGCGTCGATGATGTTCGACTTGCCGCACCCATTGGGCCCCACCACCGCCGCCATGTTACTGGGGAAGTTCACCGTGGTCGGGTCGACGAAGGATTTGAACCCCGCCAGTTTGATGCACTTGAGCCGCACGTTTAGGCGTCCGCCAACGCAGCGATGACCAATGAACAACTGCGCTGGCCGTAGGCGGACAGCACCAGGCGAATCTGCGCCAGGTCACGCGCGAGCACGGCAGCGAGCAGTTGCTCGAACAACGCCAGGTACTCGCTCATGGACGCTTTGCGTTGATCCAGTGCCAGGTAATAGGCGCGGTTCATCGCCGGCTGCAGGTTCTCGACGGTTTCCTGCAAATACGGGTTGTTGGCAAAAGGGTACGCGGCGCGCATCACGTTGAAGCTTTCTTCGACGAAGGCGCGGATGTCCTGACGCTCAAAACTATTCACCAGACGCTGCTGGATCTGCAGGAACGGCGCCATGTCGGCCTGCACCTTCCAGCCCTCGGCCACCGCATTGCCGAGCAGAATGTACAACTCGCCCATCAGCGTGCACAGGCTCTGCACCTTGTGCGCGGTGAGCTCGGTGACGTGGGCGCCACGGCGCGGCAGGATCGCGATCAGGTGGCGGCGCTCGAGGATCAATAAGGCTTCACGCACGGAACCACGGCTGACATTGAGCGCCAGCGTGACTTTCTGTTCCTGGATCCGCTCCCCAGGCTTGAGATCGCCGCGAATGATACGTTCGGCGAGGTGGTGAGCAATTTGCTCGGCGAGACTGTCCGGCGCCTTGAACGTCATGTTTTCCCTTCAGAATCTTCTATCAGTAAAAGCGCGGCAGTGTAGCGCATTGGCCCGCTGATGGCGCTACGCCCACGGTGGCGAATTTGGCATGAAATAAGCAGCGATGAAAAGCCAGAAGCCGCCAAAAACAACGGTTCCAGAAGACTGGACCATAATTGAAAGTGTTGTGATCACAATTTCTTGACCTTCTGGTCAGAAAATCGTTGACCGAAAAGTCAGACATGACTAGATTCGGCGCAAAGCGGTTAACAACAATAATGAGTCTGCGAGGCCTTCCGTGATCCAGTTTTTACTCAACCAGGAACTCCGTAGTGAGCACGCCCTGGACCCCAACTTGACCGTGCTCAACTATCTGCGTGAGCACCTGGGCAAATCCGGTACCAAGGAAGGCTGCGCCAGCGGCGATTGCGGGGCGTGCACCGTGGTGGTCGGCGAATTGCACCACGATGAACAAGGCGCCGAGCAGATTCGTTATCGCAGCCTCAACTCGTGCCTGACCTTTGTGTCGTCGCTGCACGGCAAACAGCTGATCAGCGTTGAAGACCTCAAGCACCAAGGCCAATTGCACAGCGTGCAAAAAGCCATGGTCGAGTGCCACGGCTCGCAATGTGGCTTTTGCACACCGGGCTTTGTGATGTCGTTGTTTGCCCTGCAAAAGAACAGCGACGCGCCCGACAGCCAAAAAGCCCACGAAGCGCTGGCCGGCAATTTGTGCCGTTGCACCGGCTACCGCCCGATCCTGGCCGCCGCCGAACAGGCCTGCTGCAACAAACCCGTAGACCAGTTCGACAGCCGCCAGGCCGAGACCATCGCCCGCCTCAAAGCCATCGCGCCAACGCAGACCGGCGAACTCAACAGTGGCGACAAACGCTGCCTGGTGCCGCTGACCGTCGCCGACCTCGCCGACCTCTACGACGCCTACCCGCAAGCCCGGCTGCTGGCCGGCGGCACTGACCTGGCGCTGGAAGTCACGCAGTTTCATCGCACACTGCCGGTGATGATCTACGTCGGCAATATCGACGAAATGAAGCGCATCGAACGCTTCGATGACCGCCTGGAAATCGGCGCCGCCACCGCCCTCTCCGACTGCTACACCGCGCTGCACCACGAGTACCCGGACTTCGGCGACTTGCTGCACCGCTTCGCCTCCCTGCAAATCCGCAACCAGGGCACCTTGGGCGGCAACATCGGCAACGCCTCGCCGATTGGCGATTCACCACCGCTGCTGATCGCCCTGGGTGCACAGATCGTGCTGTGCAAAGGCAACGTGCGCCGCACCCTGGCGCTGGAAGACTACTTCATCGACTACCGCGTCACCGCGCGTCAGGACAGCGAGTTCATCGAGAAAATCATCGTGCCCAAGGGCCACACACTGTTCCGTGCCTACAAGGTGTCCAAGCGCCTGGACGATGATATTTCTGCGGTGTGCGCCGCCTTCAACCTGAAGATCGAGAACGGCGTGATCAACGAGGCGCGCGTCGCCTTCGGGGGCATGGCCGCCACGCCCAAACGCGCGAAAAGCTGTGAGACCGTGCTGGTTGGCGCCACCTGGAACGCCGCCACGGTGGAGAAAGCCTGCACCGCCCTGGCCGCGGATTTCACCCCGCTGTCGGACTTTCGCGCCAGCAAGGAATACCGCCTGCTCAGCGCGCAAAACCTGCTGCGCAAATACTTCATCGAACTGCAAACGCCGCACATCGAGACTCGGGTGACCGCTTATGTCTAACCATCACGCCGTCGTTAAAACCCAGGCCGAACTCGCCGAGCTGTTCGCCCAGGACCTGACCTGCGGGGTCGGCCGCAGCGTCAAGCACGACAGCGCCGCCAAGCATGTGTCCGGCGAGGCGCAGTACATCGATGACCGCCTGGAATTCCCCAACCAACTGCACCTGTATGCGCGCATGTCCGACCGCGCCCACGCCCGCATCCTCAGCATCGACACCGCGCCTTGCTACGCCTTTGACGGCGTGCGCATCGCGATCACCCACGAAGACGTGCCGGGCCTGAAAGACATCGGCCCGCTGATGCCCGGCGACCCGCTGCTGGCCATCGACACCGTGCAGTTTGTCGGCCAGGTGGTGCTCGCCGTCGCCGCCCGCGACCTGGAAACCGCACGCAAAGCGGCCATGGCGGCGGTGATCGAATACGAAGACCTAGAGCCGGTGCTGGACGTGGTGGAGGCCTTTCGCAACAAGCATTTCGTGCTCGACAGCCATACTCACCAGCGCGGCGACTCGGCGGGCGCGCTGGCCACGGCGAAACACCGTATCCAGGGCACGCTGCACATCGGCGGCCAGGAACACTTCTACCTGGAAACCCAGATCTCGTCGGTGATGCCCACCGAAGACGGCGGCATGATTGTCTACTGCTCCACGCAAAACCCCACCGAAGTGCAGAAGCTGGTGGCTGAAGTGCTGGACGTGTCGATGAACAAAATCGTCGTCGACATGCGCCGCATGGGCGGCGGTTTCGGCGGCAAGGAAACCCAGGCCGCCAGCCCCGCGTGCCTGTGCGCGGTGGTTGCGCGCCTCACCGGCCAGCCGACCAAAATGCGCCTGCCGCGCGTCGAAGACATGCTGATGACCGGCAAGCGCCACCCCTTCTATATCGAATACGACGTGGGCTTTGACGACACGGGTCGCCTGCACGGGATCAATCTGGAACTGGCGGGTAACTGTGGCTGCTCGCCGGACTTGTCGAACTCGATTGTCGACCGCGCGATGTTCCACGCCGACAATTCGTATTACCTGGGCGACGCCACCGTTAATGGCCATCGTTGCAAGACCAACACAGCCTCCAACACCGCGTATCGCGGCTTCGGTGGGCCACAAGGCATGGTCGCCATCGAGGAAGTGATGGACGCCATCGCTCGGCACCTGGGTCTGGACCCATTGGCGGTGCGCAAGGTCAATTACTACGGCAAGACCGAGCGCAACGTCACCCACTACTACCAGACCGTCGAGCACAACATGCTCGAAGAGATGACCGCCGAACTTGAAGCCAGCAGCCAATACGCCGAGCGCCGCGAAGCCATCCGCCTGTACAACGCCCACAGCCCGATCCTGAAAAAAGGCCTGGCGCTGACGCCGGTGAAGTTCGGTATTTCGTTTACCGCCAGCTTCCTGAACCAGGCCGGTGCGCTGATCCACATCTACACCGACGGCAGCATCCATTTGAACCACGGTGGCACTGAGATGGGCCAGGGCTTGAACACCAAGGTCGCGCAAGTGGTGGCCGAAGTGTTCCAGGTCGACATCGACCGCGTGCAGATCACCGCCACCAACACCGATAAAGTGCCCAACACCTCGCCCACCGCCGCGTCCAGCGGTGCCGACCTGAACGGCAAGGCTGCCCAGAACGCCGCCGAAACCATCAAGCAGCGCCTGGTGGAATTTGCCGCACGCAAATACGACGTGAGTGAAGCCGATGTGGAATTTCACAATGGTCACGTACGGGTACGCGACCAGATCCTGACCTTTGAGAGCCTGATCCAGCAGGCGTATTTCGCCCAGGTCTCGCTGTCGAGCACCGGGTTCTACAAGACCCCGAAAATCTTCTACGACCGCAGCCAGGCGAGGGGCCGGCCGTTCTATTACTTCGCGTTCGGCGCGGCGTGCTGCGAAGTGATCGTCGACACCCTCACTGGCGAATACAAAATGTTGCGCACCGACATCCTGCACGACGTGGGCGCCTCGCTGAACCCGGCCATCGACATCGGCCAGGTGGAAGGCGGCTTTATCCAGGGCATGGGCTGGCTGACGATGGAAGAGCTGGTGTGGAACAACAAAGGCAAGCTGATGACCAACGGCCCGGCCAGTTACAAGATCCCGGCCGTGGCTGACATGCCCCTGGACTTACGCGTGAAGCTGGTGGAAAACCGCAAGAACCCGGAGGACACGGTGTTCCATTCCAAGGCCGTGGGCGAGCCGCCGTTCATGCTCGGGATTGCCTCGTGGTGCGCGATCAAGGATGCCGTGGCAAGTGTGGGTGAGTATCGCCATCAGCCCAGGATTGATGCACCGGCCACACCCGAGCGGGTGTTGTGGGGGTGCGAGCAGATGCGCCAGTTGCAGGCGGCAAAGGCTGTTGAAGCTGAAACCGAGATGGCTTCGCTCTAGGAACGAGGTGCTGCCATCGCAGGCAAGCCCTCTCCCACATTTGATGGTGTTCACACATCAAAATGTGGGAGAGGGCTTGCCCCCGATAGCGGCCTGACAGACGCCACAAGAGGTGACTATGAACAACTGGATCAGCGCCCTCGCCGACCTGCAGAACCAGGGTGAACCCTGCGTGCTGGTGACCATCATCGAAGAGCTCGGCTCCACGCCGCGCAATGCCGGCTCGAAGATGGTGATCAGCGCCGCGCAGACCTTCGACACCATCGGTGGCGGGCACCTGGAATACAAGGCGATGCAGATCGCCCGCGACATGCTCGTGCGCGGCCAGCAAAACACCCATCTGGAGCGCTTTAGCCTTGGTGCAAGCCTGGGCCAGTGCTGCGGCGGTGTGACGGTGCTGCTGTTCGAACCCATGGGCCAGGTGCAGGCGCACATTGCAGTGTTTGGCGCCGGCCATGTCGGCCGCGCCTTGGTGCCGCTGTTGGCGAGCCTGCCATGCCGAGTGCGCTGGATCGATTCCCGCGACCAGGAGTTTCCGGAACACATTCCCCAGGGCGTGCGTAAAATCGTCAGCGAGGAGCCAGTCGACGAAATTGCCGACCTGCCAGTGGGCAGCTACTGCATCGTCATGACCCACAATCACGCGCTGGACCTGGAACTGACCGCCGCGCTGCTCAAACGCAACGACTTTGCCTACTTCGGACTGATCGGCTCGAAAACCAAACGGGTCAAGTTCGAACACCGCCTGCGTGATCGCGGCTTCGACACCGCGCAACTGCAACGCATGCGCTGCCCGATGGGCCTCACCGAGGTGAAGGGCAAACTGCCGGTGGAGATCGCCATCTCCATCGCCGGCGAAATCATCGCCACCTATAACGCCAATTTCGGTCAGCACACCGCGAGCGCCGAACCCATTGCCAAACTGCTGCCGGCCTCGCGCCGCAGCCAAGCTATCAATTGAGATGAACATGCCTTTGACTCGCAAAGCCTACCGTGCCGCCATCCTGCACAGCATTGCCGACCCTGCTGAAGTGGGGATCGAAGCTTCCTATGAGTATTTCGAAGACGGCCTGCTGGTGATCGATAACGGCCAGATCAGCGCCCTGGGCCACGCCAGCGATTTGTTGCCGACACTGCCCGCCGATATCGACATTACCCATTATCAGGATGCGCTGATCACCCCAGGCCTGATCGACACCCATATCCACCTGCCGCAAACCGGCATGGTCGGCGCCTATGGCGAGCAGTTACTGGATTGGCTCAACACCTACACCTTCCCGTGCGAAAGCCAGTTCGCCGACAAGGCGCACGCCGAAGAAGTCGCGGATATCTTCATCAAGGAACTGCTGCGCAACGGCACGACCACGGCGCTGGTGTTCGGCAGCGTGCACCCGCAATCAGTCAATTCATTCTTTGAAGCGGCCGAAAAACTCGACCTGCGCATGATCGCCGGCAAGGTGATGATGGACCGCAACGCGCCGGACTATCTGACCGACACCGCCGAATCCGGCTACCAGGAAAGCAAGGCGCTGATCGAACGCTGGCACGGCAAGGGCCGTTTGCACTATGCGGTCACGCCACGTTTTGCCCCGACCAGCACCCCGGAGCAACTGACGCTGGCCGGGCAACTGCTGGGCGAATACCCAGACCTGTACATGCAGACGCACATCAGTGAAAACCTGCAGGAAGTGGCATGGGTGAAAGAGCTGTTCCCGGAGCGCAAGGGCTACCTGGACGTGTATGACCACTACAAATTGCTGGGCGAACGCTCGGTGTTTGCCCACGGCGTGCACCTGTGTGATGACGAGTGCGCACGGTTGGCGGAGACGGGTTCGGCGGTGGCGTTCTGCCCGACGTCGAACTTCTTCCTCGGCAGTGGGTTGTTCAACTTGCCGATGGCCGAGAAGCACAAATTGAATGTCGGCCTGGGCACCGACGTGGGCGGCGGCACCAGCTTCTCGCTGCTGCAAACCCTGAACGAAGCCTACAAAGTCATGCAACTGCAGGGCGCGCGGTTGAGCCCGTTCAAGTCGCTGTACCTGGCCACTTTGGGCGGCGCGCGGGCGCTGCGTCTGGAAGACAAGATCGGCACGTTGCAGCCGGGTACCGATGCGGACTTTTTGGTGCTGGATTACAACGCCACGCCGCTGCTGAGCTATCGCTTGAAGCAGGCCAATAACATTGCCGAAACGCTGTTTGTGTTGATGACGCTGGGGGATGATCGGGCGGTTCTGCGGACCTACGCAGCCGGCAATCTCGTGCACCAACGCTGATCTAACAAACGCCACAAAACAAATGTGGGAGCGGGCTTGCTCGCGAATGCGGTGTGTCAGTCAACAGATACTTAGACTGAACCACCGCCTTCGCGAGCAAGCCCGCTCCCACATTTTTGATCGGGTTTACAGTTTTACGGACGAGCGACCCGGCTTTTTCGTCTGCAACAAATGCGAGAACACCGCATGCAAATCATCCGACGCGCTTTCCTCATCGAGGTTGAGCTTGCTGTCGATGTGATCCATGTGGTGCATCATCAGGTTCACCGCCAACGTTGCATCGCGTGCTTCGATCGCGTCGATCAGCTGCGTGTGCTCATCGTAGGAACAGTGCGAGCGGTTGCCGCTTTCGTACTGGGCGATGATCAACGAGGTCTGCGACACCAGGCTGCGCTGGAAGCTGATCAGCGGCGCGTTCTTCGCCGCCTCGGCCAGCTTGAGGTGGAATTCGCCGGAGAGGCGGATACCAGCACCGCGGTCGCCGCGGGAGAAACTGTCACGCTCGTCGTTGACCATCTGGCGCAGCTCGGCCAGCTGTTCGGCCGTGGCGTGCTGCACTGCCAATTCCGTGATCGCCCGTTCGACCAGACGCCGGGCCAGGAATACCTGGCGCGCTTCTTCTACACTCGGGCTCGCCACCACCGCACCACGATTGGGCCGCAGCAGTACCACGCCTTCATGGGCCAAACGCGAGAGCGCGCGGCGAATGATGGTGCGGCTGACGCCGAAGATTTCGCCCAGTGCCTCTTCACTCAACTTGGTTCCGGGCGCCAGGCGTTGTTCAAGGATGGCCTCGAAGATATGCGCGTAGACAATATCGTCCTGGGTTCCGCTGCGACCGGCCTTGCCAGCTCGCGGTTGTTTCTTGAGAGGTTGCAACTGTTCGTTCATGGGCACTCGGGTTTGGAGAACGGCGGCGAATTAACGGTAATACGGCAAGCGCGGGTTGCTGGCAAGTATCACCTAAAAACAGGGCACATTGTACACAACCCAATGCGCCAACACACTGTACGGCTGTTTGCTGCGTTGGCTGTATTGCAACGAGTAGTTCCGTTTGAGTTTAGGCTTGAATCTGCGCCTTCACCGGCAAATACCCAGGTAAAAGGAACGCCTCTCCATGAACGACGCCACCCAAGCGCCTTTGCGCCCGTTGGCCGACACTTCTGCGTCGGCCATCGTCGCCGGCTTCATTGCCATGATGACCGGCTACACCAGCTCGCTGGTCCTGATGTTCCAGGCCGGACAAGCCGCCGGGTTGACCACGGCGCAGATTTCTTCGTGGATCTGGGCCATCTCCATCGGCATGGCGGTGTGCAGCATCGGCCTGTCCTTGCGCTATCGCACGCCCATCACCATTGCTTGGTCCACACCCGGCGCGGCGTTGTTGATCACCAGCCTGGGCGGCGTAAGTTACGGCGAGGCCATTGGTGCCTACATCACCTGCGCCGTACTGGTGACGCTGTGCGGGCTGACCGGCAGCTTCGAGAAACTGGTCAAGCGCATCCCGGCGTCGCTGGCGGCGGCCTTGCTGGCGGGGATTCTGTTCAAGATCGGCAGCGAGATTTTCGTCGCCGCGCAGCATCGCACCGGCCTGGTCCTGGGGATGTTTTTCACATACCTGATCATCAAGCGCCTGTCGCCCCGCTATGCGGTACTCGCCGCGCTGGTGCTCGGCACTGTGCTGTCGGGGCTGATGGGGTTGCTGGATTTCAGTGGCTTTCACCTGGAAGTGGCAACGCCGGTATGGACCACGCCGCATTTCTCGCTGGCGGCGACCATCAGTATCGGCATCCCGCTGTTCGTGGTGGCGATGACCTCGCAGAACATGCCCGGCGTCGCCGTGTTGCGCGCCGACGGCTACACCGTGCCCGCCTCGCCTTTGATCACCGCAACCGGCCTGGCCTCGCTGGTGCTCGCGCCCTTCGGCTCCCACGGCATCAACCTGGCGGCCATCAGCGCGGCCATCTGCACCGGGCCGCATGCCCATGAAGACCGCAACAAGCGCTATACCGCTGCGGTGTGGTGCGGCGTGTTCTACGGGATTGCCGGGGTATTTGGCGCGACCTTGGCGGCACTGTTCGCAGCATTGCCAAAGGAACTGGTGCTGTCGATTGCAGCGTTGGCGTTGTTTGGCTCGATCATCAATGGCTTGAGCATCGCCATGAATGAGCCGAAGGAGCGCGAAGCGGCGCTGATCACCTTTATGGTCACCGCGTCAGGCTTGACGTTGTTTTCCATCGGTTCGGCGTTCTGGGGGATTGTGGCGGGGGTGTTGACGCTGCTGATTCTGAACGGGCGCAAGGCATAAAAAAACGGCGACCCGAAGGTCGCCGTTTTTTCAGTATCACTTAGCCGCGTTGATCGGCTTTTCCGGATACCACACGTCCAGCAACGGGCTGACTTCAGCCTTGGTCAGCTCGGAACGGGTTTTCAGCCAGGCTTCAACGGCAGCACGCTGCTCTTCGGAGACCGAGCCACGCTTCTGCAGGCAAACCAGACCGTAGTCATCGCCGCCGACATAGCCCAGACCGTTGGCTTCCATGGCTTCTTTGATGAATGCTTCGAGGAAAGCGTCGATAGCTTCTTCACTCAGGCCTTCGTTGAAGTCCAGGTTCAGTTCGAAACCCAGCTCTTGAAATTCATCAACGCACAGTTTTTTGCGCAGACGCTGGGAACGGTTAGTCGCCATTGGAACAATCCTCATAAGTAATAACGGGCGGCACTCTAGCAGTTTAAGGCAAGGATTGCCCGACTCTCTGGGATAGGCGGCTATCTGTCTGCAAAAAAACGCGCAATTCCAGCTATCGTTCAGCTACAACTGGATCCACCTTGGGGCATAATGCCGACACTTTCGTGACCAATGAGGGATTTTCTTCCATACCCCTCGCCTTTTTCACCCTTCTCAGCAGTAGGGTTTTATTCCTTATGATCAAATCTTTTCGTTGCGTGTTATTGGCCGGCTTTCTTCTTCCACTGGCCTTCTCCGCCGCTGCCGCCCCAATCAACAACACCCTGCCACCCAACGTTGCGCAGGCCCTGCAGAAAGCCAAGCTACAAAATACCGCGCTGTCGCTGGTGATGCTGCCCCTCACCGGCCCCGGTACCCCTACCGTGTTCAACGCCGACGTCTCGGTGAACCCGGCCTCCACCATGAAGCTGGTCACCACTTACGCGGCCCTGGAAATGCTCGGCCCCAACCATCAGTGGAAGACCGAGTTCTACACCGATGGCACGCTCAGCGGTGGCGTCCTGCACGGCAACCTCTACCTCAAGGGCGGCGGCGACCCCAAGCTGAACATGGAAAAACTCTGGCTGCTGATGCGCGACCTGCGTGCCAATGGCGTGCAGCAAGTGACCGGCGACCTGGTGCTCGACCGCAGCTTCTTCAACCAGCCGCAATTGCCCGAATTCAATGACGACGGCAATGACGAGAACAAGCCGTTCCTGGTCAAGCCCGACGCCCTGCTGGTCAACCTCAAGGCCCTGCGCTTCGTGACCCGCAACGATTCGGGCCGCGTGATCGTATCGGTCGAACCGCCGATTGCCAGCATTCGCATCGACAACCAGGTGAAAGTCTCCAACGCCAAGCAATGCACCGGCGACGTGCGCTACAGCCCGGTCACCGCCGCCGACGGCAGTGTCACCGTGACGGTCAGCGGCCAACTGGGCGATGGCTGCAGTTCGCAGACTTACCTGTCGCTGCTCGACCATGCCACCTACACCGCCGGCGCTGTGCGTGCGATCTGGCAGGAATTGGGCGGCACCATCCAGGGCCGCGATATCCAGGCGCCCGTGCCCAAGGACGCCAAAGTACTCGCCCGTGCCTTCTCGCCGGACCTGGCGGAAATCATCCGCGACATCAACAAATACAGTAACAACACCATGGCCCAGCAGCTGTTCCTGAGCCTGGGCGCGCAATTTCGCAACGATGCCGACGGCGACGACGCCAAGGCTGCGCAACGTGTGGTCCGTCAGTGGCTGGCGAAGAAGGGCATCACCGCGCCGCACCTCGTCATGGAGAACGGCTCCGGCCTGTCGCGCGCCGAACGTGTCAGCGCCCGCGAGATGGCGGCCATGCTGCAAGCCGCCTGGAAGAGCCCGTACGCGGCGGAATACATCAGCTCGCTGCCGATTGCCGGCACCGACGGCACCATGCGTAAACGCCTGAAGACCACCGCCATGCGCGGCGAAGCCCACGTCAAGACTGGCACCCTGAACACCGTGCGTGCCATCGCCGGGTTCAGCCGCGACAACAATGGCAACACCTGGGTGGTGGTGGCGATCCTCAACGATTCGAAACCGTGGGGCGCCTCATCAGTGCTGGACCAGGTGCTGCTGGACCTGTATCGCCAGCCGAAGCTGGCGGCGGCTGCGCCGGTGCTCTAAAAGGCAACACAGATCAAATGTGGGAGCGGGCTTGCCTGTGATAACGGTGCATAAGTCTCCAATTCGCTGACTGACACGCTGCAATCGCAGGCAAGCCATCTCCCACATGAATGCGCGACGTCTGGAAAAACCTGTCAATCAAGCCCTAAGTCGCTCGGCCTCCACCCGGTCCCTGCCCGCCTGCTTGGCCACATACACCGCCGAGTCCGCCCGCAGCAGCAGCCCATCAATGCCCTCGTCGATCCGCCAGCTGGCCACACCGAAGCTGGCAGTCACGATGCCCACCGTGTCCATCGGCGCACTGCGCAACGACTGCCACAACTCCATCGCCAGGCTGTACGCCTGCTCGCAATCAGTGTGCGGGCATAGCACCACGAACTCTTCGCCGCCCAGTCGGCAAAATACATCCGTGCGCCGCAGGCGCTGACTGATGCGCTTGCATACCTCCTGCAAAACCCCATCGCCTACCGCGTGACCGTACTGGTCGTTGATGCGCTTGAAGTGGTCGATATCCAGCATGATCAACGACAGCGCCCCACAGGCGCGGTTGAGCCTGAGCATCTCGGCCTTGAGGCGATCCTGGAAATAACGCCGGTTATGAATGCCCGTCAGCGAATCGGTGATGGACAGCGCGCGCAGCTCTTCCTCTACCCGCTTGAGGTCGGAAATATCCGACACGTAGCCATGCCACAGCGTACCGCCGCCCGGCAGTTCTTCAGGCGTGGCTTCGCCGCGAATCCAGCGCAGGCCGCGTTGTGGCAACAGCACGCGGTACTCTTCGCGCCAATGGCTCAGCTGCAACGCCGACAAGCGTATCGACAGGCGGACCCGCTCGACGTCCTGGGGATGAATGCGTTCGAAGACCTTGCCCGCGTCCTGGTGCAACACGCCGGTTTCGATTTCATAAATGTCGCGCATGCCATCGCTGGCATAGATGAAACGCCCGTTGCCCTTGGGTTCCAGGGTGAACTGGAAGATCCCGCCGGGCACATGGGCACTGAGTTTTTTCAGCAAACGATCGCGCGCCGCTAACGCCTCGTAGGCGCGTTTCTGCTCGGTGACATCCAGGTAAATCGCCAGATGCCCGATCCACAGGCCATGGTCGTCCAGCAATACGGTACCGAGCATGTTCACCGTCAAGGGGCTGCCATTTTCGCGTAACAGGGTCCACTCGCGCGCCTGGTGCAGGTGGTCCGGGCTCTCCACCAGCATCGCCTGGCTTGGCGGGATGCGCTTGCCCATGGCCGCGCTCAAACGGGTGGCGCGCGCCTCGAGTTCAGCGGCCAGGTGCAGGCTTTCCAGGGTCATGCGCCCCAGCACCTGGTCGGATGTGTACCCCAGCATTTGCTCGGCCCCGGCATTGAACGTGTTGATCACCCCGCGCAGGTCAGTGGCGATGATCGCGACTTGGGTGGCCGCATTCAGCACGCTGCGCAATTGGCCGTGCGCACCGCGCAATTCCTGTTCACGCAGGCGCAACTGCACGGTGCGCTGCTCCACCAGCTTCAGCGCGCGCTGGCGTTGGCTGACCACCACATACAACAAGGCACTGAGCAGCAGGCTGAGCAACCCGCCCATGGTCAGGATGGTGCTCATCGAGGAATGGTTGGCCTGATCGAAGACCTGGCTGGCACGCAACGTGAGGGCATACACATGGTCGCCCAGGGTCAGACGGCGCGCGGCGCTGAGGTCGCTGGTGCCCACCGCATTGCTGGAGGCATACAGCACGCGCTGCTGGGTGTCGGAGGTATCGACGATCTGCATCACCAGGTTGTCGCGGTTCGGCTTGGGCAAACCGTCGGCCACCAGCTGTCGCATGCTGATCACCGCCATCACAAAGCCGCTGGGCTCGGCCTCAGCCAGCTTGCTCACCGGCGCCACCAGCAAAACCCCGGCCGCATAGGCCGGCTCCACACCCACCAATTGCATCGGCTGGGATACCGCGGGCGTACCGCTTTTTTGCGCACGCTCAAGAACCGAGCGGCGAAGCGGCTGGGCCAACAGGTCGAAACCGAGCGGCGAGCCCAGCAGGCTTTGGGTTTGGCTATACAACACCGGCACGTATTCATCGCGCTCGGCGGCAGGCGCCAACTCCCCTGACGAATTCAGTTCACGGATGGCAAAGGGCGTGCCGCGCTGGCGCGAGATCTCCTGTTCAAACGGCTTGCGCTGATCGCGAAAAATCCGCGGTGCCCAGGCATAGGCGCGGGCGCGCAACAGCAAGGGTTGAGCAAACCCATCGAACTCGGCGCGGGACACATCACTTGAGTTGACGAAGAAGCGCTGCAGGCTGGCCAGGCGTTGCTCCTGGTCTTCGAAGCGCTCCTGCAGGCGGCTGTAGCGTTCATTGACCAGCAGCTGAAAACGCTGGCGAACCTGTTGCTGATAGAGATCGGCGGCGGCCCAGGCAACAATCACCGTCAGCGCGCAACCTGCCAATAACACCACCAAAGCCACCAGCCAAGCCGACGCCTGCTCACTGATAAAGCCTAGGATTTTGGGGCGTACGGCATGCATCGGCATAGGCAACACTCACAACGCCAGCGTGCGGGGCTGTCACTTTGGCTAGGGCTTAAGTTATAGCCATGAGGCCACTGTTTGACCAGCGCAAAAAAGCCGCAAGCCCGGAATACGCCAGGCTTGCGGCTTTTTTGTTCCAACTGTGTGCAGCAATCAGCGCGCGGTGATTTTCCACGCCCGGTGGATCTTCGCGTTACGTGCAAAATCCGGGTCGAGGGTCTTGTCGCTGATTTCCTCGACCGCATAGCGTTCGCTGAGGTTGTCCTCGAGCACGAACTTGCGGAAGTTGTTCGAGAAGTACAACACGCCGCCCGGTGCCAGACGCGCCATGGCCAGGTCGAGCAACTGCACGTGGTCACGTTGCACGTCGAAGATGCCTTCCATGCGCTTGGAGTTGGAGAAGGTCGGCGGGTCGATGAAGATCAGATCGAACTCATCGCGGCTGGCCTCCAGCCACGCCATCACATCACCCTGCTCCAGGCGGTTCTTGTCGGAGAAACCGTTGAGCGAGAAGTTGCGACGTGCCCAGTCCAGGTAGGTCTTGGACAAGTCAACGCTGGTGGTGCTGCGCGCGCCACCCTTGGCCGCGTGCACACTGGCGGTAGCGGTGTAGCAATACAGGTTGAGGAAGCGCTTGCCGGCCGCCTCCTTCTGGATGCGCATGCGCATCGGGCGGTGGTCGAGGAACAGGCCGGTGTCCAGGTAATCGGTGAGGTTGACCAGCAGCTTCACGCCGCCTTCGCTGACCTCGGTGAACTTGCCCTGAGCACTCTGGCGCTCGTACTGCTTGGTGCCGCTTTGACGCTCGCGGCGCTTGACCACCACGCGGCTCTTGTCGACGTTCAGCGCCTGGGGAATCGCGGCCAGGGCGTCGAACATCCGTGCGGAAGCTTTTTCCGGGTCGATGGATTTCGGCGCGGCGTATTCCTGCACGTGCACCCAGTCGTGGTAGAGGTCGATGGCCATGGAGTATTCCGGCATATCGGCGTCGTACACACGGTAGCAATCCACGCCTTCGCGCTTGGCCCACTTGCCCAGCTGCTTGAGGTTTTTCTGCAGGCGGTTGGCGAACATCTGCCCGCCTTCGCTCAGGCGCGCCTGCTCAACCACCGGGGCCGGGGCTGGCTTGATCGGGTTACCGTTCTTGTTGTACTGGCGTTCTACCGGCTCGGTCGGGGCCTGATCGTAAGCGGCTTGCTCACGTTCGGCCTGACGCTGCTCCGGGGTGCGGCGCTCGCCAGTGACGAACTGGTCCGGGTTGACCTTGATCAGCAGCAGTTTGCACGGCAAGGCGCCGTTCCAGAACGAATACTGTTTATGGCTGCGGATGCCCATGCGCTTGCCCAGGTCCGGCGCGCCGGTGAACACCGCCGCTTCCCAACCCATGCAGGCCTGACGCAGACGCTCGCCGAGGTTCTGGTAGAGATACAACAGACTGGCTTCGTCACCCAAACGCTCGCCGTACGGCGGGTTGCAGATCACCAGGCCTTTCTGGTTCTGGTCCGGGCGCGGCTCGAAAGTGCCGACTTCGCCCTGGTACACCTTGATCCAGTGGCTCAAGCCGGCGCGCTCGATGTTATTGCGCGCAGGTTGAATCAAGCGTGGGTCGGCTTCATAGCCTCGCACCCACAACGGCGGCTTGTTCATGCCGATGGCAGCCCGCTCGGTCGCTTCGGTGTGCAGCTTCTTCCACAGCGCCGGAACGTGGCCGAGCCACGTAGTGAAGCCCCACAGTTCGCGATTGAGGTTGGGGGCCATGTCGGCGGCGATCATCGCGCCTTCGACCAGGAAGGTACCCACGCCACACATCGGGTCCGTCAGCGCGCCGCCTTCGGCCGCAATGCGCGGCCAGCCGGCGCGAATCAAAATCGCCGCCGCCAGGTTTTCCTTCAACGGTGCCGCGCCCTGCTGCAGGCGGTAACCGCGCTGGTGCAGGCTGTGGCCCGACAGGTCGAGCGAAAGAATCGCTTCGCCGCGGTCCAGGCGCAGGTGAATACGCAGGTCCGGGTTGATCTTGTCGATGGAGGGGCGTTCGCCGGTCGGGGTGCGCAGTTTGTCGACAATCGCATCCTTGACCTTCAGCGCGCCGAAGTGAGTGTTGTCGATGCCCGAACCATGGCCGCTGAATTCCACCGCCAGGGTGCCATCCGGGACCATGTGGTCGGCCCATTCGATGTCCAGCACGCCATGGTAAAGGTCTTCAGCGTCCTTCATCGGGAAGCGCTTGAGCACCAGCAACACGCGGTTGGCCAGGCGCGACCAGAGGCACAAGCGGTAGGCGGTTTCCATGTCGGCCATGCCGCGCACGGCCGAGGTGTGCTCGCGTGCGTCCTCAAGGCCAAGCCCGACGGCTTCCTCGATCAGCAGGCCTTCGAGGCCCTTGGGGCAAGTGAGGAAGAGTTCAAAACGGTCCGACATGGGGCATTCCAGGCTTTTCAGCAATAAATGAACAGGCGACGCATCGCCGGCTCGGTTTTTAATCAAGCACTTTTCTCGAAGAGTGCTCGCGTGGCACGAATGTGCCGTCCCACCCCGGCTGCCGGGCCTTTGGGCCAGAATTTCCGGGGCAGAGAAATAATTGATTGCAACAAAAAGAAATATTCCGACCCTTCGTCGAATAATAACCGACTGCAACGGGCGGACATTCTCACTAAAGGATTAAACCCATCCTCTATGCAGGGCACATCATAGCTGGCTTTGCCCAATAAAAGGGGCGAAAAGCCATCCCAGCTTATGGCTATAGCATCGTTATCGTTACGTGCTTATGACAAAACGATCATTGAATCCATGTGACCTATTGGTTAGAACTCAACACAGGTTGGCGCCGTAACGACGCCGACACATTGGCTCGCCACGCCGGCAGCGAGCCCACCAACGGCAGAAAAACTCTGCCCGGCCTCAGACGAGGCCGAAGGATATCAAGACAGTCAACAAGTGAGGGAAACACCCTATGAGAAGACTTAAGCGTGATCCGTTGGAAAGAGCATTTTTACGCGGATATCAATATGGCGTTCATGGCAAATCCCGTGAGCTTTGCCCATTTACTCTACCGTCGGTACGCCAAGCCTGGATCAACGGCTGGCGAGAAGGACGCGGCGACAACTGGGACGGTATGACTGGCACTGCGGGAATCCACAGACTCAACGAACTTCACGCCGTCGGCTAACACAGGGCACTTAATCCGACACACTACCTTGAATATGTAACGACTTAACCACGCACGCCCCATCAGGGCGGCGGGCTTCGGCCCAGGGGCTCCTTTAAGGAGCCCTTTTTATTGCTCCGAAGGCGACATGGCCTACACACTCACAGGTGTACTTTTGGCCTGCCATCGCCAACAAGCCGGGCCTACCTTTTTGGCAAAGCCGCAATCGCATCCACCGACTCGCGAATCAGCGAAGGTCCCTTATAGATAAAACCGGAATACAACTGCACCAGGCTTGCACCGGCGGCGATCTTCTCGGCCGCGTGCTTGCCTTCGGTGATGCCGCCCACGGCGATGATCGGCAAGCGCCCGGCCAACTCAGCCGCCAGCACCTTGACGATGTGAGTGCTTTTGTCGCGCACTGGTGCGCCCGACAGCCCACCCGCTTCATCACCATGCGCCAGCCCTTCGACACCCACACGGCTGAGGGTGGTATTGGTGGCGATCACCGCATCCATGCCCGAATCCACCAGCGCCTGAGCGACCAGCACGGTTTCTTCATCGCTCATGTCCGGCGCAATCTTGATGGCCAGCGGCACACGTTTGCCATGACGTACGGCCAGGTCTTCCTGGCGCTGACGCAAGGCTTCGAGCAGTTGCTTGAGCGAATCACCGAACTGCAGGCTACGCAGACCGGGCGTATTCGGCGAGCTGACGTTGACGGTGACGTAGCTGGCGTGGGCGTAGACCTTGTCCAGGCAAATCAGGTAATCATCGACGGCGCGCTCTACAGGCGTGTCGAAGTTCTTGCCGATATTGATGCCGAGGATGCCCTTGTATTTCGCGGCTTGAACCCGTGACAGCAGATGATCGACGCCCAGGTTGTTAAAGCCCATGCGATTGATGATCGCCTCGGCTTCCGGCAGGCGGAAGATCCGGGGTTTTGGGTTGCCCGGTTGCGGGCGTGGCGTCACGGTGCCAATTTCGACAAAACCGAAACCCAGTTGCGCAAACCCGTCGATAGCCGCGCCGTTCTTGTCGAGGCCGGCAGCCAGCCCGACCGGGTTGGGGAAGTCGAGTCCCATCACCGATACCGGCATTTTTGCCGGTGACTTGCATACCAGGCCATTGAGCCCCAGACGACCACCGGCACCGATCAGGTCCAGGGACAGATCGTGGGAGGTTTCCGGAGAGAGTTTGAACAACAGCTGGCGGGCCAGGGTATACATGGGCGGGCTAGACTCGGATGGCGGCGAAAGGTGGCGCCGATTATAGCCGGGGTGGCGCGCCAGGTGCGAGGTGCGCCGTCCAATCGTCAATGACGTTGTGCCACCAACGCCTCATACCGCGCCCATATTTTTTCTGCGTAACGCAAACGCAACGCTTCACGCTCAGGTGCTGCGCCGGCGTTGTAGGAGCCCACGGCTGTCCAGTTGTAACCGAAACGCTGGACAAACCCGGCAAGAATCGAAGCGCCCACCTCGACCGACAAACAGGGCTCACTCAACAACCTCTCTTCGGTAATGCCCTGCTTGGCCAGGCGAGGCAAGTGCATGCTGTTGATCTGCATCAGGCCAATATCCCGAGAGCCATCGCTGTTGAGCGCGTTCACGGCGTGCGCACGGTAACCCGATTCCACGGCGGCGATGGCCTGCAAAAGCTCAGGTTCGAGGTCATAGCGGCTAGCCACCTCTTCCCAGCAATCGGCCCAGGCCTGATGGCTGCCCATCAACAGGCTCAACACCAACGCTTTGCCCAATCGATTAATCATGTGTCACCTGCCCACAAGCCGAGCAGATGCGTTGCACGCGCCCTGGCCCCGTCTGGAGAATTGCGCGCTGCTCGGCTTTCACGGCACAGGTAAAGCGATACCCCCTGCCGTAAATTGTTTTGATAAAGCCCTTGTCCTTCTTAAGCTGCTTGCGCAATGCGTAGATACAGCGCGTCAGCGATTCCTCTGCCACCTCCCCTCGGGGCCAGACCAACTCAAGCAGACGATCCTTGGTCATCAATGCTCCGTCAGACGCCAACAGCAGCCGCAGCACGTGCCACTCCTTGGGCGGCAACTGAATATCCGCGCCTTCGCCGATCAATCGGCCATCGCCCTGCAAGGTCCACCCGGC
This sequence comes from Pseudomonas sp. LBUM920, assembly GCF_003852315.1. NCBI lineage: Bacteria > Pseudomonadati > Pseudomonadota > Gammaproteobacteria > Pseudomonadales > Pseudomonadaceae > Pseudomonas > Pseudomonas edsoni (SeqCode). Next base: position 4,886,537 of record NZ_CP027762.1, read on the forward strand.
AAACACCCAGGCAGCCGTCAGCCCATCATTCACGAGGGTCATGCACACCTCTGCACCCGACTACTGACATTGAATTCCTTGTTTCCAGAAACGGCCGATACGCCAACATCACGACTATAAAAACCTGAGCCGCGAACAACGTTAGGAAAAAACCCATGTAATCGAGGCTTTCGGCGGGCGCCACGTAGGACTTTTCGCAGTCGCCGCCCACAAGCGTTTCAGGGCTCTGACCAACGGGTTATGTCACTCAAGGACTTCACGGCTTTCGCGCACAAACGCACGCTGTACGCGCTCATATTGGCTAGGGGTCAGCGGCGGCGGGCCGACAGCGCCGGCCAACATCCGCGGCTCACTGCCGACCGCCCGCGCCTGGATCACAAAGAGCCGTACCTGCGCGCGTCGACCACGGCGGGGCGCCTCGTCCTCACGGTGGAAACCACCCAGCCACAAGCGTCTGCCTTGAGGTACACGCACCACAGAGCTGACGGCCATTCGCCCCACCGCCCCTGCCGAGCCTGGCTTGAATTGGCTGTCCATCTGACGGCCATCCTCGAGGTTCACCAGCATCTCGATCTGATGCGCTCCGGCAAAGCGCGGGAGCACACTGGCTTCAACGCCATAACGCACGGGCTGCCAATCACCCTTATCGTCGCCAGGCCGTGGCGGGTAAAACGTATGGTTATCCTGGAAAACCGCAGGCACGTTTTCCTGGGTAAGGATGATGGGAAACGCGACGACCCTGACCTTGCGCCGGCGCTCCAGCACACCGAGCTGTGCCATCAAGCGGTTATCTTCCAAAGGTTCCAGTACGCGCGTCACGAAAGTCCCGGTATCGGTTTGCTGAGCCCAGGCCGCGCCCATCTTGGCGAATTCACTGCGCTCCACATCCACTTGCCACAGCGACACCTCAATCGGCCGCTTGGGCTTGTCGAGCTCCGCCACCAGTTCCTCGAGCACCTTTACCTGGGCAGGTTTGCCCTTTATCAACAGGCTGTTTGAATCCGGATAGGCCATCACCACCAGGCTCTTGTCGGCCAGTAAACCCGGGGGGCGTTGCGTGTCGTTCTTTTGCTCGCTGGCCAGCACGGCTTCGATCATCGAGGCCATACCCGGAACGTTGACCTGGTCGTCGCCCATCGAATACGTGCGATCCGCCACGTGGGTGTTGAACACCTGCACCACGCCGAAGGTTTGTGCGCCGACGCGTACCTCAGTGCGCTGCTTGTCCATCAGTTGAGTCAGGTGCAATACCTGGTCGACGTAGTTAGGTGGCCCGGACACATAGAACATTCGCCCGCCGCTTTCCCTCAGGGGAAAACGCGATTCATCGAGCCCGGAACGGCGCATGAACCCGCGCAGCCTGTCGACCGAGATATGCCGCAGCGCTACTGCCGAGCTTTTTGCTTCACCGGCGTCGTACAGGTACAGCACCTGCCCGTCGCTATACCAGATCAGGCCTTGCTGCTCGGCGACAGTTTCCAGCGTGTGCTGCGCCGCCCCCAGGTCGAATTGGCCGGTGATGGTTTTACGCGCCACCTCGCGGCTGACAACGACAGGCAAGCCCAAGGGCACCGACAGCGCGGTAAAAAAGGTATGCAGGCTTTCATCCCGCGCCTGATAGCTATCCCCCAGGGCGCACGCGTTTGCCAACAGCAATGCACCGCACACCAGCCAACGGCATAACCTGCGGTAACGGCTCATGGTTGGGGAATTGATAGACACCGTGGATGTTCCTCGCCGCCTGGCGCAAAGAGGCGGCCATACTGGAAGGCAGCTGAGTTTCAATCTTGATGGAAAGCTGACGGCGGACTGCGCCTGGATCTCCGTGGCATGTGCCTTGCTACGGGCTCTGTATCAAAGCCTGCACCAACGTCGGAGCAGGCTTACGGACAATGGCGTCGTTTCCCTGCAATGGCTTGCGCTGCCACCCGCGCAACCCTCAAGGGTTACGACGCTTTTTTTTGAGCAAAGGTGAGTGTTGATGAACGATTCGGTCGGCAACAACCCGGTGAACCATTCGCTGGCCTGGGTAAACGGCAGTGACGCACCGGAAAAGAGCAGCCTCGACCTGGGCTTCATGGCGCTGACCGATTGCGCCTCGCTGGTGGTCGCCGCCACCCAGGGTTTCGCGCAACCCTACGGCCTGACGCTGAACCTCAAGCGCCAATCGTCCTGGGCCAACCTGCGCGACAAACTGGTCAGCGGCGAACTGGATGCCGCCCATAGCCTCTATGGGCTGATCTATGCCGTGCACCTGGGCATCGGTGGCGTAGCGCCGACCGACATGGCTGTTCTGATGGGGCTCAACCAGAACGGGCAGAGCATCAACCTGTCCCACGGCCTGCAACAGCAAGGCGTGATCACTCCTGAGGCACTGGACCGCCACGTGCACCAAAGCCGCACAAAACTGACCTTTGCACAGACATTTCCCACAGGCACTCACGCCATGTGGCTGTATTACTGGCTGGCGAGCCAAGGCATTCATCCGTTGCACGACGTCGACAGCGTGGTGGTACCGCCGCCGCAGATGGTCGCGCACCTGCAAGCCGGGCGCATCGACGGGTTCTGTGTCGGCGAGCCCTGGTGTGCCAGCGCGGTCAAGCAAAACCAGGGGTTCACCCTGGCGACCACCCAGGCGATCTGGCCGAATCATCCGGAAAAGGTTCTAGGATGCACCCAGGCGTTTGTCGATCAGTACCCCAACACTGCGCGCATCCTGGTGATGGCGATTCTCGAGGCCAGCCGCTTTATCGAGCAAAGCCATGAAAACCGCCGCTCCACCGCACAATTACTCAGTGCTCGCGACTACCTCGATGCGCCGCTCGACTGCATCGAGCCGCGCCTGCTGGGTGCTTATGACGACGGCCTCGGCCACCAGTGGCAAGACCCACATGCCCTGCGGTTTTTCGGCGATGGCGAGGTGAACCTGCCGTACCTTTGCGACGGCATGTGGTTCATGACCCAGTTTCGGCGCTGGGGCTTGCTGCGCGAAGACCCGGACTACCTGGGCGTGGCCCGCCACGTGCAGCAACTGGCTTTATACCGTCAGGCCGCTGCCGCCGTCGGCGTCAATGCAAACGCAGCGGACATGCGCAGCAGCCAACTGATCGACGGCAAAATCTGGGACGGCTCCGACCCCGCCGCCTACGCGCGCAGCTTTCGACTGCACGCCATGGCAGACCACTCCAGCCACCAGGCGCAGCGCTGACAGGACGACCTCTATGTTACGCATCCTGTTGATCAACGATACGCCGCGCAAGGTCGGGCGCCTCAAGGCCGCATTGATCGAAGCCGGGTTCGAGGTGATCGATGAGTCCGGCCTGACCATCGACCTGCCCGCGCGCGTCGAAACGGTGCGCCCGGACGTGATCCTGATCGATACCGAGTCACCTGGCCGAGATGTAATGGAGCAGGTGGTACTGGTCAGCCGCGATCAGCCCCGGCCGATCGTGATGTTTACCGACGAGCACGACCCGAACGTGATGCGCCAGGCCATCAAATCCGGGGTCAGCGCTTATATCGTCGAAGGCATTCAGGCCCAGCGCCTGCAGCCGATCCTGGACGTGGCCATGGCCCGTTTTGAAAGCGATCAGGCCTTGCGCGCCCAGCTCCAGGCGCGCGACCAGCAACTGGCCGAGCGTAAACGCATCGAGCTGGCCAAAGGCATGCTGATGAAAATGAAGCACTGCAACGAAGAAGAGGCCTACACCCTGATGCGCCGCCAAGCCATGAGCCGCCAACAGAAACTGATCCAGGTGGCGGAGCAGATTATCGCCATGAGCGAGTTGCTCGGCTGATCTGGCGCAGCTCTTGCTAAGCATTCACCACAGGTAACCAACGGCGGTTGCCCCTTCCACGACAAAGACGTCGCACATCCGGTTTGCCCTCGCGAGCCCGGTGGCGGCGTTTTTTCGTTTTGGTCCCAGAGCCTGGGGCCGGTGGGGTGGCCTTTAGCCGGCGGCCCCATCACTTGGCCTTCTTACAAGACCCCAACCGTTGAGGTGCGTGATGAAATCAAGCTTCTGGAAATCCGGGCACACCCCGACCCTGTTTGCCGCGTTCCTGTATTTCGACCTGAGCTTCATGGTCTGGTACCTGTTGGGACCGCTGGCGGTGCAGATCGCCGCCGACCTGCACTTGACCACTCAACAGCGCGGACTGGTAGTGGCCACGCCGATCCTGGCCGGCGCGGTGCTGCGTTTTCTGATGGGCATGCTGGCCGACAAACTGTCGCCTAAAACCGCCGGGCTGATCGGCCAGGTCATTGTGATTGCCGCACTGTTCGGCGCCTGGCAACTGGGCATTCACAGTTACGAGCAGGCCCTGTTGCTGGGCATGTTCCTGGGCATGGCGGGCGCCTCGTTTGCGGTCGCCCTGCCGCTGGCCTCTCAGTGGTATCCCGCTGAACACCAGGGCAAGGCCATGGGCATCGCCGGTGCTGGCAACTCCGGCACCGTGTTTGCTGCATTGCTGGCACCGGTACTCGCCGCCGCGTTTGGCTGGAGCAATGTGTTCGGCTTCGCGCTGATTCCATTGGTCATCACGTTGGTTGTCTTCGCCTGGCTTGCGCGCAATGCCCCGGAACGCCCGAAGGCCAAATCCATGGCCGACTACTTTAAAGCCCTGGGCGACCGCGACAGCTGGTGGTTCATGTTCTTTTACAGCGTGACGTTCGGCGGCTTTATCGGCCTGGCCAGCGCCCTGCCCGGCTACTTTAACGACCAATACGGCTTGAGCCCGGTGACCGCGGGCTACTACACCGCGGCCTGTGTGTTTGGCGGCAGCCTGATGCGCCCGTTGGGTGGCGCCCTGGCGGACCGTTTCGGCGGGATTCGCACCCTGCTCGGCATGTACAGCGTGGCGGCGATCTGCATCGCAGCGGTGGGTTTCAACCTGCCAAGTTCTTACGCTGCGTTGGCACTTTTCGTCTGCACCATGCTCGGCCTCGGCGCAGGTAATGGTGCAGTGTTTCAACTGGTGCCCCAGCGTTTTCGCCGCGAGATCGGCGTGATGACCGGCCTGATCGGCATGGCCGGCGGGATCGGCGGCTTTGCCCTCGCGGCAGGCATGGGCGCGATCAAGCAAAGCACCGGCAGTTATCAAATGGCCCTGTGGCTGTTCGCCAGCCTCGGCGTGCTGGCCTGGTTCGGCCTGCACGGGGTCAAACGTCGCTGGAGAACCACCTGGGGTTCGGCTGCCGTGACCGCCGCACGCGTCTGATGGGCTTGCAACTGAGTGTCGCGCAGGCCAGCGCCATTGGCCCTCGCGCCGAAAACCAGGACGCCCTGCGCGTCGTCACCCCCGTGGCGGAGCTGGCGGCGAGTAAAGGTTACCTGTGCGCCATCGCCGATGGCGTCAGCCAATGCGCCGATGGCGGCCTGGCGGCGCGCTCGACCTTGCAGGCGCTGGCGCTGGACTACTACGCCACGCCGCAAACCTGGGGCGTGGCCCAGGCGCTCGAGCGTCTGTTGCTGGCGCAGAATCGCTGGTTGCAGGCCAACGGCGGCGGCCAGCCGCTGCTGACCACCTTGAGTGCACTGGTGTTTCGCGGCCAACGTTTCACCCTCGCGCACGTCGGCGATTGCCGGGTGTATCGCTGGCTGGACGGCGAGTTGCAGCGCATCAGCGAAGACCATGTGTGGGAACAGCCGGGCATGCAGCACGTGCTCAAGCGCGCGCTCGGTCTGGACCAGCACCTGGTGCTGGATTTTCTCGACGGTGAACTGCGCGCAGGCGAATGTTTTTTATTGCTCAGCGATGGTGTGTGGGCCGCCTTGGGTGAGCACAGCATCAGTGCGATCCTGCGCGAGCAAACTGACCTCGATGTGGCGGTCAACACGCTGGTCAACGCCGCGCACCTGGCCGCCAGCCAGGACAATGCCAGCGCCCTGCTGGTGCGCATCGACCAGCTCGGCGCCGCCACCCTTGGTGATGCGCTGGTGCAGTTGCAGCAATGGCCGCTGCCACCGCCGCTCAAACCTGGGCAACGCTTTGAAGGCTGGCAGGTTGAAAGCCTGCTGGCGCAGAGTCGACAGTCGTTGCTGTACCGGGTACGTGATGCCCAGCAGCAACCCTGGCTGCTGAAAACCTTGCCGCTCAACCGCGACGATGACAGCGATGCCGGCCAAGCGCTGCTATCTGAAGAGTGGTTTTTGCGGCGGGTTGCCGGGCGCGCGTTTCCTGAAGTTCACGCGGCCAGTGGGCGCCAGCACCTGTACTACGTGATGCGCGAATACCCGGGGCAAACCCTTGCTGAACTGTTCCGGCAACAGGGCCCATTGCCCCTGGCGCAGTGGCAGTTCATCGCCGAGCGGCTGCTGCGGGCGATGGGCCTGCTGCATCGGCGACAAATCCTGCACCGCGATATCAAGCCCGAAAACCTGCTGCTGGGTGACGATGGCGAACTGCGCGTGCTGGATTTCGGCCTGGCCTATTGCCCGGGGCTCTCCGAAGACCGCGCTCATTTGCTGCCCGGCACGCCAAGTTTTATCGCACCCGAAGCGTTCAGCGGCGAGCGGCCTACGCCGCAGCAGGATTTATACAGTGTTGGCGTTACCTTGTATTACCTGCTGACCGGGCATTATCCCTACGGCGAAATCGAAGCTTTCCAACGGCCGCGTTTCGCCCAGCCCGTCAGCGCCAGCCGCTACCGTCCCGACCTGCCTGACGGGTTGCCACTGAGTCTGGAACGCGCCGTGGCCGCCTCACCCGCGCAACGTTATGAAACCGCCGAAGAATGGCTGCTGGTGCTGGAGCAGGCCGACCGCCGTGAATTGAGCGTGCGACCACGGCCCTTGCTGGAGCGCGAACCGCTCAAGGTCTGGCAAAGCCTGGCCGCCGTGTCGCTGCTGGTCAATCTGGTGCTGCTGTACTGGCTGTTGCACCACTAGAGGGCAAATCCCCAGGCGGCTTTGACTCAAAGCCCCAATAAACCCGCAGGCTGGCCAACTTGGCACAGCCACTGCATTAGCTTCCCCAACAACACACATACAGCCGCCCCTTCAACGTCGAAGGGCGAGCTTCCCGAGAGAACGGGACCAGGACAAAGGCGTCCTCGCTAGATCACTAGCGGGGACGCCTTTTTTTGTTTGCGCGTAATTGGTCGAGCCATTGCGGAGAACGACATGAAAAAACTCAAATTGGTGATGATCGGCAACGGCATGGCCGGGGTTCGCACCCTTGAAGAATTGCTCAAACTGAGCAGCGACCTGTACGACATCACCGTGTTCGGCGCCGAGCCCCACACCAACTACAACCGCATTCTGCTGTCGCCGGTGCTGGCCGGCGAGCAAACGTTCGAAGAGATCGTGCTCAACGATCTCGACTGGTACCTGGATAACCACATCAAGCTGTTGCTCAACCGCAAAGTGGTGCAGATCGACCGTGTCAAACGCCTGGTCATCGCCGAAGACGGCACCACAGCCGAATACGATCGCCTGCTGATCGCCACCGGTTCGACGCCGTTTATCCTGCCGATCCCCGGTAACACCTTGCAGGGCGTGATCGGCTACCGCGACATCGCCGACACTCAGGCCATGATCGACACCGCCAAGACCCACACGCATGCTGTTGTGATCGGCGGTGGCCTGCTCGGCCTGGAGGCCGCCAACGGCCTGATGCTGCGCGGCATGCACGTGACCGTGGTGCATATCGGCGAATGGCTGTTGGAGCGGCAACTGGACAAGACCAGCGGCCAATTGCTGCAAACCGAACTGGAAAGCCGTGGCCTGGTGTTCCGTCTGCGTGAACAGACCCAGGCACTGCACGACGCCGGCAACGGCCGCGTCGGCTCGGTGCAATTCAAGAATGGCGACGTCATCCCCGCTGACCTGGTGGTGATGGCTGCCGGCATTCGCCCCAACACCGAACTCGCAGAAAAATCCGGCATCCCGTGCAACCGCGGGATTCTGGTCAACGACACCTTGCAGACCTACGACCCACGCATTTATGCCATCGGCGAATGCGCCAGCCATCGTGGCATCGCCTATGGCCTGGTTGCGCCACTGTTCGAGCAAGCCAAAGTCTGCGCCAATCACCTGGCGCAGCTGGGCTTTGCCACCTACAAGGGCTCGGTCACCTCAACCAAATTGAAGGTCACCGGTATCGACCTGTTCTCCGCCGGCGACTTTATGGGCGGCGAAGGCACCGAAACCATCACCCTCAGCGACCCAATTGGCGGCGTGTACAAAAAACTGGTGATCAAGGACGACATCCTGGTCGGTGCCTGCCTGTACGGCGATACCGCTGACGGCGGTTGGTATTTCCGTCAGATCCGTGAGAACCATGCGATAGGCGAGATCCGCGACCACCTGATGTTCGGCGAAAACGCATTAGGCGATGTCGGCCATCAAGGCCAGGACAAGGCCATGAGCATGGCCGACAACGCCGAAGTCTGCGGTTGCAACGGCGTATGCAAGGGCACCATCGTCAAGGCCATCCAGGCACACGGGCTGTTCAGCGTTGACGAGGTCAAGAAGCACACCAAGGCCGCCAGCTCCTGTGGCTCCTGCGCCGGGCTGGTGGAACAGATCCTGATCAATACCGTTGGCGGTGCCGCGGACGTCAAACCGAAAAGCGAAAAAGCGATCTGCGGTTGCAGCGACCTCAACCACGGGCAAATCCGCCAGGCCATCCGCGATCAGCACTTGCTGACCATCGCCGGCACCATGAGCTACTTGAACTGGCGCACGCCCAATGGCTGCGCCACCTGCCGCCCGGCCCTCAACTACTACCTGATTTCCACCTGGCCGGGCGAAGCCAGGGATGATCCGCAATCGCGCCTGATCAACGAACGTGCCCACGCCAATATTCAGAAAGACGGCACCTACTCCGTAGTCCCGAGGATGTGGGGCGGTGTGACCAATCCGTCAGAGCTGCGGCGTATTGCCGACGTGGCCGACAAGTACAACGTGCCGATGGTCAAGGTCACCGGCGGTCAACGCATCGACCTGCTGGGCATCAAGAAACAGGACCTGCCAGGGGTTTGGAAGGACCTCGACATGCCTTCCGGTCACGCCTATGGCAAATCCATCCGCACCGTGAAGACCTGCGTCGGCAGTGAGTTCTGCCGTTTTGGCACACAGAATTCGACGCAGCTGGGCATTGAGCTGGAGCATGACCTGTTCAATATGTGGTCGCCGCACAAGGTCAAGTTGGCGGTGTCCGGTTGCCCACGCAATTGCTCGGAAGCCGGCATCAAGGACGTGGGCATCATCGGCGTGGACTCCGGCTGGGAGATGTACATCGGCGGCAACGGCGGGATCAAAACCGAAGTCGCGGAGTTCTTTGTCAAGCTGAAAACCGCCGAAGAAGTCCGTGAATACAACGGCGCCTTCCTACAGCTTTACCGCGAAGAAGCCTTCTACCTCGAGCGCACCGTGCACTACCTGCAACGCGTGGGCATGGAGCACATCAAGAAGGCCGTACTGGAAGACCCGGCTCGCCGCCAAGCCCTCAACGAGCGTCTGCAGTTTTCGCTGTCGTTCGAACAAGACCCTTGGAAAGAACGCCTGGAACAGCCGCTGCTGAAAAAGGAATTCGAGGTCATCCCCGTCAAACAGCTGGAGGTCTCGGTATGAACTGGCTGGATATCTGCGCACTCGATGAAATCAATGCCCTGGGCTCGCGCATCATCAATGGACCCAAAGGTGATATCGCGATTTTTCGCACCAGTGATGACGAAGTGTTCGCCCTCGATGACCGCTGCCCGCACAAGGGCGGTCCGTTATCCCAAGGCCTGATCTACGGCAAGCGCGTGGCCTGCCCGCTGCACAACTGGCAGATTGATCTGGCATCCGGCGAAGCCCAGGCACCGGACATCGGCTGCGCGCACCATCACCCCGCCCGCGTGGAAAACGGCCGGGTCATGTTGGCCCTGCGGGACGCGGGTTGATGAACCGCCAGGTCACCGCGTCCACCTGCTGTTATTGCGGGGTGGGTTGCGGCGTGCTGATCGAGCACGACGGCGCGCAGATCCTCGGTGTACAAGGCGACCCGAACCACCCGGCGAACTTCGGCAAGTTGTGCAGCAAAGGCTCAAGTCTGCACCTGACCGGCGACCTGGCGGCCCGCGCGTTGTACCCGGAGCTGCGTCTGGGCAAAAGCTTGGCGCGAGCACGCACCGACTGGGAAACCGCACTGGAGCACGCGGCCAAGGTGTTCGCCGAGACCATCAGCGAACACGGGCCGGACAGCGTGGCGTTCTACATTTCCGGGCAATTGCTGACCGAGGACTACTACAGCTTCAACAAGCTCGCGCGCGCGCTGGTCGGCACCAACAACATCGACAGCAACTCGCGGCTGTGCATGTCCTCGGCAGTGGTGGGCTACAAGCGCAGCCTGGGCGCCGATGCGCCGCCGTGCAGTTATGAAGACCTGGAGTGCAGCGACTGCGTAATGATCGTCGGCAGCAACATGGCCTACGCCCACCCGGTATTGTTCCGACGCCTTGAGGAAGCCAAAGCGCGGCGCCCGCAGATGAAAGTGCTGGTGATCGACCCACGCCGCACGGACACCTGCGATTTAGCTGACCTGCACCTGGCCATCCTGCCTGGGACGGATGTGGCGTTATTCCACGGGATTTTGCATCTGTTGCTGTGGGAAGACTGGATCGACCGAGACTTCATCCAGGCGCATACCGATGGGCTGGGCGAGCTGAAACGGCTGGTGCATGACTACACGCCGCAAATGGTCACGCAGCTGTGCGGAATCAGCGTCGAACAGCTGCGCCTGTGCGCCGAATGGGTCGGCACCTCCAGCAGTTTTCTGTCGCTGTGGTGCATGGGGCTCAACCAATCCACCGCCGGCAGCGCCAAGAACAGCGCGCTGATCAATTTGCACCTGGCCACCGGCACGCTTGGCCGAGCAGGATGCGGGCCGTTTTCCCTGACGGGCCAGCCGAATGCGATGGGTGGGCGCGAAACCGGCAGTTTGTCGAATTTGCTGCCCGGCCATCGCGAGGCGGCGAACCCGGAACATCGGGCCGAAGTGGCCGCGTATTGGGGTGTTGAACAACTGCCAGCCAGCACCGGGCTGACAGCCATCGAACTGTTTGAACAGGTACAGGCCGGCAAGATCAAGGCCTTGTGGATCGCCTGCACCAACCCGGCCCAATCCTTGCCCGACCAGAACACCGTGCGAATGGCCTTGGAGACGTGCCCTTTCGTGGTGCTACAGGAGGCTTTTCGTACAACCGAGACGGCCCGTTTCGCTGACCTGCTGTTACCAGCGGCCAGTTGGGGCGAGAAAGAAGGCACGGTGACCAACTCTGAACGGCGCATTTCCCACGTGCGACGGGCAATCGCCCCACCTGGGGAGGCGCGTCCGGATTGGGCAATCACTGTGGATTTTGCCCAGCGCCTGGAGCGACGGCTTTGTCCCGGAAAACCGGGTCTTTTCGCCTTTGAACACCCCTCGCAGATCTTTGATGAGTACAAACTGCTGACCCACAACCGCGACCTTGACCTGACGGGCATCAGCCATGCCTTGCTCGATCAGATAGGTCCGCAGCAATGGCCGTTTCCCACAGGCGCGCAATCTGGAACTGCGCGCCTGTACACCGACGGCGTGTTCCCCACCGAGAGCGGCCGCGCGCATTTTGTTGCCGACCCCTACCGCGCCGCCAAAGAGCAGCGCGACGCACGCTTCCCGCTGACGCTGATCACCGGCCGCCTGCGTGATCAATGGCACGGCATGAGTCGCACAGGTACTGCAGCCCAGTTGTTTGGGCATGTGAACGAAGCACTGCTGAGCCTGCACCCGGATGAGTTGCGCCGCCATCGCTTCAAGGACGGTGACCTAGTCAACCTCAAGAGCCGTCGCGGCAGCGTGATTGTTGCCATCAACAGTGATGACAGCGTGCGCCCCGGGCAAGCGTTCCTGCCAATGCATTGGGGTGACCGTTTTCTCAAGGGGGGCGTAAATACGTTGACCCAGCCAGCCTTCGACCCTTTGTCGAAACAGCCGGAACTCAAACACAGCGGTGTGCGCCTGGAGGCTGTGCAGCTGCCGTGGCAGCTGTTTGCGTTGATCGAAGGCGATGTGCAGCAACACGTCGAGGCACTGCGCCCACTGTGCGAGGGCTTTGCCTACGTGAGCCTGAGCCTGGCCGGGCGCGAACGGCCGGCACTGGTGGTGCGCGCGGCACATACCGAGGCGCCCGACCTGCAACTGCTGACGCGTATCGACGCCTTGCTGGGGCTCAACGACGGTCCTGTGATGGCGTATGACGACCCGCGCCGCTCGATCGGTAAACGCGTAAAAATCGAACAAGGCCGGATTACCGCGTTGCGCCTGGCCGGCGAAACCCTGGCTCGGCATTGGCTGCAAAGCCTTTGGCTGGAAGGCCGCACTGACGATCAATTGCGACGCTGGCTGCTGGCACCGCTCAGCGCGCCACCGGGCGGTGCGGCAGCCAGCGGCAAGATTGTGTGCAACTGCAAGAACGTCAGCGAAAACGCCGTGTGCGCAGGCATCACTCGCGGCCTGGACCTTAACGGGCTCAAACAGGCGCTGGGCTGCGGCACGCAATGCGGCTCGTGCGTACCGGAAATCAAACGTCTTTTGGCCAGCAACCCGCAGCCAATCGCAATCAGTGTGTGAGGAAAAAACATGAGCGCAAAAGTCTGGCTGGTGGGTGCGGGGCCCGGTGATCCTGAACTGCTGACCCTGAAGGCGGTGCGGGCCCTCCATGAGGCCGACGTGGTGTTGATTGATGACCTGGTCAACCCGGCTGTGCTGGAACACTGCCTTGACGCGCGGATTATCAGCGTAGGCAAACGCGGTGGCTGCCGTTCGACGCCACAGGATTTTATCCATCGCCTGATGCTGCGTTATGCCCGGCAAGGCAAATGCGTGGTGCGATTAAAAGGTGGTGACCCGTGCATTTTCGGGCGTGGCGGCGAAGAAGCGATGTGGTTGCGCGAACGTGGCGTGGCCGTGGAGTTGGTCAACGGGATCACGGCGGGCCTGGCCGGTGCGACAAACTGCGATATCCCGCTGACGTTGCGCGGGGTCAGTCGCGGTGTAACGCTCGTTACGGCGCATACCCAGGACAACAGCAGCCTGAACTGGCGTGCACTGGCCGAAAGCGGGACGACGTTGGTGGTGTACATGGGCGTGGCGAAGCTGGAGGAGATCCGTCAGCAGCTGCTGGAGGGCGCCATGGCAGAGGATATGCCGGTCGCGATGATCGAAAACGCATCGCTGCCTCAACAGCGAGAATGCTGTAGCACGTTGGGGCAGATGCACAAGGATGCGCAGGCGTTCGCCTTGAAGAGCCCGGCAATCCTGGTCATCGGCAGTGTCGCCGCGGCTGCACAGGCGGCATGCGTGGCCGTATCCACCAGCGCTTGAAGCAAACGCCAGACGAAAAAAAGCCCGGCCTAAGCCGGGCTTTTTTTTACCACTCAGTAATTACTGAGCAGCTTGAGCTTCTACCGAGGCTTCTACGCGACGGTTGATAGCACGGCCAGCTTCAGTTGCGTTGTCAGCAACTGGGCGGGATTTGCCATAACCAACCGAGCTTACACGGTTAGGAGCAATACCGTCTTTGACCAGAACTTGCTTGACCGCGTCAGCACGACGCTGGGACAGCTTCTGGTTGTAAGCGTCAGGACCGACGGAGTCAGTGTGACCTTCAACAACGGTGGTGGTTTGTGGGTACTGTTTCATGAAGTCAGCGAGGTTTTTCACGTCGCCGTAGCTGTTAGGTTTAACAACCGACTTGTCGAAGTCGAACTTCACGTCCAGCTCAACACGAACAACCTGAGCAACTGGAGCTTCTGGCTCTGGAGTTGGCTCTGGAGCTGGTGTTGGGGTAGGAGCTGGAGCTACTGCGCCAGCGTTACCGCCGAAGTTTACGCCCAGGCCAACCAGTGCGGAATAATCCCACTTGCCGTTGTCCAGGTTGTAGTCGGACTCAACACCGGCACGTGCGAACAGGTTGTTGGTGAAGTAGTACTTCACACCAGCGCCAGCGATAGCCAGAGTGGACTGGTCGCGACCTTTGTGGCCGTCAACTTCAACGTTGGTACGGCTCTGGTGACCGAAACCACCTTCAACGTATGGACGCAGGGAGTCAACACCAGCCTGACCGAAGTGGTACTGAGCAGTCACGCTGCCAGTGTCACCTTTGATCTTCTGGCTGCCAGTACCGTCGTTCGAACGGGTGTGGTTGGTGGTGTCGTAGTTCAGGTTGATCGACACGTCGTCGGTCAAGAAGTAACCGATGCTTGCGCCAGGGTTGAAGCCGTCTTCGATGTGCTTAACGCTATCGTTGTACTGCTTCTTGTAGAACAGCTGGCCTTCAACTGCGCCTTGGCCTTGTGCCAGAGCGCCGAAAGAAGTGGCAGCAATAAGAGAACCAATGGCAAAGCCCAAGGTGTTTTTCAGTTTCATCCGTTAAATCCCCATCTGGTGATTGTAAAGCAGTCCCACAAACCGGGGGACAACTCGGCGACAAGTCTAACAGAACTTGCCTACACGTAAGAGATATTTGCCACGCACTAAGTTTCAGTCTCGCCCGCAAATTTCTCACGTAATTTATCAAGAGCACGCTTGTAACGCATTTTTGTAGCACTCAAACCCATGTGCATGATGTCAGCAATTTCCTGAAACTCCAGCTCTGCGACAAATCGTAGCACCAAAATTTCGCGGTCAATTGGGTTCACATGCACCAACCAGCGATCAAGTCCGCCCTTTTCCTCGGGTGCTGGCGCCTTTTCTTCAGACGCTTCCTCAAGGGGGTCCAGACTCAAAGCGTCCATCAACCGACGCTTTCGCCGCTCCTTACGATACTGCGTGATGCACTCGTTGTACGTGATGCTGTAGAGCCATGTCTTGAACTTCGATTTGCCCTCGAAGTTCTTCAGGCCATACAGCACCTTGAGCATCACTTCCTGACAGACATCGTCCGCATCTCTATCGTTCCCTAAATACCTTGAACAAACGTTGAACAGAGTGCGTTGATATCTGCGCATCAATTCTTCGTACGCGCGTGTTACGTGAAACAGCTCCGTGTGTGCGCGCGCGACCAACTCCTCATCAGAGAGCTCACGGGGGTCATAGCGCGTGGACAGCGTTTGGGCTTTATTCAAAACAAGTCGTGCCGGCAGTCAGGTCAATGTCCGCTGCAGCCCGGTTACCCGGGTTTGCGGCGGCGTACATTAGCAGGGTTTGCCGGATTAGCGGCTACTGACCTGCTGCTCCAGGAGAATCCGATTGGACAGCGATACCAGCTCACCGTCATCGGTCAGCACGGTCGTCTTGACTGTGCCGATCTCCTCGATTTGCCCTTCGACCTCGCCCACACGCACCTGTTGCCCAACCTGATACAGCTCACGCACATAGATTCCCGCAAGAATCTGACCGGCAATTTCCCGGCTTCCCAACCCCATGGCCAGCGCAACGGCCAGACCAACGGTAATCAAAACAATCACAATCACATGGTTGAGCAGGTCAGTTTTGACCTCGAGCTGGCTGATCGCAACGGAAATACTGATGATGATCACCAGCCCCTGAGCGATCCGCCCCAGGCCCGCAGCATAGTCCAGCCCCACGCCTTCAGCGGCTCCGCGCACCAGCCCATTGGCCAGTTGTGCCAGTAAAACGCCTACGAGCAGCACCAGCGCGCCACCGAAAACTTTCGGCAAATACAGCGCCAGCATGTCGAGCGTAGCTGAAACTCGCTCAAGTCCAAGGGATTGAGCAGCAGAAACCAGAAAAATAAGTAAAACGAACCAGTAAACGATCTTCCCGATGAGGGTCGAGATCGGCACTTGCAGCCCCGCACGACCCAACAGCTTGGTCAGGCCCGTGCCTGCCATCAAGCGGTCCAGGCCCAGTTTTGCAAGCAATTTGGACAGCAGGGTGTCGAGCAGCTTGGCCACGACAAAGCCCAGCAAGACCAAAACCAGAGCACCAAACAGGTTGGGAATGAAATTCGCCACCTTGGTCCACAATGCAGTCATCGCAGTGACCAGGCTCTGGGTCCAGAGATCAAGTTCCATATTCAATCAGCCTTATCAGCAGTGCGAGCAAGAGGTTTACGACGGGAAACCGGCGATACATGGGCCGAACCATTGTTCAAAGCCATCATCAGCGCCGGCAGCCAGCGACCGAGCAGCCCGAACAGATCTCCCGCACCGACCTGACGGTTGGCGGTTTTCAACACGCGACCCAGGCAAGCGTCGTCGTCACGGTTGGACGGCGAAGCATTAAGCATGTCACGCAAAGACTGTTCGAACGGATCGTGCATAAAGACCTCTCGCAAGTGATTTAAAAGACGAGGGTTAATTTCCTGGGGTCACATGTCCCCCCTACTACGTTCAGGTCATATTCAGGTCAAACCCAGCGCAATCGTCGAAACAGCCACCATTGTCCCAACGCGACGGCCACCATCATCAGGCACGCAATCATGAATCCGTAGGGGCTGGCGGAGAACGGAATACCGCCCACATTTATACCCAGCAAACCGGTGAGAAAACTCATCGGCAAAAAAATCCCGGTAATGATACCGAAGCGGTACATGGTGCGGTTCATCCGCCGGCTCAATCGCCGGTCTTCGGTCTCAAGCACAAGCCCCACGCGCTCTCGAGCCAATTCGAGCTCTTCCAGGTAGCGCGTCAGGCTGTTGTGTAATTCGTTCCAGTAGTCAGCATCGTCATCACAAAACCACGGCAATTTGGTTCGCGTCAGTTGGGCAAAAATATCTCGCTGAGGGGCGAGAAAACGTTTGAGCCCCGCCGCGCGCCGACGGATCTGCAGGACGCTGCCATGTTCCGGAGTATACCGTTCGTCGGCATCCAGTTTTTCTTCTTCGATATCGACAACTTCAGACAGGTCGGTAACCAGATCCTGCACTTTGTTGGTCAGGTACTGCGCCATATAAAGGATGAGTTCCGAAGCAGTTTTCGGTCCTTTCCCCTCCGCCAGTTGCACCAGCAACTCATCCGTGGCGCGCAGCGGACGCAGGCGCAAGGAAATCACGCGATCGGCCGCTGCGAAGATACGCACCGACACCATGTCTTCCGGTTCGGCGCCCGGGTTCAGGTTGACCCCGCGCAGAAACAGCAGCAATTGGGCTTCGGGGAGCGGCAACAGGCGCGGACGGGTATTTTCCTCCAGCAGCAAGTCGCAGGCAAACTCGCTCAAGCCGCTGGATTTACGCAGCCAGGTCTGGGTCTGCGGATGGCTGCGATCCCAATGCAGCCACAGGCTTTCCTGAGGCTGCAATTGCAAGTCGTCGAGCTCAGTCCGGGCAATCGAACGCGCACCGCCTTTACCGTCCAGCACCAGGGCATGCACCAGCCCCCATTGCGCGTTTTCTTCCTCGAACATCCTCACCCCTATCGGCTACAGCAGTTTATTCAGGCATTGTCAGCGGGCTGGGCGAGACGATCACGCCGTTATTGTCCGCATAGATGTACTCACCGGGGCGGAACGTCACACCGGCGAAGGTCACTGCCACGTTCAGGTCGCCAATGCCGCGCTTATCGGTCTTCATCGGGTGAGTTGCCAGCGCCTGCACGCCCAGATCGGTTTGGGCAATGACATCGACATCCCGGATGCAGCCGTAGATCACCAGCCCTTCCCACCCGTTCTTTGCGGCTTTCTCGGCAATCATGTCACCGAGCAACGCGCGACGCAGCGAACCACCACCGTCGACCACCAGCACCTTGCCGGCGCCCGGCTGATCGGCCTGTTCCTTGACCAGGGAGTTGTCCTCGAAGCATTTGATGGTGACGATCTCGCCGCCAAAGGAATCCCGGCCACCGAAATTACTGAACATCGGCTCAACCACCTGCACCAGCTCCGGGTAGGCATCGCACAGATCGGGCGTCACGTAATGGTTCATCGAGAAACTCCTGTCATCAAAGAAGAGGTCGAACATCCCACGGTGTACATCAGAAAAACGTGTCGCAACAGGCAATCTTTAACGGTTCACCGGTTGGCGGCGGCCATGATCGGACTCACTTCGTCGCAACGCAATAGCGACTGCGCGACTGAATATGACCAGAAGCGTTTAACGCGTCATATCTTAGCCGCAACCACACACGAGTGAAACGCCCTTGGCAGAGCGCTTGATCAAACAGCTGCCAGTACCTGCGGGTGCGCCCCGGCCAAGGGTGTCAGCGGATCGTTCAACCACCGCGCTACCATTGGCCATACCTCGGCTTGAGCGGCTTTGCTGACCAGCATCTCGACATGCCCGAAATCCCCGCTGAAGCCTTGCTGGCGACCCAGACACAAGTATTGGCGGTGCTCGGAGCCGACTTGCTCGAACAACTTGCGGCACGCCCAATCCGGGTCCTGCTGGTCACCGGCGGCACTCACCGCCAACAACGGCACATCGACTTCCGCGAGGCCCTTCCACCAATCCTGTTTCCCATCGCCAAAGCGACCGAACAGGCCGTTCCAACGCATGGCTTCGATCATCACGCCCGCAGGCTCATCCTCCGGACCACGCTTAAGCCGCGCGCCGGACACTTCGCCAAAACGTTTCAGGAGCAAACGAGCGGTCCACTCCACCGGGGGAATTTTCAACGGCCAGTGGGTACGGCTGACCTGGCAACCAAACAACGCCACCGAGGCCACCGCTGGCGCCCCCAGGTACTGCCCGCCGAGGGCTGCAGCCAGTGCGGTGCCGCCCAGGGAATGCCCGATCCAGTGCGGGATTTGTGCACTTTGCTCACGCACAAACGCGCCGATGGCCGGCAAATCGTAACGCGCGTAGTCGGCAACGCGATTGCTCGCGTAGTCATGGTTGCGCTTGGACAAGCCATGCCCGCGCATTTCCGCAATCCACACATCAAAGCCCTGGCGCGCCAGATAGGCGCCCAAACCGATGCCTTTGGGCGAGTACCAGAAACGCCGGTTGGAAAAACTACCGTGCAATAAAATTACCGGCGTGCCCCGGTTTTCCGGGACATCGGCCAGGCCCAAACGCGTTACCGCCAGCTCGACGGTACCGTCGGGGCTGTTGCCGGGTTTGAGGCGGTACACGTCTTCACTCAGGTCGCCGCGACGTTCAGCACTGATCAGGGCGACGGGAAACAGGTTGCTGCTGCTTTGCATAATGCTCTTGCACAAAAAAGGGCGGCGTCCGGAAGGAGTTCCGCCCTGCACAGATAAGAATGCCGGTCACCCTTTGGGAGTGACCGGCACTTTTTAAGTCACGACCTTAGGCGGACGCTTGCCCTTCCGCCAGGAAGAACCAGGTCTCCAGCACGGAATCGGGGTTCAGCGAGACGCTTTCGATACCCTGTTCCATCAGCCATTTGGCCAGGTCCGGGTGGTCGGAAGGGCCCTGGCCGCAGATGCCGATGTACTTGCCGGCCTTGTTACAGGCCTGGATGGCGTTGGCCAGCAGCTTCTTGACCGCAGGGTTACGCTCATCGAACAGGTGGGCGATGATCCCCGAGTCACGGTCCAGGCCCAGGGTCAGCTGAGTCAGGTCGTTGGAGCCAATGGAAAAACCGTCGAAGAACTCCAGGAACTCTTCGGCCAAAATGGCGTTGGACGGCAGCTCGCACATCATGATGACGCGCAGGCCGTTTTCACCACGGCTCAGGCCGTTTTCTGCGAGCAGGTCGACCACTTGGCTCGCTTCGCCCAAGGTACGCACGAACGGCACCATGATCTCGACGTTGGTCAGGCCCATCTCATTGCGCACGCGCTTGAGAGCACGGCACTCAAGCTCGAAGCAATCGCGGAAGGCCTCGCTGATGTAGCGCGAGGCACCACGGAAGCCCAGCATCGGGTTTTCTTCTTCCGGCTCATAGAGCTTGCCGCCGATCAGGTTGGCGTATTCGTTGGACTTGAAGTCCGACAGCCGCACGATGACCTTTTTCGGGTAGAACGCCGCCGCCAGGGTGCTGATGCCTTCCACCAGCTTCTCGACGTAGAAGCCCACCGGATCGTTGTAGCCGGCGATGCGCTTGTCGACGCTTTCCTTGATATCCAGCGGCAGGCCGTCGTAGTTCAGCAGAGCCTTGGGATGCACGCCGATCATGCGGTTGATGATGAACTCCAGGCGGGCCAGGCCCACACCGGCGTTCGGCAACTGCGCGAAATCAAAGGCGCGGTCCGGGTTGCCGACGTTCATCATGATCTTGAACGGCAGGTCCGGCATGGCATCGATGGAGTTTTGCTTGATGTCGAAGCCCAGCTCACCTTCAAAGATGAAACCAGTGTCGCCTTCAGCGCAGGATACGGTCACGCCCTGGCCGTCTTTCAACAGTTGGGTCGCGTTGCCGCAGCCCACCACTGCCGGAATACCCAGCTCGCGGGCGATGATCGCCGCGTGGCAAGTGCGCCCGCCACGGTTGGTGACGATGGCGCTGGCGCGCTTCATCACCGGCTCCCAGTCCGGGTCGGTCATGTCGGACACCAGCACGTCGCCCGGCTGGACTTTGTCCATCTCGGACACGTCCTTGATGATCCGCACCTTGCCGGCGCCGATGCGCTGGCCGATGGCACGACCTTCCACCAGCACGGTGCCGGTTTCTTTCAGCAGGTAGCGTTCCATGACGTTGGCAGAGGTGCGGCTTTTCACGGTTTCAGGACGCGCCTGCACGATGTACAGCTTGCCGTCATCACCGTCTTTGGCCCACTCGATGTCCATCGGGCACTTGTAGTGCTTTTCGATGATCATCGCTTGTTTGGCCAACTCGCTGACCTCAGCGTCGGTCAGGCAGAAACGCGCGCGCTCTGCCTTGTCGACTTCAACGGTTTTTACCGAGCGACCGGCCTTGGCCTCGTCGCCGTAGATCATCTTGATGGCCTTGCTGCCCAGGTTGCGGCGCAGGATCGCCGGGCGACCGGCCTCAAGCGTGTGTTTGTGTACGTAAAATTCGTCCGGGTTGACCGCGCCCTGTACCACGGTTTCGCCCAGGCCGTAGGCGCCGGTGATGAACACCACGTCACGGAAACCGGATTCGGTGTCCAGGGTGAACATCACGCCGGCGGTGCCGGTTTCCGAACGCACCATGCGCTGCACACCGGCAGACAGGGCCACCAGCTTGTGGTCGAAACCCTGGTGTACGCGGTAGGAAATGGCGCGATCGTTAAAGAGGGAGGCAAATACTTCCTTGGCCGCGCGGATCACGTTTTCGACGCCGCGGATATTCAGGAAGGTTTCCTGCTGACCGGCAAAGGAGGCGTCTGGCAAATCTTCGGCGGTGGCCGAAGAGCGCACGGCGACGGCCATGTCCGGGTTGCCGGCCGACAATGTAGCGAAGGCAGTACGGATTTCTTCGTTGAGCTTCTCGGGGAACTCGGCGTCCATGATCCATTGACGGATCTGGGCACCGGTCTTGGCCAGGGCGTTGACGTCATCGACGTCCAGGGCGTCCAGCGCGGCGTGGATCTGGGCGTTGAGGCCGCTCAGCTCGAGGAAGTCGCGGTAAGCCTGGGCCGTGGTGGCGAAACCACCGGGCACCGAGACACCAGCGCCTGCAAGATTACTGATCATCTCGCCGAGGGATGCGTTCTTGCCCCCCACATGCTCTACATCATGGACGCCGAGCTTATCGAGGGAAACTACGTACTCTACCAAGGTGATCTCTCCACTTTCTGTGTTGGAAAAGCTCAGGACGCCGGCGGCTCAGTAGGAGCAAACGCCAGCGCTTGTGGCCTGGACCTGGAAAATAAGTGAGAATGCGGCCCACTGCGGGACGGCAAAATCGCGCCTATCATATCCAAGATTCGCCATCAGCTTAAGGCCCAGGGCTCAAATGAAACGATCTGCTTTCTTTATCTCCGACGGCACCGGCATCACAGCCGAAACATTGGGTCAGAGCCTGCTCGCGCAGTTCGAAAACATTACCTTCGCCAAATTCACGCGGCCCTATATCGACAGCGTGGATAAAGCGCGGGCCATGGTACAACAAATCAATCTGGCGGCTGAAAAAGACGGTTTTCGCCCGATCATTTTCGACACCATCGTCAATCAAGACATCCGTGAGATCCTCGCCACCTCCAATGGTTTCATGATCGACATCTTCTCCACGTTCCTGGCGCCCCTGGAACAGGAGTTGAGTGAACACTCCTCCTATTCAGTAGGAAAGTCCCATTCCATTGGCCACAACTCCAACTATATGGAGCGTATCGAGGCGGTAAACTTTGCCCTCGACAACGATGACGGCGCCCGCACTCATTATTATGACAAGGCCGATTTGATCCTGGTGGGTGTGTCCCGCTGCGGTAAAACCCCGACGTGCCTGTATATGGCCATGCAGTTCGGTATCCGCGCGGCCAATTACCCGCTGACCGAAGACGACATGGAACACCTGACGCTCCCGGCCGCCCTGCGCGCGCACCAGCACAAGCTGTTCGGTCTAACCATCGACCCGGACCGCCTCACGGCGATTCGTAACGAACGCAAGCCCAATAGCCGCTATTCCAGCTACGCACAGTGCGAGTTCGAAGTGCGCGAGGTGGAAAATCTGTTCCGTCGCGAGAATATTGCGCACATCAATTCCACGCATTTTTCGGTGGAAGAAATTTCGGCGAAGATTCTGGTGGAAAAAGGCGTGGAGCGCCGATTCAAATAACTGCGGTGCCTGCGATGAACGATAACGCGGTAAACCGGCCTACAGGTGAAACCGGCCCCCCCCCTGCCCCAACGCCGTCGCCAGCGCATCAAACCCCGCCCGCAACAATTGATCGTCACCCGACGTATTACAGATACTCGCCCGAATAAACTGCGGCACCGCCGTTTGCCCTACGGCAAAGGCCTCGGCCGTGGCGATCAGGTAATTATTCTGCTTGAGTTCCGCTTCGATTTCCGACGCGCGCCATGGCTCTGGCACTTCAATCCAAAAATGCGGACTGTTGAGGTGGGTGCGGTATTCAAGGCCGGTCAGCAGGTCGCGCACCAGGGCTTTGCGGCGGCTGATCTCGTTGATCTGCTGACGTAGCAGGTATTCCGCCGTGCCGTTTTCGATCCACTGGGTCGCCAGCTCCAGGGTGACTGGCGTGGCCATCCAGCACGTCGAGCGCAAGGCCGCCGAAATACGGCTGACCAGCGCCGGTGGCGCGTGCACATAGCCCACCCGCAAACCTGCGGACACCGCCTTGCTCAGGCTACTGATCAAAATCGTACGCTCAGGCGCGAAATGGCTGAGGGGCGGCGGCCGATCTTCTACCAATACGCCGTGGGCTTCGTCTTCCAGAATCAGCAGATTGTGCTCGCGACATACCTTGACCAACGCTTCCCGGCGTGCGACCGACAATACCGCCGTGGTCGGGTTCTGGATGGTGGGCGTGCAATACAACGCCGACACCCGGTGATTACGACAGACTTCATCCAGCGCGCCCGGCAGCACGCCTTCTTCATCCATCTCCAGGCCGATCAGGCGCACGCAGAGCATGCGCGCGGCCGTGATCAGCCCTGGATAGGTCAGCTGTTCGGTAACCACCGTATCGCCCGCCCGCAGCAATGCCATCATCGCGCACAGCAGGCCATGCTGACCGCCGTTGACGCAGATGACCTGTTCGGGAATCGGATGAAAATCACGCTGCACCAGCCACTGCGCCCCGGCCTCACGGTAGCGCGGCAAACCGGCATCCGGGGTGTAGGCGCTGATGTCCTGGAGAAACTTGGCGTTGGTCGACAACGTTTGGAAGCTCTGGGCCAGAAACACCGTCTCCTGACCAGGAATATGCATGTTACGGCTCATGTCGAAGTAATGGCGCGGCTCCTCGCTGACGTTGCGAAAACCTTCATCACGCTGGCGCTCCATCCCACGCTTGCGCACGAAAGTGCCGTCACCCACTCGCGCCACCACCAACCCAAGGCGTTCCAGTTCGCCGTAGGCTCGGCTGATAGTGCCGATGGTCACACCCAGATTGTCGGAAAGCACCCGATGGGGCGGCAGTTTTCGTCCGGGTTCAATCAAGCCTTCAAGGATGCCCCGTTCCATCACATCGGACAGGCGCTTGTACTTCACGCCCTGACCGCTGGACAACCCCTCACGCATAATTGACACCATGTCAATATTTGTTTTGACAGCCATCATTCGCCCTAATAGTGTGCTTTTACGGGTTCAATCACCGAATGAAACAACTTAATACACAGTCAATATAGAGTTCAATTCCGGCTCAGGGAAGCAATAAACGATGCCAATGTCCGCCGTTCTTGAAAACACAACAAAAACAAAAACTCAGAAACAGTGGTTGGCCGGCCTGGTAACCAGCGTGATGTTTCTTATCGTGTGCCTGAGTTGGGGCACTACATGGCTGGGGATCAAGATCGCCGTCGAAAGCGTGCCACCGCTGACCTCCGCGGGCTTGCGCTTCCTGATCGCCTTCCCGCTGTTCCTGTGTTTCGCCCTGGTGCGCCGCGAGCCCATCCTGTTCCCGCGTGAAAGCCGCTGGTTCTTCGTATTCGTGACGCTGTCCTACTTCAGCGTTCCCTATTACCTGCTCAACTACGGCGAGATGCATGTTTCTTCAGGCCTCACCGCGCTGCTGTTCAGCTGCATGCCGGTGTTTATCCTGATTTTTTCCGCGCTGTTTCTGCGCGAGCGCATCTATTTTTCCCAGGTGGTCGGCATCGGCATCGGTTTCGGCAGCCTCTACATGATCATCAAGAGCCAGGGCCTGCACCTGGACCACGCCGAGTTCTTCGGAGTGCTGGCGATTCTGACCGCCGCGATCATGCATGCCTTGTGCTACGTCATTACCAAGCAAAAAGGCAGCGCCATCAGCGTGATCACCTACAACACACTGCCCATCGGCATTGCCGGGTTGATGCTGTTCGTGGCCGGTCTGTGGTTTGAAACTCCAACCTTTGAAACCATCACGCTGCGTTCCTGGAGCGCGCTGTTCTACCTGGGGCTGGTGGCGTCGGTGGGCGGGTTTATCGTGTATTTCATGCTGCTCAAGCGCTTGAGTCCGATCATTCTGTCGTTCGTGTTCATCATCTTCCCGGTATTCGCGGTGATCATCGGCGCCTGGTACGAAGGCGTGGAAATTTCCCGTGACCTGATGCTGTATTCCGCCATCCTGCTGGCTGGTTTTGCGATCACCAAGCTGCCTGTCGAAAAACTCCTGGCCAAGAAAAATTGAGCCTCCTGACCCACCCCTATCAGCAACGCGAGAGAAACATGGACGTCCTCCGCCCCAATGCCCTGGAGCAGATCTATGCCCACGCCAGCCGCAGCTACCCAGAGGAATGCTGTGGTTTTGTCTTCGCCGACGGCAGCGTGTACCTGGGCAGCAATATCCAGAACGAATTGCACCGCAAGAACCCCCAGATGTACTCGCGCAGCGCGGCCAACGGCTACACCTTCTCGGTGGCCGACACCCTGTTGATGAACAAGGCGTTGCGCAGTGATAACCCGGTGGTGGTGATCTATCACTCGCACCCGGATGTCGGCGCCTATTTCAGTGACGAAGACCAGGACAAGGCGCTGTTCCTGGGTGAGCCGATCTACCCCGTGAGCTACCTGGTGGTGGATGTACGCCAGGGCAAGGCCCTGGGCTCAAAGCTGTTTGCCTGGGACGGCAAGCATTTCGCCCCTCAACCCTTCAACGACCTGCACACGGAGTTGTCCATGAACGCTGTCTCTTTCCCCGACATTCTGGTTCGCGTGGCCAAGCTACCGGAATCGACCCTCGAGGGCACCGGATCGACATTGCGCGAAGTCATTGAAAACCTCTGCAGCAGCCATCCGCAGCTGCGCCCGCACCTGTTTCACGAGCAGAACAATCAGCTCAAGGAACACTTCCTGTTCACGGCCGAGGAAGAACTGATCGACGCCGACGCACCCTTGCCGGAAAAAGCCAGAATCGAAGTGCTGCTCGCCACCTCGGGCGGCATGGACGTGGAGGCTTTAAGCAATGAAGAAGTGCAGCGCTACGTGCGCCATATCACTCTGCCTGGCGTCGGGCGCGAAGGTCAGTTGAACCTGAAAAAGGCCAAGGTATTGATCATCGGCACCGGCGGCCTCGGCTCGCCCATCAGCCTGTACCTGGCGGCGGCCGGCATTGGCACCCTGGGCCTGGTGGACTTCGATGTGGTGGAAAGCAGCAACCTGCAACGCCAGATCGTTCACGGCAACAGCACACTGGGCATGGCCAAGGTCGAGTCGGCCAAGCAGCGCCTGCAGGATCTGAACCGGCACATCCAGATCAACGCGCACGACACCGCCCTCAACGCCGACAACGCCCTGGAGCTGGTAGGCGCCTACGACCTGGTGATCGATGGCACCGATAATTTCGACACGCGTTACCTGGTCAACGACGCCTGCGTGCAGCTGGGTAAGCCGCTGGTCTACGGCGCCATCTACCGCTTCGACGGGCAGATCAGTGTGCTCAACTATAAAGGTGGGCCGTGCTACCGCTGCCTGTTTCCCTCTGCACCGCCTGCCGAGCTGGCACCCAACTGCAGCGCCGGCGGCGTAATCGGCGTCTTGCCGGGGGTGGTCGGCATGATTCAAGCCACCGAGGCCATCAAGTTGCTGATCGGCATTGGCGAGCCGCTGTCCGGTCGGTTGATGCGCTTCGATGCGCTGGCGATGAAATTCAGCGAAATCCGCTTCAAGCGTCGCGCCGACTGCCCGTGCTGCTCGGCGCTGCGTCGCAGCGAACCCGTGGCGCCGACAGTGTGCGCCGATGCCGTGCCCAGCCAACCGTCACTGGCCGAAGAACGCTACATCAAGCCGCGAGTACTCAAGCAAGTGCTTGAACACCACCGCAGCGCCGATGTGCTGCTGGACGTGCGTGACGCCACTGAGCTGGAGGTGTGCAAACTGCCAGGCGTGGTGCATATCCCCCTGGCCGAACTGGATGAGCAACTGCACAGCCTCAGCCGCGACAATACCCATTACCTGATCTGCTACGCCGGCTCCCGCGCCGAGCAAGCCGCCAGCACTTTGCTGGCCGCCGGTTTCGCCAACACCAAAGTCCTGCAGGGCGGCATGAAACACTGGGTTCGCGACGTCGAACCCGACATGCCTTTGTACTGATCCGGGGGCTGACCGATGTTGCATAACTCCATTCTTGACGTGATCGGCCACACGCCGATCGTGCGTCTGGCGCAGTTTTCCGAAGACCTTGGCATCGAGGTCTACGCCAAGCTGGAATCCCTCAACCCAGGTGGCAGCCACAAGGCACGCATCGCCCTGGGCATGATCCTCGACGCCGAGCGCCGCGGCGTGCTGATGCGCGATTCCGGGCAGACCATCATCGAGCCCAGCGGCGGCAACACCGGCATTGGGCTGGTGATGGCCGGCAACGTGTTGGGTTACAAAGTGGTGCTGGTGATCCCGGACAACTACAG
Organism: Pseudomonas sp. LBUM920; assembly: GCF_003852315.1. Taxonomy (NCBI): domain Bacteria; kingdom Pseudomonadati; phylum Pseudomonadota; class Gammaproteobacteria; order Pseudomonadales; family Pseudomonadaceae; genus Pseudomonas; species Pseudomonas edsoni (SeqCode). Next base: position 4,913,823 of record NZ_CP027762.1, read on the forward strand.
CCCCGAAAAACAGAAACTGCTGCGCCTGTACGGTGCCAGGGTGGTGCTGTCGGACAGCCGCCTGGGGAACAACTCCCACGGCGAAAAGTGCATGGAGCTGCAGCTGGAAAACCCCAGCTACGTGATGCTCAATCAGCAGCGTAACGGCGCCAATCCGCAAACCCACCGCGACACCACCGCCCCGGAAATCCTTCGCGCGTTCGGTGAACGGCGCGTGGATTATTTCGTCAGCGGCATCGGCACCGGCGGCCACCTCACGGGCATCGGCGAAACGCTCAAGGCCGCCTGGCCTGCACTGCGGGTCATGGGCGTGGAACCGGAGGAATGCGACCTGCTGAAAAACCAGCACGCGCCGCACCATATCCAGGGCCTGTCGATTGGCTTGATCCCGAGCATTCTCAACCTGGACGTGATCGACGGCATGCTCAAGGTGTCGCACCAGGCGTGCATGGACATGATCAAACGCATCATGCGCACCGACGCCATCAGCCTGGGCTTGTCCTCGGCCGCCAACATGGTCGCCATCGCCCAACTCGCCCCCGAACTGCCGCCCGAAACGGTGGTGTTGACCATGGTCTACGACAATGCTGACAGCTACCTGCCCAGTTTCGAATAACCGGTTTCCCAACCATCCAGAACGCGGGGGTGCCTCCATGGGGGGCTTTATCGACATGCAACAGCTGCACGATGAGTTGCTCACCCATCTCATCAAGACCCTGACGCCTGCGCAGATCAAGCAGCTGGAACCGCACCTGGCGCCGCTGATCCAGAACGCCGCCCAGGCGGTGGCCGAAGACTTGATCGCCTATGCCTACCGCGACCCGGCGTCACGCGGGCGCGGCGAGTTGATTCTGGAATCCTATGCCTCGTTCAAGGCCGTGCTGTTTTACCGCCTTGCGCACCTGGTATGGCATTTCCCCGATCAAACCAATGGCGAGTTTTCGCGCATGGCTCTCAAGCTCAGCAACCAGGGCAAAATTCTCTCTGGAGCCGAGATCCATCCCGCTGCGCGCATAGGCCGGCGCTTCGTGCTGGACCACGGTTACGGCACAGTGATCGGCGAAACCTGCGAGATCGGCAACGACTGCTACATCCTCTGCGGCGTAACACTGGGCGCCCGCGGGATCGCCAACAACCCGGATGGCAAACGCCACCCACGTCTGGGCAACAACGTTGAGGTCGGCGCCGGCGCCCGCGTGTTGGGTTATGTGCTGATCGGCGACAACGTGTTTATCAGCCCTTCGTGCGTCATCACCCAGGACGTGCCTGCAGGGACCAAGGTCAAGGTGGTCAATCAGGTTCAACTGCAGAAAAACGATGAGTCAGACCACAGCAACTACCTCGGGGCGTTTGCCCTGGACGAGCGTTTGCACGTGGTCGGCGAAGTGAATGCCAGCCACAAGGTCACGGTGCTCGACGCCGACTTTCACCCGTTACAGGGGCTGATGCTGGAGCCCACCGTGAAAGAGCGGCATCACCTGCAGTTTCGCCTGCGCCGCCTGGATGTCGGCGAGCAGCTGCCACGCTTGCCGCTGAACCTGAAAATCTGCGGGCCGGAATTTGAAATCACCCTGCTCTCCCCCCCTGGCTTGAGTGCGATGGTGCGCCACCTGTTGCAAGCCAGCCCACTGATTGTCGGAGGTTGAACATGTCTGTGCACACCATGGAAACCCTGGCGCTGTTCGACAGCGCGCCCTACCAGAATGCCTTCAGCGCGCGGGTAATTGCTGTCAGCGAACACGGCATTGCCCTGGAGCACACGCTGTTCTACCCCACCGGCGGCGGCCAGCCGGGCGACACCGGGCACCTGACACTGGCCGATGGCACGCGCGTCGAGGTGATCGGCACCGTACGCGACCCAGTGCTGCGTTCGATCATCTGGCATCAAGTCGAAGAGTGTCCGCCGCAGTTGACTGCCGGGGTCCAGGTGGACGCGGGTCTGAACTGGGAGCGCCGCTACCAGCATATGAAGATGCACACCTGCCTGCATTTGCTGTGCTCGATCATTGATGCCCCCGTCACCGGTTGCAGCATCAGCGCAGACAAAGGCCGGCTGGATTTCGACTTGCCGGAAATGACCCTCGATAAAGACAGCATCACCCGCGACCTCAACGCCCTGATTGAGCAGGCACACGTGGTGAAAACCCTGTCGATGCCCGCCTCGGAGTACTCAACCCTGCTGCAGATCACCCGTACCCAGGCGGTAGCGCCCCCGGTGATCCAGGGTTCGGTGAGGGTAATTGAAATCGCCGGCATCGATATCCAGCCATGCGGTGGCACCCATGTGATCAACACCGAGGAAATCGGCCGGGTGTTCTGCGAGAAAATCGAGAAGAAGAGCAAGCACAACCGCCGGGTGATCCTGCGGTTCGAGGGATAGATCAACCCTGACGCGGCCCGTATGGGGTGCCCCCATACACGGCCGACGCGGTGCAGCCCTTATTGCTTTTGCTCGCTGATTTTCTTGCTCAAGGCTTCGATCTGCGCCTGAAGCTGCGCAACCACGGCCTTGAACTGCGCTTCCATCTGATCAAGCCCAGCCTGGAGCTGGGCGTTTTCGCTCATGAGTGCTTCGACGTCACGCGCAGAAGTCGCGTCTGGCTCATCGCTCGGGACCGGCGTTGAGTCATTCGCGGGCGCAGTTGCTTCGGGTGACGGACCCGGCTCAGCGGAATTGTCCGGCTCAGAAGGCACCGCGTTCTGAGGCGTGCCAATCGCGTCAATGCGTTGAGCCAAGCCCTGAATTTGCTCTTGCAGTTGCTGAATCACCGTCTTGAGCTCCCCGAAAAACGCTAAGACTTCCTGACGAAACGCTTTGCTCTCACGGTTCAACGCTTCAAGGCTTTGAGCCTGGCCCGGATCAGTCCCCGATGGGTCCTGTGTAACCGGCGTAGCCTGCGGCGGCGCAGTGCGCTGCTCACCTGCAGAACGGTTCTGCGGCGCAGCCTCAGGCTCATTCGAGGAGGGTTGAGTGGTATTGAGTTGCTGAGTCAGGTCGACGACTTGCTGTTGGAGGCTCTGGATCTGCGGCCCAACCTCGGCGGCAAACCCCTGGAACTTGGCACGAAGCGCTATATTTTTTTGCGTCAGTTCTGCCAGCAAGTCCGTTGCCTCCGAGCCCTGTGAAAGTGGCGGGTTCACGATGGCGCTATGACTTGAGAACTGGCCGCGCTGCTCGGGCGTCATCGCGGGACGCAGCGGCGCCGAATCGGGCGGGGTACTGGTGCGTTCGGATGCGCGGGCGCTGTCCTGGTAGCTGATGGGCGAGGGCTTTTGAGGCTGTTCATAGCCAACCGTGTAGGGTGCTGGTCGAGTGTTTACGCTAGTCATAGGGACCTTCCCGGATTCAGATAGTGGAGGGGTGATTGCCGATTCGAAGGCCTGCGTTCGCACGCCGTCTGGTTACCTGATTGGCGTTTCTCTGAAAGAGGGTTCCGGAACCGTAGGGCGGGTAAGTGGCTATTTGTATCTCAGGCAAAAAACAGCGGTGTCTTGCGGTTGCGTCAGGGCGCACGCCCGGTGCACCACCCCATAAGCCGCAGTTCGTACAGGAAACTGACAGCAAATTTATGTGCTTGTAACATTCAGAAACGTACAATCCCGCCAGCAACGCCTCGTTGCCCCTGACTCACGAAAACAGCGCCCGCCCTTCTCGGTGGGTCATTCGTGCAGCAGCTAAGCTCACTCCCATCACGCCCCTGAACGCTGCAGGACTGACTGCCTATGAACAGAGTGTTTCGTCACTATTTACCGGCGTCCACGCTGCGCTTGCTGCCCAATCGCTGGGATTTGGTCGCCTTGCCGTTGGTGATCGGCTTTTTATTGTTTTTCTCAATTACCGCGCGGGAAACCTGGGCACCGATCGCCACGTTGCAAAGTGAAGTCATCTCCCTCGACCCGGCCAACCTGCCGGAATACGCCATGCGCACCACCCTGCGCATGCTGGCGGCGATGGTCGCCGCGCTGGTCTTCACCCTGTTGTACGGCACCCTGGCCGCCAAAAGCCGGCGTGCCGAGAAACTGCTGGTGCCGGTGCTCGACATCCTGCAATCGGTGCCGGTGCTCGGCTATATCTCGTTCACCGTGACGTTTTTCCTGTTGCTGTTTCCCGGGCGTGTACTGGGCGCCGAGTTCGCCGCGATCTTTGCGATTTTCACCAGCCAGGCCTGGAACATGACGTTCAGTTTCTACCAGTCGCTGCGCATGCTGCCCCACGACCTGGTTGAAGTGTCGACCAACCTGCGGCTCTCCGGCTGGCAGAAGTTCTGGAAGCTCGACGTGCCCTTCGCCATGCCCGGGCTGGTCTGGAACATGATGATGAGCATGTCCGGCGGCTGGTTTTTTGTGGTCGCCTCCGAAGCCATTACCGTCGGCGACAAGACCATCACCCTGCCGGGCGTGGGTTCTTACCTGGCCCTGGCCATTGCCCAGAAAGACCTGCACGCCGTGGGTTACGTGATCCTGGCGATGATTGTGGTCATCCTGATGTATGACCAGTTTCTGTTCCGCCCGCTGGTGGCATGGGCCGACAAGTTCCGCATGGAGACCACGGCCTCTCAGGGCGCCGCGCCGCAATCCTGGCTGTTGAACCTGATCCAGCGTACGCGCGTGGTTCAGCGCATCCTGCGCCCGATCATCCGTGCCATCAGCCGTATCGGTAACAAGCGTTTCAGCCTTGCGGGCGGTGCGCTCAAGGCATTGCCGGCAGAAACACCGAAGGCGTCAAAAGTGATCGATTGGGTGTGGGGCACACTCATAGCGCTGCTGGCCGCGTATGCGCTGTATCACATCGTGCAGTACGTCGGCACCGAAGTGACCTTTGCCGAGGTCGGCCATGTGTTCGTATTGGGCCTGATCACGCTGCTGCGGGTAACCGGGCTGATTCTGATCGCATCACTCATCTGGGTGCCGCTGGGCGTGATGATCGGCCTGCGCCCCAGCCTGGCGGAGAAAATCCAGCCCCTGGCGCAGTTCCTCGCCGCCTTCCCGGCGAACCTGCTGTTCCCGGTATTCGTCATCGTGATCCTGCACTACAAGCTCAACCCGGACATCTGGCTGAGCCCGCTGATCGTGCTGGGCACCCAGTGGTACATCCTGTTCAACGTGATCGCCGGGGCCAGCGCGTTTCCCAATGACTTCAAGGAAGCTGCCGCCAACTTCCGCATCCGCGGCTGGTTGTGGTGGCGCAAGGTGATGCTGCCGGGGATCTTCCCCTATTACGTTACCGGGGCCATTACCGCTTCGGGCGGCGCGTGGAACGCCAGTATCGTTTCCGAGTACGTGTCCTGGGGCCAGGACAACGTGGTCGCCCACGGGCTGGGCGCCTACATTGCACAGACCACCGCCGCCGGCGACTTCCCGAAAATCGCCCTGGGCGTGGTGGTGATGTCGATCTTTGTGGTGGCCTTCAACCGCGCAGTCTGGCGGCCGATGTACGCCCTGGCTGAAAACAAACTTCGCTTGAATTGACGGGATTCGCTGTGATGAATACCAATACCGAACACGCTGCTGATACCCCGCAAATCTACTCGCTGAAAAACGTCAACCGGGTTTTCGGCAAGGGCAAAGACGAGCTGCAAGTGCTCAGCGGCGTGGACTTGAGCCTGCACGAAGGCGAGATCGTCGGCATGCTCGGGCGCTCCGGCTCGGGCAAGTCCACCTTGCTGCGCATCATCGCCGGGCTGATTCAGCCGTCGTCGGGCGAAGTTCACTACAACGGCGTACCGCTCAACGGCCCGGCCGAAGGCGTGGCCATGGTGTTCCAGACCTTTGCGCTGTTCCCCTGGCTGACCGTGCTGGAAAACGTGGAAGCCGGCCTGCAAGCCTTGCAAGTCGAGCGCAAGGAAAGCCGCCGCCGTGCCCTGGCCGCCATCGACCTGATCGGCCTGGACGGGTTTGAAAACGCCTACCCGCGCGAATTGTCCGGCGGCATGCGCCAGCGCGTGGGCTTTGCTCGTGGCCTGGTGGTTAACCCGACGCTGCTGCTGATGGACGAACCGTTCTCGGCCCTCGACGTGCTCACCGCCGAAACCCTGCGCACCGACTTGCTGGACTTGTGGAGCGGCAAGCAACTGCCGATCAAATCGATCCTGATCGTGACCCACAACATCGAAGAAGCGGTGCTGATGTGCGACCGCATCCTGGTGTTGTCGTCCAACCCTGGCCGCGTGGTCGCCGAAATCAAAGTGCCATTCGCGCACCCGCGCAACCGCCTGGACCCGACCTTTCGGCAAATGGTCGACGACATTTATGCCTTGATGACCGACCGGCGCAGCGCCGACGCCAAAGGCATCCCCGAGTTGAAAATGGGCAGCCTGCTGCCGGAAGTGTCGACCAACCTGATGGCCGGCCTGATCGAAACCCTCGCCGCCGAGCCTTACAACGGCCACGCAGGTTTGCCCACGGTGGCCGAGCGCCGTTTGCTGGAAGTGGACGATTTATTCCCGGTGGCCGAGATGCTCGAGCATTTGGGTTTCGCCGAACTCAAGGGCGCCGACATCACCCTTACCGACGCCGGCAAACTGTTCGCCGACTACGGCACCCAGGAACGCAAAACCCTGTTCGCCGAGCATTTGATCCGGCACGTGCCACTGGCCGCGCGCATTCATCAGGTGTTGCTTGAGCGCAGCGGGCACCGCGCGCCACGGGTGCGCTTCGAGCAGGAGCTGGAGGACTCGATGACCGAAGCCTTTGTGCAGAAAACCCTGGAAAGCGTGGTGGCGTGGGGCCGGTATGCGGAGATTTTCTCCTATGACGACCATACCGAGACCTTCAGCCTGGATGATGTGGAAGGCAGTATGTAGGGCACTTAAGCGAACACCCATCAAAATGTGGGAGCTGGCTTGCCTGCAATGCAGGCAATTCGGTCTTTCAGATACACCGAGGTGATGCTATCGCAGGCAAGCCAGCTCCCACATTGATTGGGTTTACACAGTGAGTGTTGTGGTGGTGTTTAGACCACAAACAGGTCCACAAATCGATTCACCGGCGTAGCCTCAAGCCGCGCCTGATCCTTGCACAACGCAAATATCTCGTCACTGCGCTGCGCGGTAAACCGTGTGGCCAGGTTGGCCTTGAACTTGTCTTCCAGCAGTGGAATGCCATCCACCCGACGCCGACGATGGCCAATCGGGTACTCAACCGCCACCTGCTCGGTGCTGGAACCATCCTTGAAAAACACCTGCACCGCGTTGGCGATGGAGCGCTTGTCCGCCTCCAGGTATTCGCGGCTGTAGCGTGGCTCTTCGACGATCACCATCTTCTGGCGCAATTCATCGATGATCGGGTGGGCCGCGTGAAACGCGTCCTCGTACTGCTCGGCCACCAGATTGCCGAAGGCCAACGGCACCGCGGTCATGTATTGCAGGCAGTGGTCGCGGTCGGCGGCGTTGGCCAACGGGCCGACCTTGGAGATGATGCGAATCGCCGACTCGTGGGTGGTGATCACGATGCGCTCGATTTCATGCAGGCGAGCTTTGACCTGCGGGTGCAATGTCACTGCGGCTTCGCAGGCGGTTTGCGCATGGAATTCGGCGGGGAAACTGATCTTGAACAGTACGTTTTCCATCACATAAGTGCCGTAGGGCTGCGACAGGCGGAACGCGCGTTTGTCCTCAGGCTTGAGCGCCAGGTCGTTGTTGGTGTGACTGAACAGCACGTCATAGAAGCCCCACTGCGGCGCACTCAACACACCCGGAATGCCCATCTCGCCGCGCAAGGCGATATCGGCCAGGCGCACGCCACGGCTCGACGCATCCCCGGCGGCCCAGGATTTGCGCGAACCGGCGTTTGGCGCGTGGCGGTAAGTGCGCAGTGCCTGGCCGTCGACAAACGCATGGGACAACGCCGCGAGCAACTGCTCGCGGTTGGCGCCCATCAGCTTGGCGGTGACCGCCGTGGAGGCGACTTTCACCAGCAACACGTGGTCGAGGCCGACACGGTTGAAGGAGTTTTCCAGGGCGATCACGCCCTGGATTTCGTGAGCCATGATCATCGCTTCCAGCACCGCGCGCACGGTCAGCGGCGCGTCGCCATTGGCCACGCGCTTTTGCGAAAGGTGGTCGGCCACGGCGAGGATGCCGCCGAGGTTATCCGAAGGGTGGCCCCATTCGGCGGCGAGCCAGGTGTCGTTGTAGTCGAGCCAACGCACGATGCAGCCGATGTCCCAGGCGGCTTTGACCGGGTCCAGGCGGAACGAGGTGCCCGGCACGCGCGCCCCGAACGGCACGACGGTGCCCTCCACGAGTGGCCCCAGGTGTTTGGTGCACTCGGGAAAACGCAGGGCCAGCAGGCCACAGCCGAGGGTGTCCATCAGGCAGTGGCGGGCGGTGTCCAATGCGGCCTGGGAGTCGATGCGGTAATCGAGGACATAATCGGCGATGTCCTGCAGGACCTGGTCGTAGTCGGGGCGGTTGTTCTGGTCGACGTTGGCGCTCATGGCAGTTCTCCAAACAGTTAGGGGTTGTTCCATCCTCAGGGTCAGGGTTGATCATGTGTTGGCAGGTCTGAGTGCCTGCTTATAAGTGTTGGGTAGCGCTCAGGCCCTTGTGGGCGCGGGCTTGCTCGCGAATGCAGTGGGCCCGTCAACTTATGTGTAGCTGACACACCGTATTCGCGAGCAAGCCCGCTCCCACACAAGCCGGCTCCCACAGGGGTTCAGTGCCGGGGATTAAAAGGCGTCGCCGGGCACGCGTACGAAACCTTCCATCAATACCCGCGCGCTGCGGCTCATGATGGCTTTCTTAACCACCCATTCGCCGTTCACCTGGGTCGCCTCCGCGCCCACACGCAAGGTGCCGGACGGATGCCCGAAGCGCACCGCGTTACGTTCCACACCACCGGCTGCGAGGTTGACCAAGGTGCCGGAAATCGCCGCCGCCGTGCCAATCGCCACCGCCGCCGTGCCCATCATCGCGTGGTGCAACTTGCCCATCGACAAGGCGCGCACCAGCAAATCCACATCACCGGCCTTGATTGCCTTGCCGCTGGACGCCACGTAGTCCAAAGGCTTGGCCACAAAGGCGACCTTCGGCGTGTGCTGACGCTGGGCGGCTTCGTCAAGATGCTTGATCAGGCCCATGCGCAATGCGCCATAGGCCCGCACGGTTTCAAACATCGCCAGGGCTTTGGGGTCGCTGTTGATCGCGCCTTGCAGCTCGGTGCCGGTGTAGCCGAGGTCTTCGGCATTGATGAAAATCGTCGGAATGCCCGCGTTGATCAGCGTCGCCTTGAAAGTGCCGACACCGGGCACCTCCAAGTCGTCGATCAGGTTGCCGGTGGGGAACATCGAGCCACCGCCGCCCTCCTCTTCCGCCGCCGGGTCCATGAACTCCAGCTGCACTTCGGCGGCCGGGAAGGTCACGCCGTCGAGTTCGAAGTCGCCGGTTTCCTGCACCGCGCCGTCGGTGATCGGCACATGGGCGATGATGGTCTTGCCGATGTTGGCCTGCCAGACCCGCACCACGGCCACGCCGTTGCGGGGCACGCGGGCGGGGTCGACCAGCCCGGCGCTGATGGCGAACGAACCCACCGCCGCCGACAGGTTGCCGCAGTTGCCGCTCCAGTCGACAAAAGGCTTGTCGATGGAGACCTGGCCAAACAGGTAGTCCACGTCGTGATCGGCGCGGGTGCTCTTGGCCAGGATTACGGTTTTGCTGGTGCTCGAGGTGGCGCCACCCATGCCGTCGATTTGCTTGTCGTAGGGATCGGGGCTACCGATCACCCGCAACAGCAAAGCGTCGCGCGCGGCGCCCGGCACCTGCGCGGCTTCGGGCAGGTCCTTGAGGCTGAAAAACACGCCCTTGCTGGTGCCGCCACGCATGTAGGTGGCGGGAATTTTGATTTGCGCTGCGTGTGCCATGGTTATCCCCTTAAGCCGTCGCCGCCGATTCCAGGAAGTCCTGGGCAAAACGTTGCAACACGCCGCCCGCCTCGTAGATCGACACTTCTTCGGCGGTGTCCAGGCGGCACGTCACCGGCACTTCGACACGCTCACCATTTTTGCGGTTGATCACCAGGGTCAGCTGCGCACGCGGGGTGCGCTGGCCAACCACGTCATAGGTTTCGCTGCCATCGATGTTCAGGGTGTGGCGGTCGGTGCCCGGCAGAAACTCCAGCGGCAACACGCCCATGCCCACCAGGTTGGTGCGGTGAATACGCTCGAAGCCTTCGGCGGCAATGGCCTCCACACCGGCCAGGCGCACGCCCTTGGCCGCCCAGTCGCGGGACGAGCCCTGGCCGTAGTCGGCGCCGGCAATGATGATCAGCGGCTGCTTGCGTTCCATGTAGGTTTCAATGGCTTCCCACATCCGTGTGACCTGGCCTTCCGGCTCGATACGCGCGAGGGAACCCTGCTTGACCTTGCCGTTTTCCTGGACCATTTCGTTGAACAGTTTCGGGTTGGCAAAGGTCGCGCGTTGCGCGGTCAAGTGGTCGCCGCGGTGGGTCGCATAGGAATTGAAGTCGACTTCCGGCAAGCCCATTTTCGCCAGGTATTCACCGGCGGCGCTGTCGAGCATGATCGCGTTGGACGGCGACAGGTGATCGGTGGTGATGTTGTCCGGCAGCACCGCCAACGGGCGCATGCCTTTAAGCGGCCGCGCACCGGCAAGCGCGCCTTCCCAATATGGCGGGCGGCGGATGTAGGTGCTTTGCGGGCGCCAGTCGTACAGCGGCGCGACTTTGGGGCCGGTGTCTTCGTGAATCGCAAACATCGGGATGTAAACCGCGCGGAACTGCTCCGGCTTGACCGAGGCCTTGACCACTGCGTCGATCTCTTCATCGCTCGGCCAGATGTCCTGCAGGCGGATTTCCTTGCCGTTGGCATCGAGACCGAGCACGTCCTTTTCAATGTCGAAACGGATGGTGCCGGCAATCGCGTAAGCCACGACCAATGGCGGCGAAGCCAGGAACGCTTGCTTGGCATAGGGGTGAATGCGCCCGTCGAAGTTGCGGTTGCCCGACAACACGGCGGTGGCGTACAGGTCGCGGTCGATGATTTCTTGCTGGATCACCGGGTCGAGTGCGCCGGACATGCCGTTGCAGGTGGTGCAGGCAAACGCCACAACACCAAAACCCAGCTGCTCTAATTCGTGGGTCAAGCCCGCTTCGTCGAGGTACATCGCCACGGTTTTCGAGCCGGGCGCCAGCGAGGATTTGACCCACGGCTTGCGCGTCAGCCCAAGCTTGTTGGCGTTACGCGCCAGCAGGCCGGCGGCGATCACGTTGCGCGGGTTACTGGTGTTGGTGCAGCTGGTGATAGCAGCAATGATCACCGCGCCGTCGGGCATTTGCCCTGGCACTTCGTCCCACTGGCCGGAGATGCCCTTGGACGCCAAATCGCTGGTGGCCACGCGCGCATGCGGGTTGCTCGGGCCGGCCATGTTGCGCACCACGCTGGACAGGTCGAAGGTCAGGCCGCGCTCGTATTGCGCGCCTTTCAAGTCATCCGCCCACAGGCCGGTGTGACGCGCGTATTGCTCAACGAGAGTGACTTGTTCGTCTTCGCGGCCGGTGAGTTTCAGGTAGGCGATGGTCTGCGGGTCGATGTAGAACATCGCCGCGGTGGCACCGTATTCCGGGGCCATGTTGGAGATGGTCGCGCGGTCGCCCAGGGTCAGCCTGGAGGCGCCTTCGCCGAAGAATTCCAGCCACGCACCTACCACTTTCTGCTTACGCAGGAATTCGGTCAGCGCCAGCACCATGTCGGTGGCAGTGATGCCAGGCAGCAGCTTGCCGGTGAGTTCGACGCCGATGATTTCCGGCAGGCGCATCCACGACGCGCGACCGAGCATCACGCTCTCGGCCTCCAGGCCACCAACGCCGATGGCGATCACGCCCAGCGCATCCACGTGCGGCGTGTGGCTGTCGGTGCCGACGCAGGTATCCGGGAACGCCACGCCGTCACGCACCTGAATCACCGGAGACATTTTCTCCAGGTTGATCTGGTGCATGATGCCGTTGCCCGGCGGGATCACGTCGACGTTCTTGAAGGCCTTTTTGGTCCACTCGATAAAGTGAAAACGGTCTTCGTTGCGGCGGTCTTCGATGGCGCGGTTTTTCTCGAACGCGTCCGGGTCCGAACCACCGGCTTCGACCGCCAGGGAGTGGTCGACGATCAGCTGGGTGGGCACCACCGGGTTGACCTGGGCCGGGTCACCGCCTTGCAGGGCGATGGCGTCGCGCAGGCCGGCAAGGTCGACCAGGGCGGTCTGGCCGAGGATGTCGTGGCACACCACACGCGCCGGGAACCAGGGGAAGTCGAGGTCGCGCTTGCGTTCGATCAGTTGGCTCAAGGAAGCGTTGAGCGTGGCCGGGTCGCAACGGCGCACCAGGTTCTCCGCGAGCACGCGGGAGGTGTACGGCAAAGTGGCGTAGGCGCCGGGGGCGATTGCATCGACAGCCGCACGGGCGTCGTAGAAATCCAGGCGGCTGCCAGGGAGCGGTTTGCGAAATTCAGTGTTCATCGTCAGGACTCGGTCACGGTAGTTACAAAAGAAGAACCGAAGCAGATCCAGAATTGGAATGTGATCAAAATGTGGGAGGGGGCTTGCCCCCGATGGCGGTGGTTCAGTGCCAGCTGTATCAACTGACAGACTGCTATCGGGGGCAAGCCCCCTCCCACGTTTGACCTCATGCCCATTGCCGGCTCGTCGGTCTCCTCATTCAGCGACGTTCGATTGGCACGAACTTGCGCTGCTCAACGCCGATGTACTCGGCGCTTGGACGGATGATGCGGTTATTGGCGCGCTGCTCGAACACATGCGCAGCCCAGCCGGTGAGCCGTGAGCAGACGAAAATCGGCGTGAACAGCTTGGTCGGGATGCCCATGAAGTGGTACGCCGAGGCATGGTAGAAGTCGGCATTGGGGAACAATTTCTTCTGCTCCCACATGGTCTTGTCGATGGCTTCGGAGACCGGGAACAGCACCTTGTCGCCCACTTCGTCAGCGAGTTTTTTCGACCAGCCCTTGATCACTTCATTACGCGGGTCGCTGTCTTTGTAGATCGCGTGGCCAAAGCCCATGATCTTGTCCTTGCGCGCCAGCATGCCGAGGGTGCCTTCGACGGCTTCTTCGGCCGAGCCGAAACGCTCGATCATTTCCATCGCCGCTTCGTTGGCGCCGCCGTGCAGCGGGCCGCGCAGCGAACCGATGGCGGCGGTGACGCAGGAATACAGGTCGGACAGGGTCGAGGCACACACACGGGCGGTAAAGGTCGAGGCGTTGAACTCGTGCTCGGCGTAGAGAATCAGCGACACGTTCATGACCTTCTCGTGCAACGCGCTCGGCTTCTTGCCATGCAGCAGGTGCAGGAAATGGCCGCCGATGCTCGGCTCGTCGGTCACGCAATCAATCTTCTTGCCATCGTGGCTGAAGCGATACCAGTAGCACATGATCGCCGGAAAAGCGGCAAGCAGGCGGTCGGTGACATCGCGCTGCACACTGAAGTCTTTTTCCGGCTCGATATTGCCCAGGAACGAGCAGCCGGTGCGCATCACGTCCATCGGGTGGGCGTCGGCGGGGATGCGCTCCAGCACTTCTTTGAGCGCCTGCGGCAGGTCGCGCAGCTTGCCGAGTTTTGCGGTGTAGGCCGCCAGCTCGGCTTTGGTTGGCAATTCGCCGTACAGCAGCAGGTAGGCAACTTCTTCAAATTGCGCATCGGCGGCCAGTTCACGCACGTCGTAGCCGCGATAGGTCAAACCGGCGCCGGCCTGGCCCACGGTGGACAGTGCGGTCTGCCCGGCCACCTGGCCACGCAGGCCGGCGCCACTCAATACTTTTGCTTCAGCCATGGTTGTTCTCCAATTTTGTAGTTATTCAGGGAGCGTGTGGGAGCGGGCTTGCTCGCCCCCACAGGGTTTATTTTTTCGCGGCGAACAGCGCGTCGAGCTTCTGCTCGAAGGTGTGGTAGTCGATGCGATCGTATAGCTCCATGCGGGTTTGCATGGTGTCGATCACATTCTGTTGAGTGCCATCGCGACGGATCGCGGTGTAGACATTCTCGGCGGCCTTGTTCATGGCGCGGAAGGCCGAGAGCGGGTACAGCACGATGGAAACATCGGCAGATTTCAACTGTTCGGTGGTGTACAGCGGCGTCGCGCCGAATTCGGTGATGTTGGCCAGGATCGGTGCCTTCACGCGGGAGGCGAAGAGCTTGTACATCTCCAGCTCAGTGATGGCTTCGGGGAACACCATGTCAGCGCCGGCTTCGATGCAGGCGGCGGCGCGTTCCAGTGCCGATTCCAAACCTTCGACGGCGAGGGCGTCGGTGCGCGCCATGATCACGAAACTGTCATCGGTGCGCGCATCCACGGCGGCCTTGATACGGTCGACCATTTCCTGCTGGGACACGATTTCTTTGTTCGGGCGATGGCCGCAGCGCTTGGCGCCAACCTGGTCTTCGATATGGATGGCGGCGGCGCCGAACTTGATCATCGACTTGACCGTGCGCGCCACATTGAAGGCCGAGGAGCCAAAACCGGTATCCACGTCCACCAGCAGCGGCAGGTCGCACACGTCGGTGATGCGGCGCACGTCGGTCAACACGTCGTCCAGGCCCGTGATGCCCAGGTCTGGCACACCCAGAGAGCCCGCCGCCACGCCGCCACCCGACAGGTAAATCGCCTTGAAACCGGCGCGCTTGGCCAGCAGCGCGTGGTTGGCGTTGATCGCGCCAACGACCTGTAGCGGATGTTCGCTGGCAACCGCGTCACGGAAACGCTGGCCGGGTGTACTTTTATTGTTAGAACTCATGACTCACCTCTTCAGGAAGTGCCGTCGGGGAAGTGACGGGCAATGTTGCGTTTGGAGGCGCCGATATGCCGGCGCATCAACAATTCGGCCAGTTCACCGTCACGATCGGCAATCGCGTCAAGAATGCGGTGGTGCTCGGCAAAAGCCTGGCGTGGACGATTGGGCGTGGCGGAGAACTGGATGCGGTACATGCGCACCAACTGGTACAGCTCGCCGCAGAGCATTTGGGTCAGGGTGCGATTGCCGGCGCCTTGAATTATCCGGTAATGAAAATCGAAGTCGCCTTCCTGCTGGTAGTAGCCCAGGCCGGCCTGGAACGCTTCGTCGCGTTCATGGGTATGAAGCACCTGGCGCAGCTCTTCGATTTCCGCGTCGGTCATGCGCTCGGCGGCCAGGCGGCAGGCCATGCCTTCCAGGGACTCGCGGATTTCATAGAGTTCGATCAGCTCGGCATGGCTCAAGGACACCACTCGCGCGCCAACGTGAGGCACGCGCACCAGCAGGCGCTGGCCTTCCAGGCGGTGGATGGCTTCGCGCAACGGGCCACGGCTGATGCCGTAGGTGCGGGCCAGTTCCGGCTCGGAAATCTTGCTGCCGGGGGCGATTTCGCCTTTGACGATGGCGGCCTGGATGCGCCGGAAGACGTTCTCGGACATGGTCTGGGAATCGTCTTGCGCCACCACTGGGGTTTCCAGTTGATCCAGCATATTGTCGACACCTTTAAAAGCAATGCCGCAAAAACTAGCCACTCAGACCCAAATAGTCAAAGAATAAATCAACATTGTCGACAATCGTCTAATAACCTCGTGTGCGCTGAATAGGGGCATGGCCGCCTGCCAGCGCTGGCGCCAAAAAAGCATCATGTTAGAATGCCCGCCGCTTTTGCCTGACATCACTTGATGAAACGGCGCACCCGAGATTGCGCAGCAATGCCAGTCGCCTTGAATTAAACATCGCACTGCAGCGCCTCAGGATCTATGAGACTCAAGCCCTTCCTTTTAATGTTTTGCCTAGCGTGCATACCGAGCCTTGGCGGCGCCGCCGAGAAGACCGTGTATGGCCTGAATGAATACGCGAAACTGGCGGGCATAGACCTGGAAGTGGCGGCCAAACTCGACACCGGCGCCAAGACCGCCTCGTTGAGCGCCCGCGACATCAAGCGCTTCAAACGCAACGGTGAATCCTGGGTACGTTTCTACCTGGCCATCGACACCGCCCATTCCCACCCCATCGAACGCCCCCTGGCCCGCGTCAGCAAAATCAAACGCCGCGCCGGTGACTACGACCCCGATGAGGACAAGAACTACACCGCCCGCCCAGTGATTGCCCTGGACATCTGCATGGGCACTGCTTTACGCAGCATCGAAGTGAACTTGACTGACCGCAGCGCATTCCAATACCCGCTGCTGATCGGCTCCGAAGCCTTGAAACGCTTTGATGCGCTGGTCGACCCCAGTCTTAAATACGCAGCGGGCAAACCTGCCTGCGCCGCTGACGCTCCTACCGCCGAGTAAACCGAATGCGCTCTCTGACCCTGCACCTGAAAATCCTCATCACCATTTTGGTGGTGTTGGGTATTTCGGTCACCGCCTACCAGATTTTCGTGCTGGGGATTCCCGTCACCGAGGACGCCACCGACGACCTGTGGAACATCGACGCCAAGGTCGAGTTTGTCGCCAGCCCCAAAGACCCGGTGAAGATCTCGATGTTCGTGCCGCCCCTGAGCCGCGACTTCGTCAGCCTCAACGAGAGTTTCATCTCCAATAACTACGGCGTGAGCGTCAACCGCACCGACGGCAACCGCAAGGTCACCTGGTCGGCGCGCCGCGCCAAGGGCAACCAGACGCTGTATTACCGCCTGGTGCTGACCAAGCGTTACAGCGGCGAAAAGGTCAAGGTCAAAGGTCCGACCTTCCGCGACAGCATTGCCGTGGAAGGCCCGGAAAAAATCGCCGCCGAAGCCTTGCTGGCGCCGATCCGCCAGCATTCGGCCGACGTCGAAACCTTTATTACCGAAGCGATCAAGCGCACCAACAACCTCAACGACGACAATGTGAAGCTGCTGCTGGCGGGCGACCCGTCGACGCCGCACAAGGCCAAGATCGTCGAGTTATTGCTGTCCATCGCCCATGTGCCGGTGGAAAAAGTCCACACCATCCGCCTCGTCGCCGACCAGCCGCAAACCCCGGAACTATGGCT
Source organism: Pseudomonas sp. LBUM920 (assembly GCF_003852315.1). Lineage (NCBI taxonomy): Bacteria > Pseudomonadati > Pseudomonadota > Gammaproteobacteria > Pseudomonadales > Pseudomonadaceae > Pseudomonas > Pseudomonas edsoni (SeqCode). Next base: position 4,930,774 of record NZ_CP027762.1, read on the forward strand.
GCGCAGCTTCAACGGCAATGACTGGCTGTATTTCAACCCGGAAACCGGCGAGCAGGGCCTGCCCGCTGACCGCCTGCTGTGGTGGACCGGCGATGAAAACCTGATCACGGTCGATGGCGGCAAGAAAGCCATGGTGACCTTCAGCCTGAACAACAGCGAAATGAACGCGATTCGCCTGGCCAAGCTGACCGACGAGAACACCGACGCCAACTTCCTCGAATACTCGCTGTACGGCCTGCCGCTGCAAACCCAGCAGACCTTCATGATCATGGTGATGATCCCGATTGGCGTGCTGGTGATTCTGATCCTGCGCAACCTGATCGGCCTGCAGACGCTGGGCACCTTCACGCCGGTATTGATTGCCCTGGCGTTCCGCGAGACGCAGTTGGGCTTTGGCATTGTGCTGTTCACCATTATTACCGCGCTGGGCTTGTCGCTCAGGTCGTACCTGGAACACTTGAAGCTGCAGATGCTGCCGAGGCTGTCGGTGGTACTGACCTTCGTGGTGGTGCTGATTGCGGCCATCAGTTTGTTCAGCCACAAGCTGGGCCTTGAGCGCGGGCTGTCGGTGGCGCTGTTCCCGATGGTGATTCTGACCATGACCATCGAACGCCTGTCGATCACCTGGGAAGAACGCGGCGCCAACCATGCGCTGAAAGTGGCGATCGGTACGCTGTTCGCCGCCTCGCTGGCGCACATCATCATGAGCGTGCCGGAGCTGATCTACTTTGTGTTCACCTTCCCGGCAGTCCTGTTGATCCTGGTGGGCTTCATGCTGGCCATGGGTCGTTATCGCGGCTACCGCCTGACCGAACTGGTGCGTTTCAAGGCCTTCCTCAAGGCTGATTCGTAATGTTCGGCTTCTGGAAGACCTGGAAGGCCCTGGAAGCGCGGGGCATCATGGGCATCAACCGGCGCAACGCCGACTACGTGCTCAAGTACAACAAGCGCAGCCTGTACCCGATTGTGGATGACAAGATCATCACCAAGGAGCGGGCGATGGCGGCCGGCATTCACGTGCCGGAAATGTACGGGATCATTTCCACCGAGAAAGAAATCGACAAGCTCGACGAGATCATCGGCGGGCGCAGCGACTTCGTGATCAAGCCGGCCCAGGGTGCCGGCGGCGATGGCATCCTGGTGGTGGCCGACCGGTTTGAAGGGCGCTATCGCACGGTGTCCGGCAAGATCATCAGCCATGAAGAAATCGAACACCAGATTTCCAGCATCCTCACCGGCCTGTATTCCCTGGGCGGCCACCGTGACCGCGCGCTGATCGAGTACCGCGTGGTGCCCGACCAGATCTTCAAGAGCATCAGTTACGAAGGCGTGCCGGACATCCGCATTATTGTGCTGATGGGTTACCCGGTAATGGCCATGCTGCGCTTGCCGACGCGCCAGTCCGGCGGCAAGGCCAACCTGCACCAGGGCGCGATTGGCGTGGGTGTCGACCTGGCCACGGGCTTGACGCTGCGCGGCACCTGGCTGAACAACATCATCACCAAACACCCCGACACCACCAACGCGGTGGATGGCGTGCAACTGCCCAACTGGGACGGTTTCATGAAGTTGGCGGCCAGCTGTTATGAGCTGTGCGGGCTGGGTTACATCGGCGTGGACATGGTGCTGGACCAGGAAAAAGGCCCGCTGATCCTCGAACTGAACGCGCGGCCGGGGCTCAATATCCAGATTGCCAACGACTGCGGCCTGACGTTGCGCACCCATGCGGTGGAAGCGCGGTTGGAAGAACTGAAAGCTGCAGGCGTGACGGAAACGCCGGAAGAGCGGGTTAAATTCGTGCAGGAGATGTTCGGGCATATTCCCGCCGTTGAAGGCTGACGCCACTCAACTGTGGAAGCGGGCTTGCTCGCGAAAGCGGAGTGCCATTCAACACAACCGGGACTGATACGCCGCCGTCGCGAGCAAACCCGCTGCCCCATTTAAAGCGCGCTCTAGGACCAAACCCTTCGGGGGACTACAATCGCCTCCCCCAAGCCAACAGCTGATCCACCCCGCATGTCGACCTGTTCTGTACACCCGCTGCCCTACCGGGCCAACCCCGCCGACTACTTCGCGGCGATTCGTCACGCTCCCGGCGCAGTGTTGCTCGACAGCGGCCGCCCGGCTGCCGAACGCGGGCGCTATGACCTGCTCAGCGCCTGGCCAGTGGAAACGCTGACGGTACGGCCTGACGAAAACGGCAGTGATTTCCTGCAACGCTTGCGCGAAAACCTCACGCAGTTGGGTAAGGCGGGGTTGCCTGCGGGTTATGAGTTGCCGTTCGCTGGCGGCTTGATCGGTTACCTGAGCTACGACTTCGGCCGCCACCTGGAACACATGCCGCACTTGGCGGTGGACGACCTGCACCTGCCGGACGCGCGCTTTGGGCTGTATGCCTGGGCGCTGATCAGCGATCACCAGGTGCAGAGCAGTCAGCTGGTCTTCCACCCTTCGCTGATCGACAGCGAGCGACGACGCTTGATTGCGCTGTTCAACGTTGACGCAATCGACAGCCAGGCCAGCTTCAAACTGCACGGGCCCATGGTTGCGGACCTGACCGCCGACGCTTACCGGCAGGCCATCGTGCGCATTCAGGACTACATCCAGGCCGGCGACTGCTACCAGGTCAACTTTGCCCAGCGTTTTCGCGCGCCGTGCGTCGGCGATCCGTGGGCGGCTTACTGCGCCTTGCGTGAGGCGTGCCCTACCCCGTTTTCCGGGTTCCAGAGCCTGCCGGACGACGGCGCCGTGCTGAGCCTGTCGCCGGAGCGCTTTGTGCACATCAGCGAGCGCCGCGTCGAAACCCGCCCGATCAAAGGCACCCGCCCGCGTGGCCTGACACCCGAAGAGGACGCAGCCCACGCCGCCGAGCTGATGGCCAGCCCCAAGGATCGCGCCGAAAACCTGATGATCGTTGACCTGCTGCGCAACGACCTTGGCCGCACCTGCCGGACGGGCTCGGTGAAAGTGCCGGAATTGTTCAGCCTGGAAAGCTACCCCAACGTGCATCACTTGGTGAGCAGCGTCACTGGCACCTTGGCCGACGACAAAGACGCCCTCGACCTGATCGCCGGCAGCTTCCCCGGTGGCTCCATCACCGGCGCACCGAAGATTCGTGCCATGCAGATCATCGACGAGCTTGAACCCACGCGGCGCGGGCTGTACTGCGGCTCGTTGGTGTACCTGGATGTGCGCGGCGAGATGGACAGCTCTATCGCGATTCGCAGCTTGCTGGTCAAGGATGGGCAGGTGTGCTGCTGGGGCGGTGGCGGGATCGTGGCGGACTCGCAGTGGGAGGCGGAGTATCAGGAGTCGCTGACGAAAGTGCGGGTGTTGTTACAAACGTTGGAAGGCTTGTAGCAGCCCGGCCCTGCCTGAGGCTCAGACGCAGAGCCGCGCTGCCGAAAAAGCCTGCATGAGGGCTTGAGTATTCCTTATGGTCGGTTGCTCGCAGGGGCCTGACCTGGCTGTACCGGCCCTGTCGCAGGCAAGCCAGCCACCACACATTCAACTGTGTGAACCCGATCACATGTGGGAGCGGGCTTGCCTGCGAAGGGGCCATCAGCAGCGCTGAAAAACTTACAGGCTCAACGCCCGATTTGACGCCTTGATGAACGCTTTCTTCAAATCCTCAAACGTATGCACCGCCGGAAATTGCGGGAACTCGCGAATCACATTCTGTGGCGCATGGAACAGAATCCCACGGTCAGCTTCGCCCAGCATCGTGGTGTCGTTGTAGGAATCGCCGGCGGCGATCACGCGGTAGTAGAGGGTCTTGAATGCCAGCACGGATTGGCGCTTCGGGTCCTTTTGACGCAGTTGGTAACTCACCACCCGGTCGTTTTCGTCGGTGATCAAGCGGTGGCACAGCAAGGTCGGAAAGCCCAGCTGGCGCATCAGCGGTTGGGAGAATTCGTAGAAAGTGTCGGACAGGATCACCACCTGGAAACGCTCGCGCAGCCAGTTGACGAACTCGATGGCACCGTCCAGCGGCTCAAGGGTGGCAATCACTTCCTGGATGTCGGCAAGCTTGAGCCCATGCTCGTCGAGGATGCGCAGGCGTTGCTTCATCAGCACGTCGTAGTCGGGAATGTCGCGGGTCGTGGCGCGCAGGGATTCAATACCGGTTTTTTCGGCGAAGGCGATCCAGATTTCCGGAACCAGCACCCCTTCCAGGTCAAGACAGGCAATTTCCACAAGACACTCCCATTTAGATGTTGTTAGTTGAGCGAGCAAAAGGACTGCCGAACTCTAGCGACTCAAGCTCTGCGCCGCAACGCAGGGCGGATTTTGGTACCATCGCTTCCCTATAGAGCGCTCAGCGCCACTGACCTGTAGGAACCGTCCTGATGAACCAAGCCTTCGACGTCGTTGAACTCGCCACGACTTACGCCAACAAATCCGCCCAGGACATTCTCAAACTGGCGTTCAGCCAGTTCGGTGACGACCTGTGGATTTCCTTCAGCGGCGCCGAGGACGTGGTGCTGCTAGACATGGCTTGGAAGCTGAACAAGAACGTCAAGGTGTTCAGCCTCGACACCGGGCGCCTGCACCCGGAAACCTACCGGTTCATCGAACAGGTGCGCGATTTCTACAAGATCGACATCGAACTGATCTCGCCGGACCAGAGCAAACTGGAACCCTTCGTCAAGGAAAAGGGCCTGTTCAGTTTCTACAAGGATGGCCATGGCGAGTGCTGCGGTGTGCGCAAAATCGAACCGCTGCGGCGCAAACTGTCCGGCGTGAGCGCCTGGGCCACCGGCCAACGCCGTGACCAGAGCCCCGGCACCCGCAGCCAGGTGGCGGCGCTGGAAATTGACACGGCGTTCTCTACACCCGAGCGCACCCTGTACAAATTCAACCCGCTGGCGCAAATGACCAGCGAGGAAGTCTGGGGTTACATCCGCATGCTTGAGCTGCCGTACAACAGCCTGCATGAGCGCGGGTTTATCAGCATCGGCTGCGAGCCGTGCACCCGGCCAGTATTGCCGAACCAGCATGAGCGTGAAGGCCGCTGGTGGTGGGAAGAAGCCACGCAGAAGGAATGCGGGCTGCACGCCGGGAATATCATCAGCAAGGCCTGAGGTCTGTCGCAGAAAAAAATGTGGGAGTGGGCTTGCTCGCGATGAGGGTGTGTCAGTCAATGAATTGTTGGCTGATAGATCGCTATCGCGGGCAAGCCCGCTCCCACATTTGCTTTATGAGGGACAAAATTTTGTACACACCTATGTAACTATCGGTGCCATTTATGTGTGCAATTCATATTTCACCGCACCAAAACGTAACACCCCTCCCCGCGTGCTGTTTGCCTATCCAATAGCGCGCCTCCCCATTTAAAAATAAATACCTGTTCAAACGGTCAATTTATATCGCTTTAAATTCAGATAGTTATTTTAATAATCACTAAAAACGAAATTAAACACCGTTTTTATAGATCGAAAACTGGCACGCATGTGGCTTAAGGTGAATTACGCTTTGTATACAATAAATACAAAACCTACATACACTTTGCCATCTGCGACGTTGCAGCAGATGCGCCGGAGCCTGCCGGAATGCGTACAAGCCTCTCGAATAACATCGCACTGGATCTGCCCTCCTCCGTCCTGAACCCTGTGGCCGCAAGCCCCGGCCCGCTCGTGCTCAGCCCGCGCTTGCACAACAAAGACCTGACGCCCACCAAGGTTGAAGGCCGACGTTGGGGCCGCTACAGCATCTTTGCGCTGTGGACCAATGACGTGCACAACATCGCCAACTATTCGTTTGCCATCGGCCTGTATGCCTTGGGCCTTGGCGGCTGGCAGATTCTGATGTCGCTGGGGATCGGCGCAGCGCTGGTGTATTTCTTCATGAACTTGTCGGGGTTTATGGGCCAGAAGACCGGAGTGCCCTTCCCGGTGATCAGCCGCATCAGTTTCGGCATCCACGGTGCACAGATTCCGGCGCTGATTCGTGCGGTCATTGCGATTGCCTGGTTTGGTATCCAGACCTACCTGGCCTCGGTGGTTTTCCGCGTGCTGCTGTCGGCCATTCATCCAGGATTTGCCGACTATGACCACAACTCCATCCTCGGCCTGTCGACCCTCGGTTGGGCCTGTTTCGTGGCGATCTGGTTTGTGCAGCTGGTGATCCTGGCTTACGGCATGGAAATGGTGCGCCGCTACGAGGCGTTCGCCGGGCCGGTGATTCTGGTGACGGTGGCCTCGCTCGCCGGTTGGATGTACTTCCAGGTCGGCGGCAATATTGCCTGGTCGATCCGCGAGCCGCTGAGCGGCGGCGAGATGTGGCGCAATATCTTTGCCGGTGGCGCGTTGTGGCTGACGATCTACGGCACGCTGATCCTCAATTTCTGCGACTTCGCCCGCTCCTCTCCCTGCCGCAAGACCATTCTGGTCGGCAACTTCTGGGGCTTGCCGGTGAATATCCTGGTGTTTGCCGCAATCACCGTGCTGCTCTGCGGCGGGCAGTTCCAGCTCAATGGCCGGGTGATCGAAAGCCCGACCGAAATCATCGCAGCCATTCCCAATACCTTCTTCCTGGTGCTCGGCTGCCTGGCCTTCCTGATCGTTACCGTGGCCGTCAACATCATGGCCAACTTCGTCGCCCCCGCGTTTGTGCTCAGCAACCTGGCGCCCAAGTACCTGAACTTTCGGCGCGCCGGGTTGATCAGCGCCACGCTGGCAGTGCTGATCCTGCCGTGGAACCTCTACAACAGCCCGCTGGTGATCGTGTATTTCCTCTCGGGCCTGGGCGCACTGCTGGGGCCGCTTTACGGGGTGATCATGGTCGATTACTGGCTGATCCGTAAAAGCCAGGTGGACGTATTGCAGCTGTATAGCGAAGACCCCAATGGCGTTTATTACTACAGCCGCGGAGTCAATTTACGTGCGGTCGCGGCATTTATTCCCGCAGCGGTGATCGCAATTCTGCTGGCGCTGTTGCCCGGTTTTGCCAGCGTCGCCCCGTTTTCCTGGCTGTTTGGCGCCGGTATTGCAGGGCTGTTGTACCTCTTGATCGCCAAGCGTCGGCCGCACTACGCCGATGTCAGCGGCGAAAGCATTGCAGTCGATAACGTCAGTCATTAATCAAGGACATTCCATGCGTATCCTCGTGGTCAACGTCAACACCACCGAATCCATCACTGAAACCATTGCCCAGCAGGCGCGGGCCGTCGCCTCGCCAGGCACTGAGATTGTCGGGCTCACGCCGTACTTCGGCGCCGAATCAGTGGAAGGCAATTTCGAAAGCTACCTGGCCGCCATCGCGGTGATGGACCGCGTGATGGCCTACGACCAGCCGTTTGATGCGGTGATCCAGGCCGGCTATGGCGAACATGGCCGTGAAGGGTTGCAGGAGCTGTTGAACGTGCCAGTGGTGGACATCACGGAAGCAGCCGCCAGCACAGCAATGTTCCTGGGACATGCCTATTCAGTAGTCACCACCCTGGATCGCACCGTGCCCCTGATTGAAGACCGCCTGAAACTCGCCGGCCTGTACCAGCGCTGCGCCTCGGTACGCGCCAGTGGCATGGCAGTCCTGGAACTGGAAGAAGACCCGCTGGCGGCGATGGAAGCCATCGTGCGTCAGGCGGAACGGGCCATTCACGAAGACAAGGCGGAGGTGATCTGCCTGGGCTGCGGCGGCATGGCCGGGCTGGATGAACAGATTCGCCAGCGCACCGGCGTGCCGGTGGTGGATGGGGTGACGGCCGCGGTGACCATTGCCGAATCGCTGGTGCGGCTGGGGTTGTCGACGTCGAAGATCAGGACGTATGCCACGCCGAGGCCGAAGAAAGTGATTGGCTGGCCGGGTCAATTCGGCCGGTAGACCGCTCCGCCTGCATCGCGGGCAAGCCCGGCGCCCACAGGGGAATGCGATTAAAAGTGGGCGCCGGGCTTGCCCGCGATGGCCGCGCCTCGGTAGGCCGCCGTGATCAAATGGCGCTGAACCGTCGCCCCAGTTGCTGCTCGGCAAACTGCTCAATGATGAAATCCACAAACACCCGGGTCTTGCCGGGCAGCAGTTTGTGCTCGGCGTAGTACAGGGAGATGTTGCCGTCGTCGACGTACCAGTCGGGCAACACCCGCACCACCGCACCGCTGTCCAGAAACGGCACGGCCATCGGCATGCTCACCAGCGCAATGCCCAGGCCTTGAGCGCTGGCGCAGCAGGCGGCTTCGGAGTCGCTCATGGTCATGCGCGGTTTGAGCACCAGCGGGCGTTGTTCACGGTCCGGGCCGGTGAGTTGCCAGGTGCGCACGCGGCCGGTTTGCGGCGAGCGGATCAGGATGCCCAGGCACCGCGATAAATCTTCGGGCGCGTGCACCGGCAGGCGTCGCGCCAGGTAATCCGGCGAGGCCACCAGCACTCGATGCGCGGGGCTCAGCTTGCGCGCCACCACGCCCTGGGGCAGTTCAAAACCACCGCCGATGGCAGCGTCGAAGCCTTGACCGATCAGGTCGACCTGACGGTTATCGAAATGCCAATCCGGGCTGATGTCCGGAAAGCGCCGCATAAACTCCGCCAGCAGCGGCACCACATAACGATTGCCGAACACCGTGCCCATGCTGACTTTAAGCGTGCCCACCGGCCGCCCTTCGGCGCTGGCCAGGTTGGCCACGGCGTTCTGGATGGTGGTGAGGCTGCCACTGACCTCTTCGAGGAACAGCTTGCCGGCCTCGGTCAGGGTCAGGCGTCGGGTGCTGCGCTGGAACAGCCGCACACCCAGGCGTGCCTCCAGTTTGGCGACGCTTTTACCCACCGCCGCCGGCGTCAGGCTCAAGTGCCTGGCGGCCTCGGCAAAGCTGCCGCCTTCGGCGCTGCGCACAAAACATTCGATACTGCCAAAGCTTTCCATATCGCCCCATTGCAAACTTTTGGTTTACACAGACTATAGCAATCACGGTCTACCGGGGCGGCGGGACGAGGTCGATACTCACCCCATCAACTACTTGGAGATCGACATGACTGCACACAACCTCACTGGCAAAGTCGCCTTGATTCAAGGCGGTTCCCGCGGCATCGGTGCCGCCATCGTCAAACGCCTGGCCGCGCAGGGCGCAGCCGTCGCCTTTACCTACGTCAGCTCGGCCGCAAAAGCCGAAGCGTTGCAGAACAGCGTGATCAGCGCAGGCGGCCAAGCCCTGGCGATACAGGCCGACAGCGCCGATGCCACAGCGATTCGCGCCGCCGTCAACGCCACCGTCGACGCTTTCGGGCGCCTGGATATCCTGGTCAACAACGCCGGAGTCCTGGCCATCGCGCCACTGGAAGACTTCAAGCTGGAAGACTTCGACCAGACCCTGGCGATCAATGTGCGCAGCGTGTTCATTGCCACGCAGGAAGCGGCCAAACATATGAGCGAAGGCGGCCGCGTGATCAACATCGGCAGCACCAATGCCGAGCGCATGCCGTTCGGCGGCGGCGGGCCGTACGCAATGAGCAAGGCGGCGCTGGTGGGGCTGACCAAGGGCTTGGCGCGGGACCTGGGGCCGCGTGGCATCACGATTAACAACGTGCAGCCTGGGCCGGTGGACACCGATATGAACCCGGCGAATGGCGAATTTGCCGAAACATTGATCGGGTTGATGGCAGTGGGACGTTATGGCCACGTGGAGGAAATTGCCAGTTTCGTGGCGTATCTGGCGGGGCCGGAAGCCGGGTATATCACGGGTGCCAGCTTGACCATCGATGGTGGCTTCAGCGCCTAAGGGGTTGGAGAACAGCACAACCCAATGTGGGCGCTGGCTGGCCTGCGATGGCGTCCTCAGGTCGCCATCGCAGGCCCGTCAGCGCCCACATTTTTTGACGGTGTTGAGTCAGCGCATGGGTGGGAGGCCGTAGGCGGCCAGGTCAAAGTCTGCGAGTTTGCGGATGATCTGGTCGGCATGCGCGTACTTGCTGTCGGCCATGGCTTCATCCGGCACGGCGATGGCCGTCATATTGGCCGCTTTTGCGGCCGTTACGCCAAACGGTGAATCTTCGAACACCAGGCAATCTTCTGGGGCTACGCCCAAGCGGCGCGCAGCGGTGAGGAAGATATCCGGTGACGGTTTGGCGGCGCCGACTTCCGGGTCGTCAGCGGTGACGATGGTGCCGAACAGGCCAAACCATTCACGGTGCAACGTGGTTTTGTGGCCAAACGAATGACGCGACGAGCTGGTGCCCACCGCAATCGGGATGTTATGCGCGTTCAAGTGCCGCACCAGCGCTTCGGCGCCGGGCATGCCCAGGGCCTTGGGGAAACGTTCGCTCATCAGCGGTTCGCGAATTTTCAGAAACTCCGCCGGCGTGATCGGCAAGTCCAACGCTTTCACCACATAGTCGGCCAGGTCCTGCGCACCTCGGCCGATGATGTGCTGCTTGATCCCCCAGTCATAGGTGCGACCGTAACGTTCGGCGATGATCTGCGTGACTTCGGTGTAGATGCCTTCAGTGTCCAGCAACAACCCGTCCATATCGAAAATCACGGCCTTGATTGGACCGACTGCAATACGCGGTGCATTCATCACAACAGAACCTTGGGGGAAGGACTAAAAGGATTCAGCACAATATCGGTCATGGTTGCCTGCAAGCAACCGTTGCGACCGCCACAGCCCTTCCCCCTCAGGCCTTACTCAGGGAAATCCGCGCCCTCAGTGACCGCGGCCCAGGCGTCAAAATCAGCACTCAACGCCTCGACCTTGGTGCGCGCAAAACCCAGCGCGGCCTTGCCCAACAACAAGCGCAAGGGCGGTTGCTCGGCTTCCACCGCCTTGACGATGGCATGGGCTGCGCGCACCGGGTCACCGGGCTGCTTGCCGCTGTAGTTACGCACGCGGCTGGTACGCGCCGCGGCTGTGTCGCGGTAGTCATCGATGGCGTGAGGCGCCTCATTGGCTGAACGCCCGGCCCAGTCAGTCCGGAAGGGGCCCGGCTCGACCAGCAGCACCTTGATGCCCAACGGGGCGACTTCCTGGGAGAGCGCCTCGGACAAGCCTTCCACCGCGAACTTGGTGGCGTTATAGAAACTCAAGGACGGGAACGCAGCAATCCCGCCTACCGAGGAAATATTCACCACCGTGCCCGAGCGACGGGCGCGCATGCCCGGCAACACGGCACGGGTCATGGCGCTGAGGCCCCAGACGTTGATCTCGAACATGCGGCGCACTTCATCCAGGTCGCTTTCTTCAAACGCGCCGAAATAGCCGATACCGGCATTGTTGACCAACACGTCGATATGCCCGAAGCGGGCCTGAGCCGCCTGCACGGCCGCCTCGACCTGGGCCTGGTCTGTCACGTCCAGCGCCAGCACCAGTGCCTTGTCTTCATGCCCGGCAACAATATCTTGTACCTGTTGCGGGTTGCGCGCGGTGACCACCGTCGGGTAACCCAGACTCAAGGTGTGCAGCGCCAATTGGCGGCCGAAACCGGTGGAACAACCGGTGATAAACCAGACAGGTTTTGCAGTTGAATCGGTCATGAAGGGGCCTTCCTCGTGGGTGTAGAAAAAGTATGCGCGCCAGCGTTCTTGTGAAAAAGATGCATAATCCACAAGACCCTTACGGAAAAACCACACAATGGACACGCCTGATTTTCAGCAATTGCGCCTGTTCCTGCAGGTTGCACGCGCCAGAAGCTTTACCCAGGCCGCCGATGCGGTGAGCCTGTCGGTGTCGACCGTCAGCCAGCGCGTCGGCGCCCTGGAAAAACAGCTGGGCGTGCGCCTGCTCAATCGCACCACTCGCAGTGTCAGCCTCACTGAAGCCGGTGCGCAGTTGCTGGAAAAAATCACACCGCTGCTCGAAGAGCTGGAAACCAGTTTGCACAGCGTCGCCGCCGCCACCGTCGAGGCCAGTGGCACCCTGCGCCTGAACGTGCCCTCCACCGCCAGCCGGATGGTGCTGCAACCGTTGCTGCAGGGTTTCTTGCGCGCGCACCCGGGGATCAACCTGGAAGTGGCCGTGGACAATGCCCTGGTGGATATCGTCGCCCAAGGCTTTGACGCGGGCATCCGCTATGACCACGTGCTCGCCGAGGACATGGTGGTCATACCGGTCGCCCGGCAGCTGCGCTTTGTCATCGTCGCCACGCCGGGTTACTTGCAGGGGCGCAAAACCCCGACCCATCCGCACGACTTACTTGAGCACGACTGCGTCAACTACCGCAGTGCCCAGACCGGTTTGATGCACCGCTGGGATTTCGAAAAAGACGGCAAGCCGATGCGCGTCACGGTCAAAGGCCGGCTGGCCACCAATGACATCGAACTGATGATCAAGGGCGCACTGGACGGCTTCGGCTTCGCGTATGTGGCGCGCTCCAGCGTCGAGCCATATTTGCGCAGCGGTGAATTGGTGGAAGTATTGGGCGACTGGATCACGCACAGCGCGTTGTATTTGTACTACTTCAACCGCACTAATACGCCGAAAAAACTGCGCGTGTTTATCGACTACCTGCAAGCACAACTCGGCGCCTGAGACGGGCCCACCTTAAAAGCGAACCCACACATGTTCTATCGCGTTGCCGCCGACAGCCTGGTGCTGTTTCACCTGTGTTTCATCCTCTTCGTGCTGTTCGGCGGGCTGCTGGCGCTCAAGTGGCGGCCAGTCATGTGGCTGCACTTGCCCGCTGCCGCCTGGGGCGTGGCCGTGGAAGTGTTTCACCTGCCCTGCCCGCTGACTCGCTGGGAAAACCTGTTTCGCCACCTCGCCGGGCAGGACGGTTATGGCGGCGGGTTTATCGAGCATTACATCGTCACGCTGATCTACCCGGCCGGGCTGACTCCGAACATTCAACTGGTGCTTGGCGCGCTGGTGTTGCTGATCAACCTCGCGGTGTATGTGCGCCTGATCAGACGGGCGTAGGCAGGCAGCCAAGCTCGGCCAATGTGGCTTCCACCGCTTGTTCCAGCGGCGTGTGCGGCTCCTGCCCCAGTGCCGCAACCAGTCGCCTGTTATCGAGCAGCAGCGGGGTTTGCCACAGGTAACGCATCTCCAGCATCTCGCGGACGGTGACGACAAAGGGCGCGATGAGTTTCATCAACCACCACGGGAAGCGGCCTACGCGGGGTTGATGACCCGTCCTGCGCAGCACCACACGCTGGATCGCCTGGGTCATCTGCGTGCCATCGGTGTCCACGTGCCCCGCCATATGAAAACGCTCGAACGCCTCGAGGGTTTCGCGGCGCTCAATCAACTCGAGCATGGTGCGCGCCACATCCGGCAAGTACGCCCATTGGTGCGCCACACCCGGCGCGCCCGGATAACTCACGGCGTGCACCGGCTCGCCGGGTTTGACCAGGCCTTGGGCAAACCAGTTGTTGGCCACGCGGGCACCGAAAAAGTCCCCGGCCCGCACGATCAACACCCGCGCGCCCTGGCGGGAAGCCTGCTGCAAACGCTGCTCCAATTGCACCCGGATCGCGCCCTTGCGGGTTTGCGGGTGTTGCGGCGAGTCTTCGTGCAGCACGGGAAATGCGTCCGGACCGAAGTTGTAGACCGTGCCGGGCAACACGATGGTCGCGCCCTCGGCGATGGCCGCCGCCACGGTGTTGTCGATCATCGGCATCACTAATTCAGCCCAGTTGCGATAGCCCGGCGGGTTGACCGCATGCACGATCACCGCACAGCCATGGGCGGCAGCGAGGACTTCCTGACGATTGAGCGCGTCGCCCTTGATCCAGGAAAAGCCCGCGTTCTCACGCCGCGCCTTGTCCACATCCCGGGTCAACGCACACACCTCCCAGCCCGCCGCACGCATCTGCCGCGCCACTTCGCCGCCAATTCCGCCCGTTGCACCCAGTACCAGAACCTTTCCCATGACCTTCTCCCACGTTGTTGGTGAGGCCATATTGTGTGCAGCGTGGCTATAGATAAATTGCCGAAGAGCATCCAGCCGCTATACATTTATGCATGGCCGCAAATATTGGTTGGGAGCTTTACCGATCGTTCCTTGGTGTACTCAAGGAAGGTTCGTTGTCGGGGGCCGCACGGCAGCTTGGCATCACACAGCCCACGGTCGGTCGGCACATTGCCGCGCTTGAAACGGCGCTGGGCGTGGTGCTTTTTACCCGTTCACCGACGGGGCTGTTGCCAACTGCGGTGGCGCACACCCTGCGCGCCCATGCTGAAACCATGGAGCGCACCGCCGCCGCCCTGGAACGCGCGGCGTCTTCTCAAGGCGATGAAGTGCGCGGGGTGGTGCGGGTCTCGGCCAGTGAAGTGATCGGCGTGGAAGTGCTGCCGCCGATCATCACCGCGCTGCGCCGCCAGCACCCGCACCTGCGGGTTGAACTGATCCTGACCAACCGCCTGATCGACCTGCTGCAACTGGAGGCCGACATCGCCGTGCGCATGGTCCGCCCCAGCCAGGAGCAATTGCTGGCGCGGCGTGTCGGCTTGATCGAAGTGGGCCTGCACGCCCGCGATGATTACCTGCAAGAACGCGGCACCCCACTTCAAATGCAGGACTTGGTCAGCCATTCCGTGATCGGTTTCGACCAAGAGAACGCGTTTATCCGCAGCCTGGCCATCAAGGGCTTTGAACGCAGCGCCTTCGCCATCAGCAGCGACAGCGACCTGGCGCAACTGGCGCTGATCCGCGCGGGTGCCGGTATCGGCGGCTGCCAGGTGCAACTGGCCAAGCAGAACCCACGCCTGCACCGGGTGCTGCCTGAAGGTTTCGCGTTCAAGATGGACACCTGGGTGACCATGCACGAAGACCTGCGCAACAGCCCGCGCTGCCGGGTGACCTTTGATGCGCTGGTCGCAGGTTTGCAGCATTACGTACAGGCTTGAGACAGCTTGGTTGGTAAAGAATCAGTCTCCCTCATTCCGTTCGTAGACGCCCCCATGTCCGAAGCCTTCGAAGTTCCCAGCCCCCACGAAAAACACATCGAACACACCACCGAACATGCGCACGGGCGCGGTGACAATTTCGCCAGCCGCATCGCCGTGATGACCGCGCTGATGGCCACCCTCGGCGCCATGCTCAGCTACCAGGCCGGCTCCACCGAAAGCGAGGCGGCGATGGACAAGAACAACGCCGCCATCATCAAGACCGAAGCCGCCAACCAGTGGAACTACTACCAGGCCAAATCCAGCCGGCAGAACCTGGCCGAACTGGCCACGCATATTCCCGGCGTGGACGCTGCGCATTACAAGGATGAGATCGAGCGTTACAAGAGCCAGAAGGAAGACGTGCGCAAACAGGCCGAAAAGCTTGAGGCGACCTCCAAGGAATGGGATCAGAAATCCGAAGAGGCGCTGCACCAGCATCACCGTTGGGCGCAGGCGATGACGGCGATTCAGATCGCGATTTCGTTGGCGGCGATTACGTTGCTGACGCGCAAGGAGTGGCTCAAACGCATGTCCTATACCGCTGGCGGGGTCGCCGTGGTGCTGGGTGGCCTGGCGTGGTTGCACCTCTGACAGACTGAACACAGTCAAAAATGTGGGAGCTGGCTTGCCTGCGATGGCGGTGGGTCACGCAGCATTAATGTTGCTGTGCCACCGCTGTCGCAGGCAAGCCAGCTCCCACATGGGCTCTGCGGTGTTTTCGGAGTTGGGTTCAGCCATCACATCGCTATATAGTAAAACGCATAACGCCTGATGCTGTTCAATGCGAGGGGAAACCGGTGACTGCACAACCCAAAGAAGCCGTGGGCGCCGCCTACAGTATCGACTCCATGAGCTACGCCCAAGCCATGACGTGGCAAGCCATCGACCACCTCGCCCAACGCATTCGCCCCGGCATGCTTGAATCCCAAGCGCGTGAGCTGGGCAAACAGGTACTTGCCGAGCTCGACATGCAACGCATCTGGCATCCGCTGCTGGTGCGGTTTGGCGCCAATACCCTCAAGGCTTTCAACCAGCGCTCGGACGGCGACCCGGTGCTGGGTGAAAACGATATCTTCTTTATCGACATGGGCGCCGTCTGGCAAGGCCACGAAGGTGACGCCGGCGCTACCTTCACCACCGGCAACGACCCTGAAATGATCGCCTGCGCCAGCGCCGCCAAAGTACTGTTCGAGCGCGTACAATCGCGCTGGAAAAATGACCAGGTCGTAGGCCTTGAGCTGTACCGCTACGCCGAGGAACACGCCAAGGCCATGGGCTGGCAACTGAACCTGGACATCAAGGGCCACCGCGTCAGCGACTTTCCTCACGCGATCCACCGTGGCGGTGACCTGGGAGATTTCGAGCATTGCCCGAACGCCGGGCTGTGGATCCTGGAAATTCAGATTGCCCACCCGAGCAAGCCCTACGGCGCTTTTTACGAAGACCTACTCGCTTAAGGAATACCCATGGAACACTCCACCCAATTCCCCGTGCTGTTGTTTTCCTACGGCACCTTGCAAGACAAGGCCGTGCAACTGGCCAACTTTGGCCGGGAACTGGTCGGCCAGCACGACGCGATGCTCGGCTATTCGCAAAGCTGGGTCGAAATCACCGACCCCGAAGTGCTGGCCACCAGCGGCAAGACGCACCACCCGATTGTCGCGCCGACCGAAGAACAGGCTGCCAGCGTTGAAGGCATGGTGTTTCAGATCAACGAGCAGGAACTGGCGGCAGCCGATGCCTACGAGGTGTCGGACTACAAGCGTGTATCAGTGGCATTGGCTTCGGGCCTGACAGCGTGGGTCTACGTGCAAGCCTGAGATGAAATTGCGGGCAATTGATTTCAATCTGCCACTGTGCAGATTAAAGTGGCGCCCCCTCGAGAATTGAATCTCGAGGGTCAGTCCATGGAGTTACACAGTGAAGTACGTCAGTAAAGTGGTTGCAGCAGCTGTTCTCGGTTTTACCCTCGCAGGCTGCACCGGCACCGCCATCAAATCCCCGCAGTACGACAGCAGCCAATACACCGTTTTGGGCCACAGTGAAGCCAGCGCTACCGGCATCATGTTGTTCGGCGTCATCCCGATCGGCCAGAACAGCCGCTTCGTGCGCGCCCAGACTGCGGCCATCAAGGCCAAAGGCGGCGACGCGCTGATCAACACCCAAGTGCAGGAAAACTGGTTCTGGGCCTGGGTGCTGAGCGGTTACACCACCAAAATCTCCGGTGATGTGATCAAGCTGAAAACCGCGCAATAAGCAGGAAGTTGTCAGGGCCTTGAGCCCGACAAGCGACGTATCATGGGCCAGACCTTCGAGGACGGCCCATGAACCTCAGTATCTTTTACGCACTCGCCGCTGCCGCGCTGTTCGGCGCCAGCACCCCGCTCGCCAAAACCCTCGGCCTGGGCCTCTCGCCCATACTGCTCGCCGGCCTGCTCTACCTCGGCAGCGGCGTCGGCCTCGCAGGCGTGCGCCTGATCCGTGATCATGGCTGGAAACCCACCGGGCTCACCCCGGCGGAATGGCCGTGGCTGATCGGCGCCATCGCGTTCGGCGGTATCCTCGGGCCGGTGGCACTGATGTTCGGCCTGACCCGCACCGCCGGCACGACCGCCTCGCTGATGCTCAACCTTGAATCGGTGTTGACCGCCGTCATCGCCTGGCGGGTGTTCAGAGAAAATGCCGACCGGCGCATTGTGTTCGGGATGATCGCCATTGTGCTGGGCGGCGTGGTGCTGTCCTGGTCCGACGCCGGCGGCGCCAGCCACGATTGGCTCGGGCCGGTGGCCGTGGCAGTCGCCTGTTTGTGCTGGGGCATCGATAACAACCTGACGCGCAAGGTGTCTGCGGCGGACGCATTGTTCATCGCCGGCGCCAAAGGTTTGATTGCCGGGGCGGTGAACTGCAGCCTCGCGCTGTACCTCGGGGCGCAGATGCCGGGTGTGGCGCAGCTGGCGCCGATCTTGCTGGTGGGGTTTCTCGGGTACGGCATCAGCCTGGTCATGTTTGTCCTGGCCTTGCGCGGGCTGGGCAGTGCGCGCACCGGAGCGTACTTCTCGACGGCGCCGTTCCTTGGGGCGGCGGTTGCCCTGTTGGCATTCGGGGAGTCGGTGACGGTGGCGTTCTGGATTGCGTCGGCGCTGATGGCCGTGGGCGTGTGGTTGCACCTGACAGAGCGGCATGCGCACGAACATCTGCATGACGCGACGGAACACGGGCATCGGCACGTGCATGATGAGCATCATCAGCATGAGCATGGGTTGGAGTGGGACCCGGCGCAGCCACATAGTCACGTGCATGTTCACAGCGTGATGAAGCATAGCCATGCGCACTTTCCGGATGTGCATCATCGGCATCGGCATTGAGGCACCGATTTGAGCAACGTCCTACAGCCCATTCGGAAGCAGCTCGCTCCTGTTTTTCAAAGACCAACCTTATAGTCGCTCGGTCGCTGTGTGAGCGGCCGGGTTTGGCGACTCGACTACAAGACGGAATGCAAACAACGCTATGCCAGGCAACGGCCGTTTTTGGCCGTAGCGGGTGAAAAAGCGTCGTGGTTATTTATCTTTGTCTTAATGGAGTCACTCATGAACCAATACATGGCCCTTACCAGCAACGACAGCGCCACACCGGCACTTTTTGTCGATACCACTGCACCGCTGGAAGTACTCCTCGACGCCGCGAGTTATCGGCTGCAGGCCGTCACCCAAGTGCTTGAGAACCTTGCACTACGTAGTGAGATAAGTAGTGATGCAGTGGTGCTCAGCGATTTTGCGTTGCTCTGCTCAATTCCGCTGCGCGACGGGTGCGACTTGCTGGATGTCATTGCGCAGCGGATGGACATGCCGCGCGCATAATCTAAGAACGCTACGCTTTCAAACTCCACAACCCCCAGGTCTCTGCAGAAACCTGGGGGTTTTGTTTGTCTCGTATTTGACGCCATGTCCCTCGCTTTAGAATTCAAGGGCTCGCCTATACACTGAGCTGCAATGGCACCTGCGGGATTCCCCTCGATTCAGCCCTGACTCAAACAACAAGACCTTATAAAAATGAAAATAGTGTTCATCGCTACGCTGGGAATGTTATCGCTCATCCAAACGCCCCTGTCCTTCGCGGAAAATACCAATGGGAAAAACCTGTTCTTACAGCGATGCGCCATGTGCCACGGCGCTGATCTCAAGGGAACAGGACCATTAGCGCATAAGAGCAATCCGCCTACGCCTGATTTGACAACGCCTGCTTTCAAGAAACGACTGAGTGATTATCCGGGCGTTATTGTATCGTCGGTAATACTTCGGCCGAATGGAGACTTGATTCCGAGAACGTTGCGGGACAATGGTGTGAAGGTGCCGCCCCATGCCTGGACGGTTAATGATTTTCGCGATTTGAATCAATATATGAGTGGCGCTATTTTAAAAAAATGATGTTTTTTTTAAACAGCAATCCAAGTATCAATGACTTTGTCATTTGCCAAGCAGATGGGGATAACCCTCGCAAAACAAGCTCTCTCACCGAGCGAGCGTGTGAGGGCCTGTATTAAATAAGCGGCCTTATTCGAATTCAGCGTTCAGCCACTATAAAGTTCTTTTATCGCCTTGCTGATAACGGCCTGCCGTTTACAAATCGAAGCGGCGCATGGCCAAGGTCTACTGCCGTCAATTGCGGTTTGTCAGAAGCGTTCTAACTTCGATCTATCTCAAGCGCCAGCGCCCAGCGCTTAAAGGGTGCTATGCCCGCCAAACCCAGCACATCAAAAAACACCCATTTGCGAGTTCGTACCGAAAAAGCCTGAACGGCTTGCCCCGGGGTAAGGCTCTGAGCATTGCTGATCGATATGAGCGCACCAGACATGCTTCCTACATAAGGCGAATTTGCGGGGTCAAGCAGACCGACTTGCAACGTCCCGCAAGCATCCGGAAGGACTAGAGATAATGTTTCACCCGTTTCCAGGCGCCCTACGACCTTACCGTCAAACAAGATTGCCAGCGCAATAGCTTGACCATAAGCGCTATCAAACAGGCCTTTCTTGCGATGAATTGTGATATCCATGCGCTGTCCTGAGAGTGCTCGATGCACAAAGTGTAGTTGTAGGTTTACGACGCACCGGGGGCAAGGGCACTGAGGACTGAACGCCGCTGACTTGTGATAGCTGAATAGCCGCTTGGGTGGGATCAGTCACACATAGACAAAGTCGTCAGCGGCAGATGGATCGGCCCTGCCAATTCAGTTATTGGCTGTACTTATGTACCCACCTAGCACACCGTCCCATGGAGATAATTTCCAGACACCAGAAACCACAAACCCCCGACTTTCTCTAGGAAAATCAGGGGTTTGTGTTTACTTAATGTGGCGGTGAAGGAGAGATTCGAACTCTCGATACAATTTCTTGTATACACACTTTCCAGGCGTGCTCCTTAAGCCACTCGGACACTTCACCGTATCTCGTCAAACCAGTTCAGTCTGTCGAGGCGCGCTAATGTAGTCGAAAGCCTTTCTGATGGCAAAGGTTTTTTTCAGAATTTTCATGCGCTTAGACGGTTATGCCGTTACCCACCCAGCGAGGGACGGTGAATCTGCCATTCTCGGGCATCTGCGGTACGCGTTTGGTGGGGCTGCTGCGCCCTGCTCCGGGCCGTCTACCCTTGGGGATGCGGGAAAAGTCTGACTGGGTAGTCAGTCACGGCGCTTTACCGGGGCGGGCGTGGTGGGTAACGTCTGCGCATGCGCTTCTATAAACAGCCTATCTATAACAAATCCTACAAGGAACCGCGTCATGAGTGAGTTGATTGCCTACCACCTCGAAGACGGTATCGCGACCCTGACCTTGAGCAACGGCAAGGTGAATGCCATTTCTCCGGCGGTGGTCAGTGAGTTTAATGCGGCACTGGATCAGGCCGAGAAGGATCGCGCGGTGGTGATCATCACCGGCACGCCGGGGATTCTGTCGGGCGGTTATGATTTGAAGGTGATGACGGCCGGACCTAAAGAGGCCATCAGCCTGGTGACGTCGGGCTCGACGTTGGCGCGTCGCCTGCTGTCGCACCCGTTCCCGGTGATTGTGGCGTGCCCTGGGCACGCGGTGGCCAAAGGTGCATTCCTGCTGTTGTCGGCCGATTACCGCATTGGTGTGGAAGGCCCGTTCAGCATTGGCCTGAATGAAGTGGCGATCGGCATGACCATGCACCACGCCGGTATCGAGTTGGCGCGGGATCGTCTGCGCAAGTCGGCGTTTCACCGGTCGGTCATCAATGCCGAAATGTTTGACCCGCAAGGTGCCTTGGGAGCCGGCTTCCTGGATAAAGTGGTTGCGCCAGAAGAGTTGCACGCGGCGGCCCTGGAAGCGGCGCGCCAATTGAAGAAGATCAACATGAACGCCCATAAGCACACCAAGTTGAAGGTGCGCAAGGCACTGCTGGAAGCCTTGGATGACGCGATCATTCAGGATCAGGGCCATAACCTGATCTGATGCCTTACCCAAGTTGTGCCAAAGCCCGACCTTGAGTCGGGCTTTTTCTTACAAAAAAAGCGGACACTTCTTAAACCGCTCTAGCTGGGCGTTGCCGGCACACGTTGAAACATGTGCTTAAACATCGCCTATCTCCTACGTCTGTAGGGGCAATTGCCGAATACAGTGCACATCCGTACACTGCGCCACCTTTTGTCCCGATGGGCCGTGTCGATGCTTTTTCTGTTACGTATGTTGTTGATGGGCCTGCACTTTATGGTTGCCGGTGTGCTGGGCGTACTGCTGGGTATCTGTCGGCCGTTCAACCCGGATAACAGTCGCTTGTGCGCTCGCCTGTATGGGTTGCCTGCGATGTGGATATTGCGACTGAACGTGAGGGCGGACGTTGACTCGCTGCGTAATAAGCCCGGCACGTGCGTGATCATCGCCAACCATCAGTCCAACTACGACCTGTTTGTGCTGGGCACGGTGGTGCCGCATCGCACGGTGTGCATTGCCAAAAAAAGCCTGAAATGGGTGCCGCTGTTCGGCCAGTTGTTCTGGTTGGCGGGCAATGTGCTGATCGACCGGGGCAACGCGCACAAGGCGCGGCGCGCGATGCTCACCACGACGCGCACTTTGCAGCATGAAGACACATCGATCTGGGTGTTCCCGGAAGGTACACGCAACTTGGGCAAAGGGCTGCTGCCGTTCAAGAAAGGCGCGTTTCATATGGCGATTGCGGCGGGTGTGCCAATCGTGCAGGTGTGTGTCAGCAACTACGTCACGCACATGCAGCTTAATCGCTGGGACAGCGGTGATGTGCTCATTCGCTCGCTGCCGCCGATTCCTACCGTAGGACTGACTTCGGATGACATCCCGGCGTTGATGCAGGCGTGTCAGAAGCAGATGGATGCGTGTATTGCACAGATGGACCGTGAACTGCAGACCGCTTGGGCACCCGCGCCTTTGTGATTTTTTGCGGGCACTTGGCACCTGCGCATAAGCAAGCGTGCTCGCCACAAAAAGCGTGCCTGCATGAGCAACAAGGGAACGCCATTCACGCTAAGCTGCCCAACACCTGTCCTCCCAATAAGAAGCGATCAGCACCATGGGTAGAGTTGTTGCGGCGGCCGTCTACAGCGCCGGAAAGAAAGTCACTGATATCACCCTCGATGAAGGCGCAGCCTGGGCCGCCAAGCCCGATCACTTTGTGTGGATCGGCCTGGAAGAGCCCAGCGCCCAAGAGCTGGCCAACTTGCAACGCCAGTTCAACCTGCACGAACTGGCCATCGAAGACGCCCTCGAAAAACATAGCCGCCCCAAGCTTGAAACCTTCGGTGATGCGCTGTTTATCGTCACCTACTCACCGGTGCGCGAGAACGGCAAGCTGGAGTTTATCGAAACCCATATTTTTGCCGGCAACGGCTACATCATCACCGCCCGCAACGGCCACTCGGCGTCCTACGGCTTTGTGCGCCAGCGCTGTGAGGCGCGGCCGCTGTTGCTGGAGCACGGGGAAGATTTTGTACTCTATGCGCTGCTGGATTTCGTCACCGAGAATTACCAGCCGGTGAGCGAAGCGATCCACGCCGAAATTGATGAGCTGGAGCGCAACGTGCTGTGCAGCTCGCTGAGCGAGCGTGATATCCAGAACCTCCACGGCCTGCGCCGCGACGTGCTGCGGCTTAAACGCTACGTGGCGCCGATGGTGGAGATCAGTCAGGAACTGCAAAAGCTGAGCTTCCCATTTATCGACAAGAACATGCGCCCGTATTTTCGTGACGTGCAGATCCACGTGACACGGCAGATGGAAGACCTCACCACCTTGCGCGATATCGCCAGCCAGACGATTGAGATTGGTGTATTGCTCGAAGCGTCGCGCCAGAGCGTGGTGCAGCGCAAGTTCGCCGCGTGGGCGGCGATCCTGGCGTTCCCCACCGCGGTGGCGGGGATTTATGGGATGAACTTCCAGAACATGCCCGAGCTGCAATGGCATTACGGCTACTTTGCGGTGCTCGGGTTTATTGCGGTGGGCTGCACCAGTTTGTGGGCCAGCTTCAAGCGGTCGGGCTGGTTGTAAATCACCGCCGGCCAGCCGGCCCCCGCCTCAAGCGTGATTCAGGCCACGTCGGCTTCTGGCTTGTGCGCCACAAAACGCATCATCCATTCCGCCACGGTTGCGCCGTGGTGGTCACGCGCCAGACTGGCCACGCCGTTGGTGTAGATCTTTTCGCCCAACGTTGTCTGAAGAATTTCCAGCAGCTCGCGGGAATAATCGTGGATGAATTCCGGGTGGCCCTGGAAACACAGCACCTGGTCTTCAATGTGGTAAGCGGCGTACGGGCAGAAATCGCTGGAGGCAATCACGGTAGCGTTTTCCGGCAGGCTGGTGACCTGATCCTGATGGCTGATCAACAAGGTCAGCTCTTCCACCACCGGGCTCATCCACGGCGCCTTGGCATTGAGCTTGTAGTCGTGGATGCCCATGCCCCAGCCCTTGCTGGCGCGCTCCGTCTTGCCGCCCAACAGCAGCGCGAGCAATTGGTGGCCGAAGCACACGCCCAGCAACTTGTCGCCGCGTTCATAGCGTTCAAGCAGGTAGGTTTTGAGGGTCTGGATCCACGGGTCGGTGCCAAAGGAATCGGCCTTGCTGCCGGTGATCAGGTAGGCGTCAAACGCCTCGTCATCCGGCGGGTATTCACCCTGAACCACGTTGTACACCACAAACTCGGCAGCAATTGGCTGCTGGGAGAACAGGCGCTTGAACATCTGCCCGTACCCTTGGTATTGATCGATCAAGCCTGGACGCAGGATATCGGTTTCCAGGATACAGACGCGTAGCGACATAAAAAATACCTGACACGGTGATGGGAATAATGCACACCCCAGAGCCTGCCTCGAAACACCCCTGCAAAGCAAGTCTCGCCAAGTGCCTCAATGTGGGAGCGGGCTTGCCCGCGATGGCGTTATATCGGCCGAAATTTGCAGTGGCTGACACACTGCTGTCGCGGACAAGCCCGCTCCCACCTTGGTTTTCCATGATTCAGGGTAGGGCGTTTAGGTCAGGCGAATATGTCTCCCTGCGCTGCTTTTTCCAGCAGCAGAGCCGGGGGCGAGAAGCGCTCCCCATACTGCTCGGCCAGGTAGCGCGCCCGGGCGATAAAATCGTTCAGGCCGTACTGGTTGATAAACTGCAGCGCGCCGCCGCTCCACGCGGCAAAGCCAATGCCGAAGATTGAGCCGACGTTGGCGTCAGCCGTCGACCTCAACACACCCTCCTCCACACAACGCACGGTTTCGATGGCCTGGATAAACAGCAAACGGTCGCGCACATCCTGTGGCGAAATTTGGTTGTCGGGCTGTTCAAAGCGCGCTTTCAGCTCCGGCCACAGGTGTTTCTGCGCCCCTTGGGGGTAGTCGTAAAAACCACCGCCCGCCGCCTTGCCCGCGCGTTTGTACTCATTCACCAACAGGTCGATCACCTGGGTCGCGGGATGCGTCGGCGGCGCCTTGCCTTCAGCCTGTAGATCTTTCGCGGTTTGCTGGCGGATGTGGCTCATCAAGCTCAGCGACACCTCATCCGACACCGCCAACGGCCCCACCGGCATGCCGGCCTTGCGCGCTTCGGTTTCGATCATCGGCGCAGCCACGCCTTCGCCGAGCATGGCAATGCCTTCGTTGGTGAAGGTGCCGAACACCCGCGAGGTGAAAAAACCACGACTGTCGTTGACCACGATCGGAGTTTTCTTGATTTGCAGAACGAAATCAAAACCTCGGGCCAGGGTTTCGTCGCGGGTGTGGGCGCCCTTGATGATTTCCACCAGCGGCATCTTGTCGACCGGACTGAAAAAATGCAGACCCATGAACTTGCCTTGATCGGGCACGGCGTTGGCCAGGCCGCTGATGGGCAAGGTCGAGGTGTTGGAGGCGATGACCGCATCGCTGCCGACCACACGTTGCGCGGCGGCCGAGACCTTGGCCTTGAGTTCACGGTCTTCGAACACCGCTTCGATGATCAGGTCGCAGCCGGCCAGGTCGGCGTCGTCTTGCGTAGGATGGATCCGCGCTAGGGTGATGTCGCGCTGTTCGGCGGTCAGTTGCCCACGGCTGATCTTCTTGTCCAGCAGCGCAGCCGAATGCGCCTTGCCCTTTTCAGCCGCGGCCAGGCTGATGTCCTTGAGCACCACTTCGATGCCCGCACTGGCGCTGACATAGGCGATGCCCGCGCCCATCATCCCCGCGCCCAGTACGCCGACTTTGCGCGTGACGTGCGGCGCAAAACCTTGTGGCCGTGAGCTGCCGGCGTTGATTTCATTAAGCTGGAACCACAAGGTACCGATCATGTTTTTCGCCACCTGGCCGGTGACGAGTTCGGTGAAGTAGCGCGTTTCGATCAGGTGCGCCGTGTCGAAATCCACTTGGGCGCCCTCCACGGCGGCGCAGAGGATTTTCTCCGGGGCCGGGAAGCAGCCATGGGTTTTGCTGCGCAAAATCGACGGTGCAATCGCCAGCATTTGCGCCACTTTCGGGTTCGACGGCGTGCCGCCCGGGATCTGATAAGCCTTGTTGTCCCATGGTTGTCTGGCCTCGGGATTGGCCAGAATCCAGGCGCGGGATTTGGCCAGCAACTCATCGCGACCCCTCGCCAGCGCATTGATCAACCCGGCCTGCAGCGCCTGCTGCGGCCGCACCTTCTTGCCTTCCAGCAAATACGGCAGGGCCTTTTCCAACCCCAGCATGCGCACCATGCGCACTACCCCGCCGCCGCCCGGCAGCAATCCCAAGGTGACTTCCGGCAGGCCAAGTTGTGTCGCGTTGTCGTCCAGCGCAACACGGTAATGGCACGCCAGGCAAATCTCCCAGCCGCCGCCCAACGCCGCACCGTTGATGGCGGCCACCACTGGCCTGCCGAGGGTTTCCAGACGGCGCAGTTGGGCCTTCAACACCACCACGCCGTCGTAAAATTCCTTGGCGTGGGCCTTGTCGACTTTGATCAATTCATTGAGGTCACCGCCGGCAAAAAAGGTTTTCTTCGCCGAGGTGATCACCACCCCGGCGATGCCGTCCTTTTCTGCCTCCAGGCGCGCGACTGTGGCCGCCATGGCCTCGCGGTACACGCCGTTCATGGTGTTGGCGCTCTGGCCGGGCATGTCGAGGGTCAGCACCACGATCTGGTCCTGGCCTTTTTCGTAACGAATGGCGTCGGTCATGACAGGTTCCTTGGGCTCAGAGGCGTTCGAGGATGGTGGCGATACCCATGCCACCGCCGACACACAGGGTGGCCAGGCCGTAGCGCTGCTGGCGCACTTCCAGTTCGTCGAGCAGGGTGCCGAGGATCGCGCAGCCCGTGGCGCCGAGCGGGTGGCCCATGGCAATGGAGCCGCCGTTGACGTTGACCCGCGCAGCGTCGATGCCCATGTCTTTGATGAACTTGAGGACGACCGAGGCAAACGCCTCGTTGACTTCGAACAGGTCGATGTCTTCCACGCGCAAACCGGCCTTGGCCAGAGCTTTGCGCGTGGCCGGCGCCGGGCCGGTGAGCATGATGGTCGGGTCGGTGCTGGTGACCGCCGTGGCGACGATGCGCGCCCGCGGTTGCAAGCCCAGTTCGCGGCCTTTGGCCTCGGAGCCGATCAACATCAGCGCGGCACCGTCGACGATGCCGGAACTGTTACCTGGCGTGTGCACGTGATGGATGCGTTCCACATGGCTGTAAACGCGCAAGGCGGTGGCATCGAAGCCCATCTGGCCCATCATCTCGAAGCTCGGCTTGAGCTTGCCGAGGCCTTCAAGGCTGGAGTCGCCGCGAATGAACTCGTCGTGGTCCAGCAGCACAATGCCGTTTTGGTCCTGCACCGCGATCAGCGACTTGTTGAAAGAACCGTCCGCACGCGCCCTGGCCGCTTTCTGCTGGGAATGTAGGGCGAAGGCGTCGACGTCCTGGCGGGTGAAGCCTTCCAGGGTCGCGATCAAGTCCGCGCCGATGCCTTGAGGTGTGAAGTGACTGTGCATGTTCGTCTGCGGGTCGAGCACCCAGGCGCCGCCATCGCTGCCCATGGGCACGCGCGACATGGATTCGACGCCGCCGACCACCACCAGGTCCTCAAAGCCGGAACGCACTTTCATCGCGCCCAGGTTCACCGCTTCAAGGCCCGAAGCACAGAAACGGTTGATTTGTACGCCAGCGACGCTGATGTCCCAGTCCGCCACCAGTGCGGCGGTCTTGGCGATGTCGGCGCCCTGGTCGCCCACCGGGGTAACGCAACCGAGCACGATGTCGTCCACCTGGCGTGTGTCGAGGTCGCTGCGCTGTGCCAGCGCGGTGAGCAGACCCGCCACCAGGTTTACCGGCTTGACGCTGTGCAGGGCGCCGTCGGCCTTGCCTTTGCCCCGGGGCGTGCGTATCGCATCAAAGATCAAAGCTTGGGTCATGACATCCTCGAACGCAGTGCGTGTGTGCCCCTACCTTAGGCCCGATTGACACGGTTTCAATGACGGATGCGCTCATTGCTTTTGACCCTCACGCTCGGACGAACGGTAGGGTGCTATGGGAAAGCGTGGGTTAATCGTTTTAGCGGTCTAGCCAAGGCATTGGCGCCAAGATGGCGATATGCCTCATGCCTTTTTAAGTAGAAATGCTGATTAGCTGATATTAAATGGATCTAAGCCACGCAGAACGAGGGCTCTAAGGTTCAATCAGTAAGAAGTTGCTGCCGGGTTTTGCTGGAGCAGCTGTAAGAAAAGCGACACGTCACGTTGCGATACTGAAATTGACCGGCACGCATTTGACGCTCAGGAATAACAACAAAAGGCAGTCAGCCATGTTCAAACATTCGAAAGTACGTCAGGCGGGACTTATTCTGTTCGCCACCACACTGATTCTGATCTTGCCCAATTTAACCAAGGTTATTGGGTGACGACTCGATCCTCACATTCCGTGCACACATTGCATCAGGACTGCAGCGTTTGGCAGCACCTGCCGGGGCATTGCGTATAGCGGTCCTGTTGCAGGGGCTGTCTTTTTGCGTGCCGATTTCCGGTATCGTGGGCGCTATCGCCACTTCAAACCGGGCTCACACTTGAAACTGATCCTCGCCTTTCTCACCGCGCTGTTGGCCCTTCCCGCTGCGGCTGCCCAGTTGACCATCGACTTGGACCACGCCAGCAAAACCTGGCAGACCGAAGATCTGCTCAAGCATCCGGATGCGCAGACGGTGCATATCGTCGATGACGTTTCCTACAAGCGCGAGATGACTTATCGCGCGGTGCCGCTGGCGGCTCTGTTGCCCGGCCTCTCGCAGGAAAATCATCTGCAAGCCGTCGCCCTCGACGGGTTCGCCGCCGAGCTGACGGCGGCGCCATTGCTGCAAAAACACGGTGCACGTGCCTGGCTGGCGGTCGAAGACCCGGCTCATCCTTGGCCCGCGCTGGCCGAAGGCAAGCCGAGTGCCGGGCCGTTCTATCTGGTGTGGACCGACCCGCAAGCCGGCAACATCAGCCCTGAGCAGTGGCCTTTCCAGATCTCCGGGATCAAGCAATTGAAGACGGTGGCCGAGCGTTTCCCGGCGTTGTTGCCTGACCCGAAACTCGCCGCGAATGACCCGATCAACCAGGGGTTTGCGGTGTTCCAGAAAAACTGCCTGGCCTGTCACCGCCTCAACGGCGCCGGCGATGCGCAGGTGGGGCCGGACCTGAATATTCCCTACAACCCTACGGAATATTTCAGCGGGGATTTCCTCAAGCGTTATATCCGTGATCCGCAGAGCCTGCGGCATTGGCCCCAGGCGAAGATGCCAGCGTTCGCGGCCAGTGTGTTGCCGGACGGTGAGCTGGATTTGCTGGTGGGGTATTTGAAGCACATGGCGGGGCGTAAGCAGCAGCCTTGAGCCTGGCAAAGACTCTGAAAACACCACCGCTCACTGTGGGAGCTGGCTGGCCTGCGATGGCGGTCGGTCAGTAACCCATTTACAGCTGACCCGCCGCTTTCGCAGGCCAGCCAGCTCCCACATCTAATCTGCTGCGTTCTGAAGATTACTGCTGCTGCACCAAAATCACCGGCGTCGGCGCCACGAACACCTTGGCGTGCATCTGCTCATGCCCGCCGCCTCGGCGCATGCCGCGTACCGGGCAGGCATCCAGGTAATCCAGGCCCACCGCCAACTTTAAATGTCGCTCGGGCCGCGCCAATTGGTTGGTCACATCAAAGCTGTACCACGCGTCATCCAGCCAGGCTTCGGCCCAGGCGTGGCTGGCCAGGTGCGTGCTGTCTTCGGTGTACAAATACCCCGACACATATCGCGCTGGAATGCCCAGGCTGCGCGCGCAGGCCAGGAATGCATGGGTGTGGTCCTGGCACACGCCTGCGCGCCCCGCAAACGCCGTGGCGGCGCAGGTGTCGACTTCAGTGGCGCCGGGCGTGTAAACCATTGACTGGTTGAGCGCATGCATCAGGTCGATCAACGCAGAGCGGTCGCGGCGTTGACGGCAATGCTGGTGGGCAAAACCGCGCAACGCGTCGTCCGGCTCGGTCAGCCGCGTGCTGCGTAGAAACGGAAACGCCGACTGGCTTTCGTGCTCAGCCTCGCGCAATTCATCGATGTCCACTTGGCCACGCGCGCCGATGATGATGGCGTCGTGGGGCTCATCAAGGGTCAGCACATGCAGGATGTTGCCAAACGGGTCGACCTGCGCGCGCACCGGGCGCGGCAGATCGAGCTGCCAGCTGAGCACGTGCTGGCGTTCGCTGTCGTGGGGCGTGAGGCGCAGGTACTGGATGCTGGCGCGCACCATGTCTTCGTAGTGGTAGGTGGTTTCGTGGCTGATGGAAAGTCTCATGCCGCCTCCAGGTAGGAACTGTAGATGGCGTCGCCCAACTGGCGGACCAAAGGGATGAAGTCGGTCAGCCAGGCATGCAGGCCTTCCTCGAGAATTTCGTCGATGGCAGTAAAGCGCAGGCGCGCGTCCATCTCGGCGGCCAGGCGCTGGGCCGGGCGGCCATTGAGGCCGGGCAGGCTGGCAAGGATCTGGTCGATTTCCTCGCTGCAGGCACGCAGCGAGCGTGGGACATCGGCGCGCAACAACAGCAGTTCGGCCACCTGCCGGGCGCCGGGGGCGTCACGGTAGATTTCGGTGTAAGCCTCAAACGATGACAGCGCGCGCAGCAAGGCACTCCACTGATAGTAGGCATGAGCCGTGCCGTCGCTGACCGCAGCGGCTTGGTCGCCGGCCATTTCGTAGCGCGCATCCAGCAGGCGCAGGGTGTTGTCGGCACGCTCGATGAAGGTGCCCAGCCGAATAAAACGAAACGCATCATTACGCATGATGGTGCCGTAGGTGGCGCCACGGAACAGGTGCGACCGCTCCTTGACCCACTCACAGAACCGGCTCATGCCGTAGCGGCTCAGCCCTTGCTGGGCGATGTCACGAATATCCAGCCAAGTGGCGTTGATGTTTTCCCACATGTCGGCGGTAATTCGCCCACGCACTGCATGGGCGCTGGCGCGCGCGGCGCCGAGGCAACTGTAGATGCTCGCCGGGTTGGCCGCGTCCAACGCAAAGAAGTGCAGCAGGCGCTCGGCATGCAGTTCGCCGTGGCGCTCGTGGTAATCCTCCAAGGTGCCGGTGATCAGCAGCGGCATGGCCAATTCGTGCAGGCCATCACCGCGCCCGTCCTGAGGCATCAGCGACAGCGAATAGCTGACATCAAGCATGCGCGCGAGGTTTTCCGCGCGTTCCAGGTAACGCGACATCCAGTACAAATCCGAGGCAGTTCTACTCAACATGGCATCAGTCCTCGACCACCCAGGTGTCTTTGGTGCCGCCGCCCTGGGACGAATTGACCACCAGCGAGCCTTCGCGCAGGGCCACGCGGGTCAAGCCGCCGGGCACCACGCGGGTTTCCTTGCCGGACAACACGAACGGCCGCAGGTCGATATGGCGCGGCGCGATGCCGTTTTCGACAAAAGTCGGACACGTGGATAAACACAGCGTCGGCTGCGCGATATAGGCGTGGGGCTTGGCTTTGATGCGGGCACGGAAGGCTTCGATTTCCGCTTTTGTCGACGCCGGGCCCACCAGCATGCCGTAGCCGCCGGAACCTTGGGTTTCCTTGACGACCAGGTCCGGAAGGTTGGCCAGCACGTGGGACAATTCGTCGGGCTTACGGCATTGAAACGTAGGCACGTTCTTCAGAATCGGCTCTTCATCCAGGTAAAAACGGATCATCTCGGTGACGAAGGGATACACCGACTTGTCATCCGCCACCCCGGTGCCAATCGCATTGGCCAACACCACATTGCCCGAGCGATACGCCGCGAGCAGGCCGGGCACGCCGAGCATGGAGTCCGGGTTGAAGGCCAGTGGGTCGAGAAAGGCATCATCGAGGCGACGGTAGATCACATCCACGGCCTTGGGGCCGTCTGTGGTGCGCATGAATACGCGGTCATCGCGCACGAACAAGTCGGCGCCTTCCACCAATTCCACACCCATTTCCCGCGCCAGAAAGGCGTGCTCGAAGAACGCGCTGTTAAAGCGCCCCGGGGTCAGCACCACCACGCTGGGGTTATCCAGGGGGCTCGAGCTTTTCAGCGTGTCGAGCAACAGGTTGGGGTAATGGTCGATGGGCGCGATGCGCTGGGCGGCGAACAACTCGGGGAACAGGCGCATCATCATTTTGCGGTCTTCGAGCATGTAACTGACACCGCTTGGTGTGCGCAGGTTGTCTTCCAATACGTAGTAAGTGCCGTCGCCATCGCGTACGAGGTCGACACCGGAGATGTGGGAATACAGACCGCGGTGC
The DNA here is from genome assembly GCF_003852315.1 of Pseudomonas sp. LBUM920. Classification (NCBI taxonomy): domain Bacteria; kingdom Pseudomonadati; phylum Pseudomonadota; class Gammaproteobacteria; order Pseudomonadales; family Pseudomonadaceae; genus Pseudomonas; species Pseudomonas edsoni (SeqCode). Next base: position 4,962,833 of record NZ_CP027762.1, read on the forward strand.
AGGTCCAGGCCCTGCATGGCCAACTGGTACTGCTCGTTGGCCAGCACCTGTTCGGCGGGGATGATTCCAGCCTTGATGATGCGTTGCTCGTGGTAGAGGTCGGCGAGAAACAGGTTCAGCGCCTTGACCCGTTGAATGCAGCCGCGCTCGACAATCCGCCACTCACTCGCCGGAATGCTGCGCGGGATGGTGTCGAAAGGAATCAGGCGCTCGGTGCCCTGCTCGTCCCCGTAAAGGGTGAAGGTGATCCCGGCGCGGTGGAACAGCAAATCGGCTTCACGCCGGCGCTGGGCCAGCAGTTCGGCGGGGGTTTCAGCTAACCAGCGGGCGAACTCGCGGTAATGGGGGCGGACCTGCCCTGCCCCGTCGTACATTTCATCGTAATAAGTGCGGATCATGCCGTACTCCTTGTCACCCGGGCGCGAGAACCGTCGCAAGGCCCGTGCCAGCGGCATAAACACTTATAAATCAGTGAGTTGAATAACCTACGGGTTCCGCGCGCACCGTCCTGGTGCGCAGAACGCCCGCTGTCCCGTACCACGCTTCATCGCAATGCGGGCTTTGACTATCAACAGCATAGTCAGAGTTGATTTCACTGCCCGGTCACGCTTGCGGATAATCCTCACACCGGCTGACCAGGATGTTTCCTGAGATGTCAGCGAACCGCTCTTCCCTTTAGGCCACCCTGTCTGGGTGGTTTTTTTTGCGCGGTAGAAAGCCAAAAGCCCGACTTGCCGGGGATCGCGACGTTAAAGACGCTGTCGGCGGCAGGCCGGGCTCGTAGTGGGTGGCTATATTGAGGATGCGGTTGTGAGGCGTGCACAAACAAAATCGGCCGACCCAAGGGTCAGCCGATACGCTGTGTTGCTCATCGAATGCCGCTACATGGGTAACCCACGCACCTCCTGCTTGACGCCCCATCCCTCGATGATCCCGCCCAAAGGCTCGACCACCGCTTCAAAGTCTTGCTCGAAGTCTCCTATGCCGTCGTAGGTGGCGAACATGATTTTGCTCAGTTCCAGGTACCAGGCGCCATCATCGCGCGCGCTGACCTGGGCATTCAGGGATTCCCCACGAAATCGACCCGCAGCCCTGCGCGCCCGTTCCTCATCCGGGAAAATGGCGTAGAACTCGATGGGGTGAAACCGTGAGAAGTCGAAACCGCCTTCTTTCATGCGGCGCAGTACGTTGGTGCTGATGTCTTCTTGATAGGCTGTGCTCATGAAACGTCCTCCTCAAACTGATGGATAGACTTTCCGTGCTTCCCGAAGACCGCGCCCTGCTGGCGCGGGTGCTACGGCATTAACGACACCGCGGGAAAACAAGCATGTAGCTGACAAGACCAGACCTTAGCGATTCATTCGCTGATCTCGGTTGCAGAGTAGCGCGAAGCTATCACCTCCACCAGAGGCGCTTGAAGGGCATACAGGCAATGTTCAGGCGGCGGGCGAAATGTCGAGGATTTGAATACTGTTCTGGTCTTTCAGAATCTTGACCGTAGGCTGGGGTTTGCGCCCTTCCAAATCATTCAGGTCAAGTTCGGCGGCCACTGGCACCAGCTTGTTACGAATCATGTGTGCCGCGTCTTCGAGGCTGGGCTTCTGGTCGCAGCTGAACTGCTCGACGGACTGAACGCCGTGATCATCAACGAAGGTAATCTGCCACTTTTGCATCGGTGCCTCCTCGATAAAACCCGTGTGTGGGCTTACAACTATCTGGACCTTGAGGGCTCGGCAAACGTTCCACTCAAGTCAGGAGGCACCTGATTAATGACACTTATTTTTCAGCGTGTTCTTTCAAGGCTTTCAAGGTGTTGAACGGCGCGTCCACCACAAACTTGTTGGCCAGCCACGATGGCACGCTGCCGCCTGGTTCGGTGTGCACCTGGTAGGTCACTTCGGTCTGGTTGTCGCCTTTTGGCACAAGCTTCCAGTAGCCGTCTACCTGGGCAACGCGCACGTAACCTTTTACTTCCGGCTGGTAAGTCGGCACTTCCAGCAATTTGCGGGTCACGGTGCCATCGGCGGCCTTGGACGTGGTGATTTCGAGGATCGAATCGCGGTCGGTCACCGGGAACGGTGCCTTGAACTGGGTGTAGGTCCAGCTCTTGTCGCCTTCGGTCTTGAGCAGTTTTTGCGATTTGCATTCGTGGATCCAGGAGCAGGCGCCGGCCACGTCTTCCTGCAGGGCCTGGATCTTGGCGACAGGCGCCTTGATCAGCGTCACACCGCGGTAGGCCTTGTATTTGGAGCCGGCAATTTCGCTCAGGGACACCTTGATACCGTCCTCGTCCTTGGCGACCTGCCAGTCCTCAGCCTGCGCCGTGGCAGCGAACAACACCGTAAAACCGCACAACACAGCCACTCGTTTCAGCGAACCCATTGTTGTATTCCTTATTGTCGAAGTTCCGATAGTAAAGCCCATCAAGCCGCCGTCATCTGCTCCCACCAGCCGATCAACCGGATCGCATCGGCCTGGTCGTTGCCACAGACATCCAGATCTGCCTTGAAATCACTGCACACCGCTGGGCGTTCCGGTTGGCCGAACAGCAGGCATAGCTGTTCGACCGACAGGTGCAGGCAGCGTTCGCCCGCGGGTTTGCCGTGAGGCATTCCCGGCAATGGCGAACTGATGGAGGGGGCAATGCAGCATGCGCCACAGCCTTCACGGCATTTCATGACCAACAGGTCCTCGACGACTCAATGTGGATGGCCGGGCTAGAGTACGCCCTTAAACAGACGTTTTAAAATGGTCTAACAGGGGTTTTTCGCACAAAACAAAAGTGACTGACCAGTCTGCGACAGATGGTCGATGGGTGGCGTCACCTTTGCGCGGACATTTATTGCTTGAATTCGAAATCCAGCGCCGCGCCTTCGATGTCGCGACGTTCGTCGTTACGCAACTGCAGCTTCATCTCGTTGCTGAGCAAGCGGCCGTTGATCTGGAACGCGCTGTTGTCGGAGGGTTTCTCGCCAAACATCGGCGGCAGCAAGGGCACGCTCTTGGGCTTGGGCAGGGTGCCAATGGGCTGCAAGTGCCTGACCATCTCATTAGGCAGTGTCAGGTCCAACTGTGCCGGTGGCAGTTTGGTCTGCGCTACTTCATGGGCTGACTTGGACTTGCTCGCGACGGGTGCGCGCTTTCTCACCGTGGCGGCTTTCTTTTTGGCCGCCGGGGCTTTTTTAGCAGGCGCCGGTTTTTTCGCGGGGGTGTCCTGCTCGGTACTGGCGGCGGGCTTGCTTTCAGACACCACAGGCGTTGCCGCCAGCACGGTGCCGACGTTACACAGGCTTAACAGGCCAACCACTACAGCAGCGCGAAAAATAGATGTCATATCGCCAACAGCATTAACGGCAGAGGGCCATATGCTCGCTTGTTGTGCGCGGCATGACAAGTCTGGTGATTAGCCAGCTATCGGTACTGTCCCCATTACACGCCTCAGCCACCGGCCTCAAAGCCCGGCTGCGGTTTCCTGGCACAGCTGGCTGGCGAGCATCCCCAAGGTCATCAGCGCCCGCTCTGCTTCGCGGTTCCACGGCGTGCCGCAGTTGAGGCGAATACAGTGGTTGAACTGTTCCGTATTACTGAAAATTACCCCCGGCGCAATGCTGATGCCCTGCTGCAGTGCGCGCACGTGCAGTTCCTGGGTATTGACCCGCCCCGGCAAACTGACCCACAGGATAAAGCCGCCGTTGGGGCGCGTCATTTGCGTGCCTTCCGGGAAATACTGCTGCACCGCCAGCTGAAACGCGCTGAGGTTCTTGCGGTACTCCTGGCGGATATAACGCAGGTGGCGGTCATACCCGCCGTTTTCCAGGTAGGCCGCAACGCCCATCTGGGTCACGCTGCAGGCCGAGTGGGTGCTGAACATCTGCAGCCGCTGGATTTCCTGCTGGTATTTGCCGGCAATCATCCAGCCGATGCGCACGCCGGGAGACAAGGTCTTGGAAAAGCTCGAGCAGTAGATCACCCGGTCGAGGCGGTCGTAGGCTTTCAGCGCCTTGGTGCGGCCCAGTTCGAACATCAGTTCGCCGTAAATATCGTCCTCGACGATCTGGATATCGAAATCCGAGGCCAGGCGCAGCAACTGTTTCTGGCGTTCCTCAGGCATGGTCGCGCCCAGGGGATTGCTCAGGCGCGTGGTCAGCACCAGGGCCTTGATCGACCATTGGTTGGCCGCCAGTTGCAAGGCCTCAAGGCTCATGCCGGTGGACGGATCGCTGGGGATCTCGATGACTTTGAGGCCCAGCAGATCGGCCAATTGCAGCAAACCGTAATAGGTGGGCGATTCGGCGGCGATCAGGTCGCCCGGGCGGGTCAGCACGCGCAACGACATCTGCAACGCATCGACACAACCGTGGGTGATCACCACTTCGGAGGGGTCCACCACTACGCCGGCGTCGCGCATGCGAATCGCCACTTGGCGGCGCAATGGCTCAAAGCCCGGGCTGAACATGTAACTGAATGCGCGCGGGCTTTGGAAGCGGGTGACTTTGGCCAATTGCTGGTGCAGCGCCCGCACAGGAAGGTAATCCACACTCGGCACGGCGGCGCCCAATGGGAACACACCTTCGCGGCGCGACTCGACCAAGACTTGCTGGATGATGCTGCTGCGGGTGACCAACCCCGGGCGCTCGACCCGCGCGATGTCCGGCGTGGGCGCCGTCAACGCAGGTGTCTGGTGCACGTAATAGCCCGACTGCGGCCGCGCCCGGATCAGCCCCTGGTCTTCCAGATTGGCATAGGCCTGTAACACCGTGGCGTGGCTGACGTTGAGCTGGGAGCTCATTTTGCGCACCGAGGGCACACGCTCACCGGGCTGATAGACGCCACGGCGGATGTCCTCAGCCAGTTGCTGGGCGATACGTTGGTAGAGCAACAGATTGGTCATGACGCAGCACTCGATTTCACGGGTATTTTATTTTTGTGTGAAACATACCGGCACAGTTTAGAAGTGTACGGGGACAGTTGCGAGAATAGTCGAGCGCGGGCGGCAGTGATAGAAAAAACTGTAAGGGTGGACCCCGAACAAAAATGTGGGAGCGGGCTTGCTCGCGAATGCGGCGTGTCAGCCACTGAAATGTTGACTGAAACACCGCATTCGCGAGCAAACCCGCTCCCACAGGTTGATCGGCGTCAGGCGTTAGCGGGCAGCGCCCAGCTGGCCCTTTTCATCGGAGAACACAATTTCCACCCGACGGTTCTGCGCGCGGCCACGTTCGGAGGCGTTGGCTTCGACCGGGTACTGGTCGCCATAGCCTTCGACCTGGATACGCTTTTCATCGATCCCCAGGTCCATCAGCACGTCGGCCACCGATTGCGCACGGTCGCGCGACAGCTTCAGGTTTTCCTGCTCGCCACCGGTGTTGTCGGTGTAGCCCTCGATGCGCACCACGCGCTTGGGGTTCAGTTGCAGGAACTGCACAATCTTCAACACCGTGCGGTTGGCCGAGTTTTCCAATTGCGCTTCGCCGGTGTCGAACAACACATCGCCGAGGGTCATCACCAGGCCGCGATCAGTCTGGGTGGTGGTCAGGCTGGCGATTTGCTCTTCGAGCCACTTGCCCTGTTGCTGCACGCTGGCAAGTTTGTTTTCGCGCAGCGCCAGCTGCAGGCGCTGGCGTTCCAATTCGAGCTTGGTGCCGCGCTCGGCGTTGAGGCCCTGTTCGGTGTGTTCGCGGGCGATCGCACTGTAACGCTGGCTCAGGTAAGCGTAATGCACCACGTCGGCACCGCTGCCCCAGTAGCTGGACAAACGATCGGCGCGCGCCAGGGACTCACCGGCGCGAATGACGTCCTTGGGTGCAAAGCGCAGCACATTGGCGTCTTCCTTGACCTTCTGGAAATCAGTGCCGGCCTGTTGCAAGGCCTGCTCGCTGTTCGGTTGGCTGGCGCAACCACCCAGGGCGGCGCTGCCCAGCAGCACGACACAACTCAAACCACGGATCATCGGGCTCATTGGGCTTCTCCCAACTGCAATTGCTTGCGCAGGCGGGTGATGCGGGTGTTGAGCACGCTCAGTTGCTCTTGGCTCTTTTGGGTCAGAATCTTGGCTTCGGCCAGACGCGCGTCCAACTCGGCTTGTTCGGCCCGCATGCGCGCATGCTTGTAGGACTCATCGGCCATGTCGGCCTTGGCCCTGGCGAATTTGTCTTCGGCCAGCTTCAGCTCAGGCGAATCGTCGGCGCTGGCCCCCACGGCGCTGGCTTGCTCCAGGGCTTGCTGGGTGAGGCGTATTTGCTCATTCGGCGCAGGATCGGCTGCACATCCCGCCAAAGCAACAACGGCGAGGGCCGCGAAAAGAGGTCGAATAGTCACTGTAAATCCTTACTTTGCTGGGGTGCCGACGGGTTGCTGCAATTGCGCTTTCCAGCGCTCGAGGTTGCGCTGCATTGCTGCTTGCACCACACCGGACGCGGGCAATTCTGTCATCTTTTTGGCCAGCTGTCCGCGCAGCCACGGATCATTGCAGGCCGAGTTGTGGGAAATCGCCAGGTACAAGCCGGGCTGATCGACAGGCACTTCACGTGCGATCAGGTCATTGCTCATGCCCAGAGTCTGGGCCATGGCCATGCCCGAATAACGCCCGGCGAGCACGTAGTCCACTTCCCCCAGCAGCAGTTTTTGAAAGGCCGGCGTCAAGGTGGGAAAGCGTTGCAGGTTGAGCTGTTGGCCGGCGAAGGTGTCGAAATCGGCACTCAAGCGCGCGCGTTCCGAGACTGCGCCCTTTTGGCCGTGCAGGTCGGCCGCCGTGGCATAGACCAGCGCCGAATCCTTGCGGGTCCAGACCAGGTAGTCGATCTGCATCAAGGCTGGGTGGATGTAATCAAGGCTTTCCAACTCACCCAGGTTCAACGGTGCATCGGCAAGAATATCCATGCGCCCACTGCGCACTTCGTCCAGGGCCAGGGCGCGTTTGCCGCCATAGAGCAGGTCGACTTTAAGCCCCAGCTCTTTGGCCACTTGTTGCAACACATCGGCGGTGGCGCCGATCAGGTGCGTCGGGTCTTGTGGGTCGCGCCATAACAACGGCGGTGCGTCCGGGCTGCCGGTGATCACCAGGCGCTCACATTTGCCGGCGGCCAGCGCCAGGCTTGGCAGTAACGCCAATCCAAGGGTCAGTGCCAGCACTACGGGACGCGAATCCATGGCGGTTCTCCAGAATAAAAAGGGGCGCGCAAAAAAAAAGCCCGGTCCAAAGACCGGGCTCTTTATAAGTGAAGCGGCTGGATTAGACCAGCTTCTCCAACTCGGGTACGGCTTCGAACAAGTCTGCCACCAGGCCGTAATCAGCCACCTGGAAGATCGGCGCTTCTTCGTCCTTGTTGATCGCAACGATCACTTTGGAGTCTTTCATACCGGCCAAGTGCTGGATCGCGCCGGAGATACCGACGGCGATGTACAGCTGTGGCGCAACGATTTTGCCGGTCTGGCCGACCTGCATGTCGTTGGGTACAAAACCTGCGTCGACGGCCGCGCGGGAAGCGCCGACCGCAGCGCCCAGCTTGTCGGCCAGGGCGTACAGGTGCTTGAAGTTGTCACCGTTCTGCATACCACGCCCGCCGGAAACGACGATCTTGGCAGCGGTCAGCTCAGGACGATCCGACTTGGCCAGCTCTTCACCAACAAAGCTGGAAGTACCGGCGTCGTGGGCAGCGGAGACGGCTTCAACGGCAGCCGAACCCCCTTCAGCAGCCACCGGGTCGAAACCGGTAGCACGCACGGTGATGACTTTTACCGACGCGTTGGACTGCACGGTGGCAATGGCGTTACCGGCGTAGATCGGGCGCTTGAAGGTATCAGCGCTTTCAACCGAGATGATCTCGGAGATCTGGTCAACGTCCAGCTGCGCGGCAACGCGTGGCAGGATGTTTTTGCCGTTGGAAGTAGCGGCAGCCAGGATGTGGCTGTAGCCAGCGCCCAGCTCTGCAACCAGAGGGGCAACGTTTTCCGGCAGCTGATGCGCGTAAGCGGCGTTGTCGGCCAGCAGTACTTTGCTCACGCCAGCGATTTTCGCTGCGGCTTCAGCCACGGCGCCAGCGCCCTGACCTGCGACCAGCACGTGAATGTCGCCACCGATTTTCGCAGCGGCAGCCACGGTGTTCAGGGTGGCCGGGGCCAGCACCTTGTTGTCGTGTTCTGCGATTACCAAGATAGTCATTATTAGATTACCTTCGCTTCGTTTTTCAGTTTCTCGACCAGTTCGGCCACCGACTTGACCTTGATGCCCGCGCTGCGTGCAGCCGGCGCTTCAACCTTGACGGTCTTGTTGGTGGAGGCGGTGGAAACGCCCAAAGCCTCTGGAGTCAGCGACTCAAGCGGCTTCTTCTTGGCTTTCATAATGTTTGGCAGGGACGCATAGCGCGGCTCGTTCAAACGCAGGTCGGTGGTGACGATGGCCGGCAGTTTCAACGAAACGGTCTGTGCGCCGCCGTCGATTTCACGGGTAACAGCAACGCTGTCGCCGCTCACTTCGACTTTGGAGGCGAAAGTGCCCTGGCCATAACCGGTCAGCGCAGCCAGCATCTGGCCCGCCTGGTTGTTGTCGCTGTCGATGGCTTGTTTGCCGAGGATCACCAGCTGAGGCTGTTCCTTGTCGACAACGGCTTTGAGCAACTTGGCAACGGCCAGGGAGGTCAGCTCTTCAGCCGATTCAACCAGGATGGCGCGGTCGGCGCCCAGTGCCAGGGCGGTACGCAACTGCTCTTGGGCAGTGGTAGGACCGATGGAAACCACGACGATTTCAGTCGCCACGCCTTTCTCTTTCAGGCGTACGGCTTCTTCCACAGCGATTTCGCAGAAAGGGTTCATCGACATCTTGACGTTAGCGAGGTCGACGCCGGAATTGTCCGCCTTGACGCGAACTTTCACGTTGTAATCGACAACGCGTTTGACAGCTACAAGAACCTTCATGGATTCCTCGTTACTCTCCGGTGAAAAGAAAGTCGCCTAGGCGAACCTGGCGGTTGATGCTCATCGGCACACAAGGGCACCTCCAAAAACGTCGGCGGATGACCTTGCTCACGGGAAATGATGACCGTTCGTCAGTGGTGACTGAGAGGTCATTCTTTATCGCGGCGTGTAAACTGCGCGCCATCAATGAAACGCGCGTCACCTGTTTTGCCTTGGCCCTGCTTTTGGACGTGCTCTTGAAACCTGCGGTATGCCTACGGTATGCGCAAAACCGACCGTATATTGACCGGAACGCCTATTCTGGTCAATACGCCAAAATAGCCAGTCATAAGCCGCGTTGCTTTGATTTACCTAGCTTCCAAGCAATTCAAACAAACGTTTGTATTGGACGCTGCCAGTGGTGTAGATATAATGCGCCACCTAGAGAGAAAGGTGGGTCATCGCGTGCTCCGAATGCAGTGATGACGGATGCGACACCGAACCTCCACCCATTAAAAAAAAAGCCTGTTGAGCCTTGAGTAGGAGATAGCCTGTGGAACGCGAATACATGGAATTCGACGTGGTCATCGTCGGCGCTGGCCCGGCAGGCCTGTCTGCCGCCTGCCGACTGAAGCAGAAGGCCGCCGAAGCCGGTAAAGAAATCAGCGTCTGCGTGGTCGAGAAAGGCTCCGAAGTCGGCGCACACATCCTTTCCGGTGCGGTGTTTGAACCCCGCGCCCTGAACGAACTGTTCCCGGACTGGAAAGCACTTGGCGCCCCGCTCAACACGCCCGTGGTGCGCGATGACATCTATGTACTGCGCAGCCCGGAAGCCGCCACCAAGGTTCCCGACTTCTTTGTGCCCAAGACCATGCACAACGAAGGCAACTACATCATCTCCCTGGGCAACCTGTGCCGCTGGCTGGCCCAGCAGGCTGAGAACCTGGGTGTGGAAGTCTACCCAGGCTTCGCCGCTCAAGAAGCACTGTTCGACGAAAACGGCGTGGTCCGCGGGATCATCACCGGCGACCTCGGCGTCGACCGTGAAGGCCATCCAAAAGAAGGCGTCTATACCCCAGGCATGGAGCTGCGTGGCAAGTACACGCTGTTCGCCGAAGGCTGCCGTGGCCACATCGGCAAGCAACTGATCCAGCGCTTCAACCTGGACAGCGACGCCGACGCCCAGCACTACGGCATCGGCTTGAAAGAAATCTGGGAAATCGACCCTGCCAAGCACCAGCCTGGCCTGGTGGTACACACCGCCGGTTGGCCGCTGGACATCATGAGCAACGAGAACACGGGCGGTTCTTTCCTCTATCACCTGGAAAACAACCAGGTGGTCGTGGGTCTGATCGTCGACCTGTCCTACAGCAACACGTTCCTGTCGCCATTCGATGAGTTCCAGCGCCTCAAGCATCACCCGGTGCTGGCCCAGTACCTGGAAGGCGGCAAGCGCGTCAGCTACGGCGCGCGTGCCTTGGCCAAAGGCGGCATCAACTCGTTGCCGAAGATGGTCTTCAAAGGCGGCGCCTTGATCGGCTGCGACCTGGGCACCATGAACGTGGCCAAGATCAAGGGCAGCCACACCGCGATGAAGTCCGGCATGCTCGCCGCCGACGCGGTGGCCGAACGCCTGTTCGCCGAGTCTGAAGGCGGCGACGAACTGACCAACTACGTCGACAGCTTCAAAGCCAGCTGGCTCTACGAAGAACTGTTCGCCAGCCGCAACTTCGGCCCGGCGATGCACAAGTTCGGCCCGATCCTGGGTGCCGGCTTCAACTGGTTCGACCAGAACATCCTCGGCGGCAAAATGCCGTTCACCTTGCACGACACCAAGCCGGACTACGCCTGCCTGAAGCTCGCCAAGGACAGCAAGAAGATCGACTACCCAAAACCCGACGGCAAGCTGAGCTTCGACAAGCTGAGCTCGGTGTTCATCTCCGGTACCAACCACGAAGAAGAACAGCCGTGCCACTTGAAGCTCAAAGACCCAAGCATCCCGATCGGCACCAACCTGCCGCTCTACGATGAACCGGCGCAGCGCTACTGCCCGGCCGGCGTGTATGAAGTGATCACCAAGGAAGACGGCGAGAAGCGCTTCCAGATCAATGCCCAGAACTGCGTGCACTGCAAGACCTGTGACATCAAGGACCCTTCGCAGAACATTACGTGGGTGACGCCGGAAGGCGCGGGCGGGCCGACTTATCCGAATATGTAAGTCATTGGCTTGACCAAAAAGGCTCCCAGACGGGGGCCTTTTTTATGCCCAACACCGATCAAATGTGGGAGCGGGCTTGCTCGCGAATACGGTGGGTCAGCTAACACATTCATCAACTGACAGGCCGCTTTCGCGAGCAAGCCCGCTCCCACCTTTACGGTGGTGTACCTTGTGGAGTTATGCAGCCCGCTCTTCACCGGGGTTGCGCAGAAAATAGCGCTTATATTCGCGACTGAACTGCGACGTACTCTGATACCCCACATTGTGTGCCGCCTGCGCCACACCCATGCCCTCCACCAGCAGCAACTGCTGCGCCTTGAGCAACCGCAACCGCTTCAAATACTGCACCGGCGACAACAACGTACAGCGCTTGAAATGCTCGTGAAACGTCGACGCGCTCATGTGCGCATAACCTGCCAACGTCTCGATATTCAGCGGCTCGGCGTAATGGGCATGCAGGTGATTCAACGACGTGGCGATGCGCGAAAACTGCCCCTGCTGCTCCACCAACGCCCGCAACACATCGGCCTGCGGCCCACGCAACGCGGTGAACAACAATTCGCGCACCCGCGCCGGGCCCATGATCCGGCTTTCCAGCGGATCGTGCAGGCACTGCAACAGCCGCTCGACGCACCCACGCATCGCATCATCGAGCACCACCGAACTCATCGATTCCAGCGTCTGCGCTGCCGGCGGCGGCCCGGCCTGAATGCCCATGGCCATGACCAACTCGCCCAGCACCACCCGATCAATACCCACCGTCACGCCATACAACGGCGCGTTCGGCAGGGCAAAGGTCTCGCATTCAAACGGCACCGGCATCGCCTGGATCAAATAATGCCCGGCGCCATACTCCAGCGTACGCGGGCCCAGGTAGGCGACCTTGCTGCCCTGGGCGACGATCATCAGGCTCGGCTCGTAGATCTGCGGGCCGCGCGCCACGTCGCAACTGGCGCGCAAGACCTGCACGCCGGGAAGGTTCGTCGGCGAAAATCCGTCGCAGGGCGTAAGCCCTTTTATCAAGGCCACCAACGTGGCGTTGGCGTCGAGATGGCGGGTCAACAACATGGCAAAAAACTTCGCGAAAAAGGGATGAGAGCATCATCGCAGGTCTGAGGGCACATGGATCCAAACAAGGGGCACTCCCGGACGAATAGGCATGAGACTCGGAGCAATCGCCATGGCCGCATTCAGGCGCGGCGCGGAGAATGCGCCGCCTCCCTAGTTATTCCTGCTGCGAGGTTTCCTCATGTATACCGCCATCGGTTATGCCGCCCAGTCGCCGACCACTCCCCTCGCCCCGATGTCCTTCGAGCGCCGCAGCCCGCGCGCCGATGACGTGGCCATCGAGATTCTCTACTGCGGCGTGTGCCACTCCGATATCCACCAGGCGCGCAACGAGTGGGGCATTGCCGTTTACCCGCTGATGCCGGGCCACGAGATCATCGGCAAAGTCACCGCCGTCGGCGCCAGCGTCACCGCGCACAAAGTCGGCGACCTAGTCGGCGTAGGCTGCATGGTTGATTCGTGCCGTCACTGCGACGCCTGCCACGCGGACCTGGAGCAATACTGCCTCGAAGGCCCGACCATGACCTACGCCACCCCGGACCGGGTCGACGGCAGCAACACCATGGGCGGCTACTCCGACAGCATCGTGGTCAGCGAGCACTTCGTGGTGAAAATCCCGGCCAAGCTCGACCTGGCCAGCGCCGCACCGATCCTGTGTGCCGGCATCACCACCTACTCGCCACTCAAGCACTACGGCGTGAAAGCGGGCGACAAAGTCGGCGTGCTGGGCATGGGTGGCCTGGGCCACATGGGCATCAAGTTCGCCAAGGCGATGGGCGCAGAAGTCACGCTGTTCACTCGCTCCGCGAGCAAGGCTGAAGAAGGCCGTCGCCAGGGTGCCGATCACGTGATCGTGTCCACCGACGCCGAGCAAATGAAAGCCGCTGCCGGCAGCTTCGACTTCCTGCTCGACACCATTCCCGTGCAGCACGACCTGAACCCCTACCTGGACGTGCTGCGCTTTGACGGCGTGCACATTCTGGTCGGCCTGATCGAACCGGTCGATCCGCCGGTCAACGCCGCCAAGCTGGTGTTGGGCCGTAAAGTGCTGGCCGGTTCGTTGATCGGCGGTATTGCCGAAACCCAGGAAGTCCTGGATTTCTGCGCCGAGCACAACATCACCTGCGACATCGAAATGCTCGACATCCGCCAGATCAATGAGGCTTACACCCGCATGATCGCCGGTGATGTGAAATACCGCTTTGTCATCGACATGGCGACCTTGAAGGCCTGATCAGGCCTTCGCGCCCAACTCCGCTGACAGCCGCGCTGCGACCTGTTTGATCACAGGGATCAGCTCGGCCATTTTTTCCAGCGGCATGTAGGGCACGGTACTGGCGATGCTGATGCCGGCGACGATTCGCCGGCTGGCATCGCGCACCGGTGCCGCCACACAACGGATCGACGGTTCGTTGTCTTCCAGATCGAACGCATAACCCCCCGCCACGTATTCACGCATGCGCTGCTCGAACTGCGCCCAGGATTGCTCCGGGTGCTGCGGCCACTGCTGGCTCTTGCCACCGGCCGGAAGGCTGGCTTCATACAGGCGCTGCCACTCCTGCACCGAGTCGTCCAGCAACATTGCCTTGCCCACACCCGTGCGCGCCAGTGGCATGCGATGGCCCACCCGCGAGCGCATTTCCGGACCGTTACGGCCGGGATTCTTGTGCAGGTAAAGCACGTCGTCGTATTCGCGAATCGCCAGGTGGATGGTGTCGCCGGTCAGCGCCGACAACTCATCCAGATACGGCACCGCCAGGCTCACCAACGGCAATTCTTCACGGGCCTGGAAGCCCAACTCGATCAGCTTGGGCCCCAACAGGTAACCGACTTGCGGCACCACGCGCAGGTAACGCTCCTCCACCAGGCAACTGGCCAGGCGGTGGGTGGTGCTGCGGGTGGTGCCGATGCGCCGGGCGATCTCTTTCAGATCCCGCGCACCGGCCGCCACTGCCTGTACCACGCCCAGGCCACGCAACAGAGTCTGGGTGCCGGTGGGCGCGGCGTCTTTGACGGGGATGTGGGCGTTTTCCTGCATATCGGGCCTATTGGGAAGTACGAAAACGGCGCCATTATGGCAAATGCAGCCCTCCTGAACAGAGGAGATCCACTGTGGGAGCTGGCTTGCCTGCGATGAGGGCGTGTCAGCCAGTAAATGTGCAGGCTGACACCCGCTATCGCAGGCAAGCCAGCCCCCACATTTTGATCTTCACAGGGCACGACTTTAGCGTTGCTTCATGCGGTCGATGATCACCGCCAGCAACAGGATCGAACCGCGGATCACGTACTGGTAAAAGGTGTCGATGTTCTTCAGGTTCATCGCATTCTCGATGATCGCCAAAATCAGCACCCCGGCAATCACGTGCCGGATCATGCCGATGCCGCCGCTCAGCGACACGCCGCCCAGTACACAGGCGGAAATCACCGTCAGCTCAAAGCCCTGCCCGATCATCGGCTGGCCCGAGGTCATGCGCGAGGCGAGGATCACCCCAGCCAGGGCACCGATCAAACCGTGCACGGCAAAGATGATGATCTTGGTGCGATCGACATTCACCCCGGCCAGCAACGCCGCTTCCTGGTTGCCGCCGATGGCCATGGTGTTGCGCCCGTAGGTGGTGTAGTTGAGCAGCCAGCCGAAGAACACAAAGCACAGTACGGTGATGATGATCGGCACCGGCACGCCCATCAATTGGCCATTGCCGAACACGAAAAAGCGCTCGTCCATTACGCCAACGGCTTTGCCGTTGGAAAAGATGTAGGCCAGGCCGCGCACGATCTGCATGGTCGCCAACGTGGCAATCAAGGCGTTAATACGCAGCTTGGCGATGACAATGCCGTTGATCAGCCCCACCACCAGGCCCATGGCCAACGCCGCCGACACGCCGAGCACCACGCTGTCGGTGTCACGAATCACAATCCCCGCCACGACGCCGGCGCAGGCAATCACCGAACCCACCGACAAGTCGAAGTGCCCCGACGCCAGGCAGAACAACATGGTGCACGCAGCGATGCCCACCGTGGAAATCGCCAGGCCCAGGCCGCGCATGTTCAGCGGCGAGAGGAAGTTATCGATAAACAACGCGCTGAGCACAAAGATGCTCAACGCGGCGAGCAGCATCACCCAATCATCAAGAAACTTGCGCTGGTTAAAACCCGGCCAGAAGCTCTTTGCAGTTTTTATTTGCGACATCATTCACCTCGAATTCTTCAAGCCCGCGTACGCGGAAGTGCCAGTTGCAATAGCTGTGCTTCGTCCGCCTGATCGCGGTTCAACTCGCCGGTCAGCACGCCTTCGCTCATCACCAGGATGCGGTCGGAGATGCCCATGACTTCCATCAAGTCGCTGGACACCACGATCACCGCGATGCCGCTGGCGGCCAGGTTGTGGATGATCTGGTAGATCTCCGACTTGGCGCCGATGTCGATGCCGCGCGTCGGCTCATCGAGCAGCAGCACCTTCATCGGCATCGACAGCCAGCGGCCGAGAATGGCCTTCTGCTGGTTACCGCCGGACAGGTACATGATTTTCTGCTCGGCGTTTGGCGTTTTGACTTTCATTGCCTTGATTTGCTGGTCGGCGTTGCCCTTCTCCCAGCCCTCGCGCAGCAGCCAGCCAAAGGTGGCATGGGCGCCGCGTGCGCTGATGTTGATGTTCTCGGCGACGCTGGACAGCGGGATGATGCCTTCCTTTTTACGGTCTTCCGGGCACAGCAGCACGCCCGCATCGATGGCATCACGCGGCGAGCGCAGGTGCAGGGTTTCACCAAAGAGCTGCAGCTGACCGGCGGTGGAGCGCGTTAATCCGCTCAGCAGCCGAAACAACTCGGTACGCCCCGCGCCAACCAACCCGAACAGGCCGAGAATCTCGCCCTTGTGCACCTCAAGGCTGACCGCTTCGCGCAGGCCCGGGCCCAGCAGCCCCTCGACCCTGAGCGCCACCTCGCCGCGCTCACGCGGGCGGTAGTCGTAGATGTCCTGAATATCCCGGCCGACCATGCACGTCACCAATTGGTCGTGGGTCAGCGTGGCCATGTCGTCAAAGGTGCGCACAAAGCGGCCGTCCTTGAACACCGTCACCGCGTCGCAGATGCGAAACACCTCCTCCATACGGTGCGACACGTAGAGCACCACTTTGCCCTCGTCGCGCAGGCGCGTGATGATCGCCATCAAACGGTCGATCTCGCGCGCCGACAGACTGCTGGTGGGTTCGTCGAAGGCAATCACATGGGCGCCACGCGACAATGCCTTGGCGATTTCCACCAGCTGACGCTGGCCCAGCGACAGCCGGCCGAGCTTCTCCTGCGGGTCGATCTCATCGGCCAGGCCTTTGAGACACGCCAGCGCCTGCTTGCGCAGCAGCCCGCCATTGACCACGCCAAAACGCGACGGCAAATGCCCGAGGAACAGGTTCTCGGCCACGGTCATTTCCGGCACCAGGTGCAACTCCTGGTGGATCACCGCGACGCCGTTGGCAATGCTGTCGGCGGCAGACTTGAAGTCCATGGTCTGCTCGCCGATCTGCACCGTGCCGCTGCTCGGAATGTAGGCGCCTCCGAGGATTTTCAGCAGGGTCGATTTGCCCGCGCCGTTCTCGCCCATTAGCGCGTGCACCGAGTGCGGCCGCGCTTCAAAGCTGATCTGCGCCAAGGCTTTGACCCCGGGAAATTCCTTGCCGATGCCGTTGAAGCGCAAGGCCGCGCCGGTCATTTCCACAGACCGATTTTGCTCAACTCTTCCTTGAAGTTGGCGCGGGTGATCAGGGTCACGTTGTCCAGGGCGGTGAACTTGGCCGGCTCAGTGCCTTTGGTCACCCACTCGAACATCGCCGTGGCGGTTTTGTAGCCGGAAGCGTCCGGGCTCAGCAGCATCGAGCCGTAGAAACCGGTGTCTGATTTCTTGAGTTCTTCGATGGCATCGGTGCCATTGATGCCCACGCCAATCACGTTGGCCGCCTTGAACCCGGCGCTTTCGGTGGCGCGCACGCCGCCGAGCACGGTGCTGTCGTTCATGCCGCCGATGATCAGGTTTTTCGCGGTGCCCGGCAGCTTCACCAGTGCCGAGTTGGTCGAATCCATACTGCCCGGCACGTCGAGGGTTTTCTGTGCGCTGAACAGGATGTGGTCGGCGGGCAAGCCGGCGGCCTTGAGGCCTTCTACCGAACCGTCGGTGCGTTTCTTGCCGGTTTCCAGCTCATCAAAGGTGTTGATGACGGCGTAGGTTTCCTTCCAGTCCCAGTTGCGGTGCTTGGCTTCGGTGGCCATGGCCTCGCCTTGTTTCTGGCCGATCTTGTAGGCGTCAAGGCCGACGTAAGGCACGTCTTCCATGGGCTTGCCTTTGGCGTCGACGAAACGGTCATCCACCGCCAGCACTTTCAAGCCGTTGAGCTTGGCCTTGGCCATGATCGCCGGGCCCAGTGACACGTCCGGCGGGCAGATCACAAAGCCCTTGGCGCCGTTGGCGGCGAGGGTGTCGATGGCCGACAGGGTTTTCTCGCCATCGGGCACGGCGATCTTGATCACGGTGAAGCCCTGGTCCTTGCCGGCCTTTTCGGCGAAGGCCCATTCGGTCTGGAACCAGGGTTCTTCTGCCTGCTTGACCAAAAAGCCAATCTTTACCTCTTCGGCAGACACGAAGCCGCTGAAGGCTGCGGCGAGCGCCAGGGCGCCGAGTGTTTTCTTGAACATGAACCACCTCTTCTTGTTATCGAAAAATTTTAGTCGTGGTACATCACAGAACGCCCGCCATCGATCATCAGGCAGGTTGCGTTGATAAAGGGCGCCTCGTCAGTCGCCAGGAACAGCGCCGTCATCGCCACTTCGACCGGCTGGCCGATGCGCTTGGGCGGGTGCAAATCGAAGGCACGCTGGCGCTCGGCATGCGGGTCGGGGAAACCGTTCCAGTAATCAACATTGAGCTGGGTTTCGATATAGCCCGGCGCGATGGCATTCACGCGAATGCCCTTGGGCGCGTATTCGATGCCGAGCGCGCGGGTCAGGCCGAGCAGGCCGTGCTTGGCGACCGGGTAGGGAAAGCAGCCGGGGATGATGTGGCTGGAATGGGTGGAGGCGATGTTGATGATGTTGCCGATGCCCTGCTCGATCATGTGCGGCAGCACCGTACGGCAACCGTACCAGGCGCCGTCGAGGTCGATGGCAAAGCAGCGGCGCCAGTCTTCGTCGGTCATCTCCAGCGGGTCACGGAACACATTGACGCCGGCGCAGTTGACCAACACATCCACACGGCCAAAGCGCTCGATGGCCAGGTTGACCAGCGACTGCCATTGCTCTTTGGACGTGATGTCGACGGCCTGCGCGACAATGTCGGCACCGCGTTCGCGCCAGTGGGCGGCGACACTCTGAACCTTTTCAGCCTGGATATCCGCGATCACCAGACGGGCCTGCTGGGCCTGGAAGCAGGCGACGATCGCCTCGCCAATGCCTTGAGCGGCGCCGGTGATGATCACCACTTTGTTTTTCAGCCGCTCACCGTAGGTGGGTTCCGGCACGGCGGGTAATGACAACGGTTGGGGCTGCATCGCTTCACCTGTTTTATTTTTGGTAGTGAGTGCTGATGCAGGCGACTATAAACCCATCTTTTGAAATATCTCAATATATAAATTTGCATCCCATATATTGGAACCAAACCTGAAAAATGCGGGCGTGCGGGTGCTTGGTAATGCGGTGCGTCCAGAGGTGGATGGCTGGCTGAAGGAGTGCCATCGCGGGCAAGCCCGGCTCCCACAATTGGATTGCGGTGGGTGCGGAATTTTGCTCTGGCGCTCATTAGTGGGGGAGCTGGCTTGCCTGCGATGGCGGTGGGTCAGGCGGCCTGGTTGTTACTGATACACCGCCTTCGCGGGCAAGCCCGCTCCCACCTTTGGATTGCGCTGGGTGCGGAGATTTTGGTCTGTCACCCATAAAGGTGGGAGCGGGCTTGACTGCGATGGCGGTGGGTCAGTCGGCTTGGTTGGGGCAGATACACCGCCTTCGCGGGCAAGCCCGCTCCCACATTTGGATTGCGGTGGGTGCGGAGATTTTGGTCTGCCGCTCATTAGTGTGGGAGCTGGCTTGCCTGCGATGGCGGTGGGTCAGGCGGCTTGGTTGTTACTGATACACCGCCTTCGCGAGCAAGCCCGCTCCCACATTTGGATTGCGCTGGGTGCGTAGATTTTGGTCTGTCACCCATAAAGGTGGGAGCTGGCTTGCCTGCGATGGCGGTGGGTCAGGCGGCTTGGTTGTTACTGATACACCGCCTTCGCGGGCAAGCCCGCTCCCACATTTGGATTGCGCTGGGTGCGGAGATTTTGGTCTGTCACCCATAAAGGTGGGAGCTGGCTTGCCTGCGATGGCGGTGGGTCAGGCGGCTTGGTTGTTGCTGATACACCGCCTTCGCGGGCAAGCCCGCTCCCACATTTGGATTGCGGTGGGTGTGGAATTTTGCGCAGTCGCACAGTAAGTGTGGGAGCTGGCTTGCCTGCGATGGCGGTGGGTCGGGCGGCTTGGTTGTTACTGATACACCGCCTTCGCGGGCAAGCCCGCTCCCACATTTGGATTGCGCTGGGTGCGGAGATTTTGGTCTGTCACCCATAAAGGTGGGAGCTGGCTTGCCTGCGATGGCGGTGGGTCAGGCGGCCTGGTTGGTGCAGATACACCGCCTTCGCGAGCAAGCCCGCTCCCACATTTGGATTGCGCTGGGTGCGGAGATTTTGGTCTGCCGCTCATTAATGTGGGAGCTGGCTTGCCTGCGATGGCGGTGGGTCAGGCGGCTTGGTTGTTACTGATACACCGCCTTCGCGGGCAAGCCCGCTCCCACCTTTGGATTGAGGTGGGTGCGGAATTTTGCGCAGTCGTACAGTAAGTGTGGGAGCAGGCTTCAGCCTTGGGCGAAATCGCGCAGTGCGTCGCCTTCCATGCGGTAACGCACCCATTCTTCCTGCGGTTGCGCGCCGATGGACTTGTAGAAGGCGATCGCCGGCTCGTTCCAGTCCAGCACGCTCCATTCGAAACGTCCGCAGCCGTTGTCGCAGGCAATTTTTGCCAGGTGGCGCAGCAATTTCTTGCCCGCCCCGCCGCCGCGCTGTTCGGGGTTGATGTAGAGGTCTTCGAGGTACAGGCAATTGCTGCCCAACCATGTGGAATAGCTGAAAAAGAACACCGCAAAGCCAATCGGCAGGCCGTCCCGCGAGCAGATCAGGCCATGGGCGGTGGCGCCCTCGCTGAACAGACTGCGCTCGATATCCGCCACACTGGCGATCACTTCATGCCGGGCCTTTTCGTATTCGGCAAGCTCGGTGATGAAGGTCAGGATCTGCGCAGCATCGCTGGGCACGGCAGGGCGAATCTCGATGGTCATGGGCGGGCCTTGGGCAATGTTAAAGGCCACATACTAAGGCGCTTTCATGACTGATTGCAGCGCATTTTCGTGGAGGCCGGGGCGCGTTACTTCATCGGATGCTAAAGCAAGCACCACCAAGCACAGAACAATCGGTCGCAGCGTGCGTGGTAAAAGTTGGCCACAACTCCAACTATTCCAAGGCTTACCCCATGCACGCCACTGCACCTGCGACAAAGCAAGGCGCGACGCTCTTCGCCCTGTTCTGCCTGGCCAGCTTCCTGTTGTCGCTGTCCTACGGCTCGACGTTTCTGCTGTCACTGCTGATCCACTCTCGCGGTGGCAACGAGCATGATGCGGGCAGTGTGATCTCCGCGGCGATGCTCAGTACCTTTGTGGCCGTGGTGTTTTCCGGGCACCTGGCCGATGCGGTCGGGGCCGCGCGGGCTATTGCGGGGATGGGCGTGTTGCTGGTGGTGGCCTGCCTGGGCTTTGCCCTGACGCCGGGGTTCGGCCAAGGCTTGATGGTGTTCGGGCTGGCCCTTGGCTTGGGTTGGGGCGTGTTCTACACCTTGGGCCCGATCATCGTGAGCCTGCTGGTGGAGCCCCAGCAGCGAGCCAAATACTTTGCCCTGCTGTCGGGCAGCATGTTGAGCGGGATCGGCGCCGGCCCATTGCTCGGTCGAGCCGCCAGTGCGCTGGACCTGCCCCTGACGACGGCCTTCTATATTGCCGGGTTGGCCAGCGTTGCCGGGGTGCTGATGTTCTGGCGCATGGGCGCCCGCCTCAAACAACACGCGAACGTGCCGGCCGCGAGGATTTCATGGGCCGCCAGCCGTCGCGTGCTGTCATCCAAGGCCGGGTTCGCAATCCTCATGGTCGGCCTGGGAGGGTGTGTGTTTGGCGGGCTTTCGTCGTTTCAAACCAGCTATGCGGCCGCGCATGGCTTGGACTACTCGCTGTTCTTCGCCGGGTTCCTGAGTGCTGCGATCACCAGCCGTCTGTTGATCGCAGGCCACGTGGTCAAACGCGATGCCTACCGGGCGGCGTGTGTGTTGTCCGGGATCATGCTCGGGTCGATCGTGCTGTTTGCAGTGGGCGTGAGCGCAAACCTCAGTTACTTGCTGGCCGCTGCCACGCTGGGCGTGGGTTACGGCCTGACGTATTCGGTGATCAACGGGCTGGTGGCCAACGAAGCACCGCCCGGCACCACGTCCCAGGCATTGCTGCTGTTCAGCCTGGCGTACTTTGTCGGCGTGTTCGGGTTTCCCTGGCTGGCGGGCAGGATCATCGTCGATTACGGCCTGCCGACATTGCTGGCAATTGTCGTGGGTGTGGCGTCGTTGAATTGGCTGATCACGGTGGCGCGGCTGGTGTGGCGCAAAGCCTCTGCACACAAAATCTTACAGGTGAGCTAAGACCGTTCGTCGCCATCAAGGCACGAACCGTCAGCGGGGGCGGACCAATAAAGGGTAAGGACATTAATCATATGGAGACACCCCATGAAGAATTCCAAGTTTGCCGCCCTCGCCCTCACCGGCCTGCTGTCTGCCGCATCGCTTAACGCCTTTGCCGCCACTTCCTCGACCGGCAAGACCGACCCGGTCGGCAACCCGCCAAGCCCTGCCACCCAGGAATCCCAGGATTCGATGGGCACCGGCCTGGACACCAATGGCGGCGCGATCATCGACAACGGCGCTGGCGCTGACCCTCGCACCAAGGGCAACGATACCCAACGCCAGGCACCGGCTGCGGTCGGCAACGGCAAAATGGGCCCTGGCATCAGCAATGAGCCAAAGGTCAATAAAGGCGACGACTCGAACATCCCTGGCGCCCCAAAACAACCTGCGCCTTGAAGCATCCATAACGACACCGACACCCGATCATTCCCAGTGAAGAGGTACGCATGAACGTCGATAGAAACCTTGAAAAAGAAGTCCTCACCCGCCTGCTGCACGCCCACCCGAACGGTCTGGGCAAGGAGGTGCTGGATAACTACCGCGGCGGGAAGGAGGTTGCCAGTGTCTTGGCGTTCCTGCAGGACCGTGGATTTATCAAGGATGGGCATGTGACCACCGACGACGCCGGTGAATACTCGTTGAACCTGCCGATCAAGTTGACCGCGTCAGGCGTTGACGAGGCGCGCAAGCTGGAAGGCGAAAGCACCCAGTAATCCATTTTGTCTGGTCTGGCCCTGGCAACAGGGCCAGTTGGAGTATCGCAATGCCTCTTGGAAGCAAAGCTAAATACACCGCCGCACAGAAGCGCAAAGCCGCCCGTATCGAACACAGTTACGAGCACAAAGGCGTGTCCAAGGAAGAAGCCGAAGCCCGCGCCTGGGCCACCGTCAACAAGCAGTCCGGCGGCGGTGACAAAGCCGGCGGTTCGGGCCAACGCAAAGCGCCGCAGAAAAAAGCCGAGGCACGCAGTGATTCGGCCAAGCGAGCTGCCGCCAGCCGCGAGGGTCACCCTCGCACCGGTCGCACTTCGCTGGCGACGCAGACCAAGGAAAGCCTGCTGAAGGAAGCGCGGGCGAAGGATATTCCGGGCAGGTCGAGCATGCGCAAGGATGAGCTGATCGAAGCGCTGCGCAAGGCTGGCTGACGCCGGCCTTGCCGACACACCAAACCCAATGTGGGAGCGGGCTTGCTCGCGAATACGGTAGAACAGTCACTCAACCTATCGACTGTTCCACAACATTCGCGAGCAAGCCCGTTCCCACATTTTGTTTTGCGTCGCACACCCAAAATCAGCGGTGAGCCGATACCAGCAGCATCATGGGGCGCTCTTGTTCTTCGGCCAATGCTGGCCGAGCAATGAGGTCCGCTTCGCTTGGCCCCCACTCCTCCACGTGACTGAGGGTGAACCCCGCCTGAATCATAAGAGTAAGCAACGTGCCCAGCGTACGGTGCTGCTTGATTACGCCTTCGGCCAACCAGTGGGTCACCCGCGGCCCTTCCAACTGATAGCCATCCACCGGCCAGCTTTTGCGGCCTTGATCATCGACCAGCCACCCCGGGTTGCGGGGTGCCATGAAGATCGGGTGCTCGATGGAAAACACCAGTCGGCCACCGGGCACCAGGGCGTGGTGAATACGCTCGAACAGCCCCTTCAGATCGACGATGTAATGAAAAGCCAGCGAGCTGTAGGCCAGATCGAACGAGGCAGCAGGCAGGTCGAGTTGTTCCAGGTCAGCGATGGCATAGGTAATGGTCGTCGCAGAGGTCATCTGTTTGGCCCGCGCCAGCATCTTTTGCGACACGTCCAACCCCAGCACATGAGCCGCGCCCTGCTCCTGCGCCCAGCGGCTGAACCAGCCATAGCCACAGCCCAGGTCAACTGCATTCAAACCAGCCATCGGCGGCAACATTGCCTGTAAGGCAGGCCACTCCGGCGCGCCAGCCAGGCCTTCGACCGAGCGGCCCATTTTGCTGTAGCCCTCGAAGAAGGCTGGCGTGTCGTAGATATTCTGGGTCATGGCGTCGCTCCGTGCTGAGTGGCGCCTATTGTGCCAACAAGGCATCCACTTCGGCAGCCCCGGGTGAGGTTGCCGGCCCCCAGCGCGTGACCGCCAACGCGGCGGCCGCATTGGCGCGGCGTGCCGCGTCAGCCGGTTCCAAGCCCTGAGCCAACCCCGCAAGAAACACCCCGGCATGGGCATCGCCCGCGCCGTTACTGTCCACGGCGGTCACCTTGAAGCCGGGCACATGCCTGGCCTCGCCTTGAAGACTGACCCAGCACCCGTTCGGCCCATCGCGCACCACCAGCAACGCGTCGGCAGGCAAGTGCCGTTCGAGTTCGAGCAATGCCTTGGCCAGAGTGTCGGCGCCGGTAAACGCCAGGGCTTCCGGGCCGTTGCTGGTCCAGATGTCGATGCGCGGCAACAAGGCGACCATCAGCGCCGAGTCCGGGGCCTTGACCAGCGGCCCCGGGTCGAACACCACCGTGATGTCACGCGGCAGCGCCAGCAGCCAATCGAGCAATGCCTGGGCCTTGCCTTCGAGCAACAGGCTGTAGCCGCTGACGTACACGTAATCGTCCGCGCGCGGCACGACGTTCGCCAAGTCCTCGGCGCTCAAATCCCCTTCTGCGCCGATATGCGAAATGAAGGTGCGTTCGGTGGTGGCTTCGGTCAGCGACACGCATAAACCGGTGTCCTTGCCGTGGCTGGTCGACTGGGCCATCTCTACGCCCTCGGCTTGCATGGCCGCGCGCGCCAGGTCGCCGAAGCGGCCCTTGCCATGGCGGCCGAGGTAAACCACCGGCAGACCATTGCGCCGGGCGGCAGCCATCACGTTGAAACCGCCGCCGGCTTCGAAGCTGGCAGACCGCGCCAGCACGTCGCCGCCGGTTGCAGGCAAGGTGTCGAGGGCCATGACCAGGTCGACGATGACCTGGCCGGTGTGCAGCAATCTAGACATTGGGGCTCTCTACTAAAGCCGGACGACGGTCAGCTGCGCCGCCCAGTACTGCGTAAATTCCGCCGGCCACCAGGAAGGTGACGATCCAGCCCAGCCCGTTGTGACCCAGCCACGAGTCGGACAGCGGCCCGGCGAACCAGATGTTTTCGGCTGTGGTGCCGATGGTGGTGAAGCTGAAGCCCAGCACGATGGCCACGGCCCAGGCACCGAATGCACGCCATTCCACGCCGCCGCGATACCAGTAGGCACTGCTTGGGCTTACGTCCAGCAAGTCTTTGGGGCTGTAGTAGTGGCGATGAAGCAAGTCGACCACGAAGATCCCGACCCACGCCGTAATCGGCACCGCCAACAGCGAGATGAACGTGATGAACGGGCCGTAGAAACTGTCGGCAATCAGCATGAAGTAGATCGAACCGGCGAAGATCGCGACGATGTCGACGATCACCGCGTGCACGCGCTTGACCTTCAAGCCCAGGGTCAAGGTGGTCAGGCCCGCCGAGTACACCGACAGGTTGTTGGACAGCAGCAGCCCGCCAAACGCGGTGATCAGGTACGGCACGGCCATCCAGGTGGGCAGCATGTCGCGGATCGCGATGATCGGGTCAGTGGCCGAGGCCAGATCATTGTTGCCCACCGACAGCAAGCCACCGAGGGTAATCAGCAACACCAGCGGAATCCCCGCACCAAACGCGGCAGAGGCCACCAGGCGCACGGCCTTGACGCTGCGGTGCTGGTAACGCGACATATCGGCGCCGGCGTTGGCCCAGCCGATACCGGTGCCGGCGGCCATGGTGCCGACGCCGATGATCATCGCGCTCAGCGGCGCCGGCGTGGCGTTGAACACCGCACTCCAGTCGATGGTGGCGCAGAGGAAGCCGCCCACCAGGATGTTCAAGGCGCCAAATACATAGGTGGCCCACTTCTGGATCACCAGCAAGGTCGCGTGGCCGAGGCCGGAGACGGACAGGGTCAGCAGCACGAAAATAGCGATAAAGATCAGTGTCAGCACGGGCGCGCTTTTCGCTTCGACCGGCGAGTGAAACAGGATCGAACACAACGACAGCAACACGAATGCCGCGGTGGTGGTGTTGACGGTTTCCCAGCCCAGTCGCGACATCAGCGACACAAGGGTCGGGCCGATATTGCCGCGCACGCCAAAGATCGCCCGGGACAGCGTCAGGCTCGGCGCACGCCCGCGGCGGCCGGCAATCGAGATGATGCCCACCACGGCGAAAGAGCCGGCGGCGCCGAGGATTGCAACGATGATCGCCTGCCAGATCGCCAGGCCACGGAACGCCACGAGGGTCGCGCCCAGCGGCAAACCGAGAATGCTGATGTTGGCCGCGAACCACACCCAGAACAGTTGCAGCGGATGACCGTTGCACTCGCCTTCAGGGACCGGTTCGATACCGCGTGTTTCCAATTGCCCGGCACTTTGGCCGGTAGAAGGGGTGCTCATGAGGGGTGCTCCTGGTGCCTGTATTGTTGTGGTTGTGGCAGATACTCAAGGTGAATCGACTCTCGGTCTTCCTGACTCTGCGAGTTCAATGGGGGAGCGGGCTTGCTCGCGAAAGCGGTGGGACAGTCAACTGATGTGCCACCTGATACACCGCTTTCGCGAGCAAGCCCGCTCCCACCTGTTTGCCTGCTGCGCTTATCGAATTTGCAGCAGCCCCTGCACCAGCGGCTGCAAGTCCAGGCCATTGACCTGCTTGACCTGTTCAATCATCACCGGCGGCCAGCACTGCATGCCCAGACACGCGCCCAACATCGCGCCGAGCATCGCGGCGATGGTGTCGGTGTCGCCGCCAAGGCTGGCGGCCAGGCACACGGCTTCCAAAGCACTCATCGCGCCCACCGCCACTTGCTGCGCGAGGGCAAACGACACCACCACCGACTCCTGGGAGGCCACGGAGGTACCAATCAGTTCGTAAAGCAGGTCGGCAAACAGGGCGTTGTCGCCGCTGCCGACGCTCAAGGTGCGCGCCCAGCTGATGCGCGTGGAAATACGCCCACCGGCAATCCAGTGACCATGGTTTTCCGCCTGCTGGGCGATCTGCGTGCCGATGTTGAGCGCTTCGCCCAGGTCCACGCCGTTGATGCCGGCCGAGACCACCGCTGCAACAGCAGCCGCGCTGGAGATGCCCAACGTGGTGTTGTGGGTGACCTGGCAGGCCTGGATCACCGCCTGGATGAACGGCGCCGGGTCGCTGACATCGGCGGCGATCCCCACGGGCGTGATCCGCATGGCGGCGCCGTTGGTGGTGCCAAAGCGCCCGGATTCTTCCGGGGTGTGGCCGGCGAGGATCATGTCGATGGCGCGCTTGGTCGATGGCCCGAGCAAATCCTGGGAGCCCTTGGCACGCATCGCCGCCTCCCAGTCGATCAAGCGCTGGGCGAGCACGGTCGGTTCGATCTTGCCGTTTCCTTCAACCAGCAACTCGCCGACCAGGATCGCCTGTTCAGTGTCATCGGTAATCGAACCGGCCGGCATGTTTGGCGCAATCGGTTGGTCGGCATCGGCGTCTTCCAAACCCGTGATGGCACCGAAGCGCTGTTGCACCTGTTCGCGGCTCAAGGACTGGGTGGGCATGCCCAATGCGTCGCCCAATGCCAGGCCGTAGAAGGCGCCGAGGGCGCGGTTTTGCGGGGTCATTTTGACGCTCCAAACTGCAGGTGCAGGCGAAAGTGCAGAGGGTCGAGCAAACTTTCGACGTACTCCATGAAGCGCTCGCGGCGGTCGTAGGTGGTGCGCGAGGCCTTGAGAAACACCGTGCCGGCGGGGCGGCCAAGCAACTCGGCGTCTTCGTCGCTGAGGGGCTCGGCGCCGATCCATTGGTCACCTTCGGCGCCAACGTAGCCGTAGGCGGCCAGGGTGATGGTCAGGGAATTGTCGATCAGGCCTACGCGGGGCAGGCCTTCCAGGCCACCAGAGGCGGGCATCAGCGAGCGCTCCAGCGACACCGCCGTACCATCGGTGGTACGCCGACGACGGTCGAGGGCGATGAATTGGTCGCTGCCGAAACGGCTGAGCAGGTCGGGGCGGGTCACGGCTTCCAGGCGCAGGATGTCGGTGGTAACCAGCGCCCCCGTGTCCGCCAGGGCCTGGGCCCAGCCGCTGCGTTGGTCGAGCACCATGCCGTCAAAGGTGACGATGGAGCCGACGCCGCTCTGGGTGGCGATGTAGTTGCGGCGTTTGAGCTCAGCCAGGGCTTCGCGCAACGTGCCACGGCTGACCGCGAACTCTTCGGCCAACTGGTGCTCGCCTGGCAGCAGGAAACCGTCGGCCATGACGCCCGCCTCGATACGGCGGATAAGCTCGTCGACGACGCGTTTTTTCTTATCAAATCGGACATGTCTAATCATGTACAAATTGATAACCGATAGCGCCCGATTACAGCAAGCGAATTATTTCAGGCAGATGAAAAAGCTGGCCTCAGGGCTCCAGGCCAATGCGGAAAAACTCCCCGGCGCTCCACACGCCAAGCCAGTTCTGACCGTTGATCGGACGGCTCACCGCCAACTCGACCAGTTGGTAAAAAACATTGCGATGCACGAGGGCTTCGAGGTTGGTGCGCACACGCAAATAGGGCGCGGGCTCCTGGGTGACGGGGTCGATTTCGACGCGCAGCGGGTGTTCGAGGCTGGCCTCGATTTGCTCGTCGACGTTGGTGGTGAAGTGCAGCACCTGGCTTTCGCCCTGCCCTTGCACCTCAAGGGTTACTGCCACAAACGGTGCGTCATCGACAGTGATGCCGACCTTCTCTACCGGTGTCACCAGAAAATAATCATCACCGTCGCGGCGAATGATGTTGGAGAACAACTTGACCATCGGCTTGCGCCCGATCGGCGTGCCCTGGTAGAACCAGGTGCCATCGCGGGCGATGCGCATGTCGATGTTGCCGCAGAAATCCGGATTCCACAGGTGCACCGGTGCCGGCCCCTTGCCTTTGGGCAGTTGAGCCAACAGGTCATTGGCCTTGGCGGAATCGGACATGCAGTTCTCCTTGAGTTTTTACTGATCCCCCATGCCCAGCAGGCCGCGGGCGTACTGCGCCAGGGGGCGGGCAATCAGATCTTCTGGCTTGTTGTCGTGAAACGTCAGTAAACCGCCACGACTGCGAATACGTGCAGTATCAATCAAATACTGGGTGCTGGTCTCGATCAACATGATCTGGATGACGCCGCTGTCCAGCCCGACGCGGTCCAGCGCCTGTTGATCCGTCCATTCATCGGCATTGCCGATGCGGTCATCGGCTGCAGCGAAGCGGCAATACAACAGGTAATGCGCACCCGCCCCACGGGCTTCGGCCATCGCCTGTTCCAGGCCTTCTGGCTTGCGCGCACGGCGCACCATCGGGAAGTATTCGACAAAGCCGTTGAAGGCCTCTTCGGCCACCACGTTGGGTCGCGGATAAGCGCTGCCCGGCGGCACAAACGCACCTTGGGCGATAAAGACAAAAGAGTCCGGCTGTATGCGAATCGACGCAGTGCGGCGGGTATCACTGTGGTCCAGCAAGCCGGCGTCGCTCATCTGATAGCGGGTGCCTTCGGCCATATCGCTGACGGTCATGCAACCACTCAGCGTCAACGACGCCAGCAACAAAACCAGACTACGCATCCTAATCCTCCAAAAGCCGGTGACGGAAAACCGGCGAATGGGCGTGAGATGCAGAATCCGCGCCATTCAGCAGCGGGGAAAATGAAATGTGGGAAGAGCGTGTGTCGCTAGCCGCCGATGATCTTCATGATGGTGGCACCGCCGGAGAAGGCCACTTCCTGTTTGTCGCCCAGGGCCTTCATCAGCAGGCCTTGCAAGGCTGGCAGCGCCTGATGGCGCGGCAGGTCGAGCAGGTCGCCGACGTAATGACGGTTGCTCGACGACAGGCAGCCATGCAGCCACCCGGTAGACGACAAACGCAGACGCGAACACGTACGGCAAAACGGCACGCTTTCATTGGCGATAACACCAAAGAAGCCTTGGCCCGGCACCTCGTAGCGCACCGCGGTAGCGTCTACTGGCGCGTTGGCTTGCAGGTATTCGTGGTGTTCACCGATCAGGCTGAGCAGTTGCTGCAGGCTGACGAATTGCTGCAGGAACGCGTTGGAATCCTTGGCCAGATGGCCCATGCGCATCAGTTCGATAAAGCGCAGCTCGTAGCCACGCTCAAGGCAATAGTCGAGCAGCGGCATCACCTGGTCCAGGTTCTGCCCGCGCAACGGCACCATGTTCACTTTGATCTTGATCCCCGCGGCGCGGGCCTGTTCCATGCCATCAAGCACGGTGGCCAAGTCGCCGCCACGGGCGATGCTGCGGAAGGCGTCGGCGTCCAGGGTGTCGAGGGAAACGTTGATGCGGCGAATGCCGGCCTCCACCAGCAATGGCAGTTTGCGCGCCAGCAATTGGCCGTTGGTGGTCAGGCTGATATCACTGAGGCCCATTCCGCCGACCGCGCTCATGAAGGCCTCCAGCTTGGGGCTCACCAGCGGTTCGCCGCCCGTGATGCGCAGGCGGTCGATACCCGCCGCTTCAATCAGGTACGCCACCCCACGGGCCATCGCCTCGGCCGAGAGTTCGTCCTGGGCAGCCACCAACCGCTTGCCATTAGGCACGCAGTAGGTACACGCGTAGTTGCAGGCTGAGGTCAGGCTGATTCGCAAGTTGCGAAATCGCCTGCCTTGACGATCAACGATCATGGATCACTCCGGCAGAGGATGATTCGGGCGCGCTAAAAGCTGACTTATAAATCAACTTTTAGCAAGGTCCTTGCCTGAGTATATTCCTGGGGTACTGCAACTGGCAGTAAATCATTGCGCCATCACTGTCGGGAATAGCTCAAGCAGCGGGGGTTTCACCGCTCTTGGGCTCAGCGCCCGGCAGTTCAGCGCTGTGCTTGCGTTTGTTGCCCATGCGCACGCCGATGTCCATCAGGAACTGGAAGAAACCTTCCTGATCTTCCAGCACGTTGCTCCAGAACGGCGAGTGGTACAGCGCCACGGCGCCGTGCACCAACGCCCAGGCGGCGCAGTAGTGGAAATAAGGCGGCACATCTTCAAGCTTGCCTTCGCTGATACGACCTTTGATCAGCAGGGTCAGGCGCTCAAAGTTCGAGGCGCGAATCTTGTGCAGCTCCTCGACCATTTCCGGGACCTGATTGCCCTTGACCACTTTCTCTTCGAGCCGATCGAACAGACGGTAGCGCTGCGGATCACGCATGCGGAACTCGAAATAGGCGCGGGACAAGGCTTCCTTGTCTTTGTCGACATCGGCCGAGTGCAGCAGCTCGTTCAAGTCGCGCTCGTAGTCGAGCATCAGGCGCAGGTAGATCTCGGCCTTTGACTTGAAGTGCTTGTAGATCGTGCCTTTGCCGATACCCACGGCATCCGCAATCATCTCGACGGTGACGCTGTCTTCACCTTGTTCGAGGAACAGCTTGAGTGCAGTGTCGAGAATTTCCTGCTCACGGCGGCGAAACTCACGGACCTTACGGGGTTCTTTTTGCATGAGGGAGAAGTCTGCAGAGGTCAAAGTGGGAGGGTTGCGCAGGGCCAGTGATACGTGGCGATACGATTTACCCAGTGCGAGGGATTATCCCGACTGAACAGTCGTTGGGCAACGCCTATGTGAACCCGTTATGCACTTAACTTTCAGCGCGCCAACGTTTTCGCCGTTATCAGTCAGAAACAATACGCAATATTGACACCCGTGCACCTGCGCAATGAGAACTCAAGCGAAGCGCGCGTATTCCAAATCTGTTTAAAAAACGATCAGATGCGACTGGACTGAATGGGATCCTGATCAATACTTGAACTGTCGGCGTGGCGTCTCCCCCAAGTGACGCGTCGACCTGGGTACCGACGGACTGTGTACCCTTGTTTACTCCTAATGGTCTTAGCCCGGATTCACCCCCCAGAACCCGGGTTTTTTTTGCCTGCAATTTGGCTCCATCAGCCGGCGACGTGGGCCAGCGGGAACAGGCGCTTGAAGTTTTCGGTGGTCTGCTCGGCGAAGCGTTCGTACGACTCACCCCGCAGCATTGCCAGGTAATCCGCCACATCGCGCACGTATTCCGGCAGGTTCGGCTTGCCACGATGGGGGATGGGCGCCAGATACGGCGAATCGGTTTCCACCAGCAGGCGATCGGCCGGCACTTGGCGCGCCACATCGCGCAGGGCGTCGGCATTGCGGAAGGTGACGATGCCCGACAGGGAAATATAAAAGCCCAGGTCCAGTGCGGCCTTGGCCATGTCCCAGTCTTCGGTGAAGCAATGCAGCACGCCGGCCTGGGGCAACGCAGCCTCGCGCAGCAGCGTCAGGGTGTCTGCGCGGGCGCCACGGGTGTGAACGATCACCGGCTTGCCGGTTTGCCGGGCGGCCTGCAGGTGCAGGCGGAACGACGCCTGCTGCAACTCAGCGGCCTCGGGCTCGTAGTGGTAATCCAGGCCGGTTTCGCCAATCGCCACCACGCGTGGGTGATTGAGTTCGCCCAGCAGCCAATCGAGGGCGGGGGCTTCGCCGGGCTTGAGGTCCAGCGGGTGGATGCCCACCGAACAATCGACATCGGCATAACGATCAGCCAGCGCTTTGACGTCGGCGGCATTTTCAGCGCTGACACCAATGCACAGGAAGTGCCCTACTCCACGCTGGCGCGCAGCTTCAAGGGCAGCGTCGAGGGAGCCACCATGTTGGGCAAGGTCGAGGCGATCAAGGTGGCAATGGGAATCTACGAGCATAGGAATTTACAACTTGAGTCACGGAAAGTGTCTGGCCGACGATACACCCGTCGGCCGCGGAAATTAACGCCGGCCGAGCAAGCCGACCCACTGCACCAGCAGTGCTTCGAGTAACAGCACGCGGTTGAGGTTGGCTTTGCCGAGCACCTTCTGGCGCTGGGCCAGAATCCAGTCCTGGATATTCAGCACCTTGTCCTGCGCGCTTTTCTGCGCCAGGTACTGCACCACTTTGCGCATGTCCGGCAGGCCCAGGCCGGTTTCATCCTGGGTCAACTGGTAGCGCAGGATGAGGCTCGACCAGTCACAGAACCAGTCGAACAGCAGCAATAACGGAATATCCTTCCAGGCGCTTTCGGCCAGTTGCGTCGCGGACAGCTCCTGCTTGAGCAGCTTCTTAACGCCTTCGACCACCAGCGCACGTTGCTCACGCACGCCTTGGGCGTGCAGCTTGACGGCCGCCAAGGGAGAACCCGCGGCCAGGGTCAGCAACTCGACGCGTTCGTCTTCGCCGCACTCGGGCAGCGCCTGCGCCAGCCACTGCAGGCTCATCGCTTCACTCGGCAGTGGGCAGGCCTGCTGCACACAACGACTGCGAATGGTCGGCAACAGGCGACTGGACTGGTGACTCACCAGCAACAGCACCGTATCGCCCGACGGTTCTTCCAGGCTCTTGAGCAAGGCGTTGGCGGCGTTGATGTTCATCGCCTCCACCGGCTCGATCAGCACCACTTTGCGCCCGCCCATCTGCGCGGTCTGCACCACGAAGCTGACGAGGTCACGCACCTGGTCGACCTTGATCGCCTTGTCGGCTTCCTCAGGCTCCAGCAGGTAATTGTCGGGGTGGCTGCCGGCCTTGAGCAGCAGGCAGGATTTGCACTCACCGCAAGCCTCCAGATTGACCGGGCGCTGGCATAACAGGCTGGCCATCAAGCGCTCAGCCAACGCACGCTTGCCGATACCCGCTGGCCCATGCAGCAAATAGGCGTGCGCATGCTGGGCACGCCCGGCCAGTTGCTGCCAGAGGCCGTCCTGCCACGGATAGGCCTCAGCCACGGGCGCGCTCCAGCAGCGTCGGCACCAAGGCGTCGATGGCTTGCTGTACCTGCGTCAGCGGCTGAGCCGCGTCCAGCAGGTGGTAGCGCGCGGGCTCCGCCTTGGCGCGTAGCAGGAATGCACTGCGCACCGCATCGAAAAACACGTGGCCTTCGAGCTCGAAGCGGTCCAGACGACCCCGGGCACTGGCGCGGGCCATCCCCACCTCCACCGGCAGATCGAACAGCAGGGTCAGGTCCGGACGCAAATCGCCCTGAACGAAAGTTTCCAACGTAGCGATACGCGCCAGGCACAAGCCGCGCCCGCCGCCCTGGTAGGCGTAGGTCGAATCGGTAAAACGGTCGCAAATCACCACTGCGCCACGCGCGAGGGCTGGGCGAATCACCTCGGCCAGATGCTGAGCGCGTGCAGCAAACACCAGCAGCAGCTCGGTGTCCGCGTTCATCGGTTCTTCACCCGGGGCCAGCAATACTTCACGGATGCGCTCGGCGAGTGGCGTGCCGCCGGGCTCGCGGGTCAATACCACCTCGATGCCCTCCGAGCGCAGGCGTTCGGCCAGGTAATCGCGGTTGGTGCTTTTGCCGGCGCCTTCCGGGCCTTCCAGGGTAATAAACAAGCCAGTCACAGGCAGTCCTTAGTCAGAGTCATTGCGGGCTTTGCGGCGCGGCGGTATCCGGCGCAGCCTCGACAGGCTTTTCAACCGGCGCTTCAATCGGCGTGTCGGCAGGTGGCGCCGCGTCTTGCAGCGGTTTCACCGCCGGCGCAGGGCTGGAACGGTAATCGGCACGGCGCTTGAGCTGAAACTCGCGCACGGCGGCATTATGCGCATCCAGGTCATCGGAGAAAATATGGCTGCCATCGCCACGGGCGACGAAATACAGGCTGCTGCCCGGCACCGGGTTCAACGCAGCATGAATCGCCTCGCGGCCGACCATCGCGATCGGTGTCGGCGGCAGGCCGGCAATCAGGTAGGTGTTGTAAGGGTTGGCTTCCTTGAGATGCGCACGGGTCAACTTGCCGTTGTAGCGCTCGCCCAGGCCGTAAATCACTGTCGGGTCGGTTTGCAGCAGCATGCCGATCTTCATGCGCCGCACGAACACGCCGGCGATTTGCCCGCGCTCTTCCGGCACGCCGGTCTCCTTCTCGACCAGCGAAGCCATGATCAGCGCTTGGTAAGGGTCGGTGTAGGGCGCATCGGCAGCGCGTTTGCTCCACTCCTGGGCAAGTACATCATCCAGGCGGTTGTAGGCTTTTTTGAGGAACTCGACGTCGGTCATGCCGCGCACGAAGCGGTAAGTGTCAGGAAAGAACCGCCCTTCGGGGAACACACCGGGGTGACCCAGCTTGTCCATCACTTCACTGTCACTCAGGCCCGACAGGGTCTGCACGATCTTTTCATGCTTGGCCAGGGCCGACCGCACCTGACGGAAGTTCCAGCCTTCGACCAGTGTCAGGCTGTATTGCACCACTTCGCCGCGCTGCCACAGGCCGATCAAGCCTTCGGCGGTGAGGCCTGGAGTCATGCGGTATTCGCCGCTGTGCAATGGCTGGCCGTCGAGGTTGAAGCGCCAGTACAGGCGCAACCAGAAAGCATCATCCAGCACGCCCTCGGCTTCGAGGCGATTGAAGGTGCCCGTCGGGGTCGACCCGGCAGGCACATCGAGCAATTGTTCCTGGGTCAGATTCAGGGGCTGCTTCAAGGCAGAATCGAGCTTCCAGGCCGAGAAGCCCAGCAGCAAGCCTGCCGAGACCAGGCCGATCTGCAGCAGTAAAACCAGTTTTCGTATCAACTCAAATATCCAATAGCGCGCGAACAATGCCCTGCAGTTTACGGGTGAGCGGCCCAACCGACCAGCTCATCGCAGCGCAACTGCGCACCGGCCAAATGCCATAAACGCTGTTGCACACGAAGACTTCATCGGCCTGCTGTAACTGCTCAAGGCTGATGTCGGCCACGGCCAGCGGGATACCCAGTGCGTGCGCCTGGGCCAGAATCTCGGCGCGCATGACCCCGGCAACGCCACAACGATTCAGATCAGCGGTCAGTAACACGCCATTGCGCACCACGAACAGGTTGCTGAACACGCCCTCGATAACGCGACCAGACATATCCAGCATTAAACCTTCGGCATGCTCGGCATCCTGCCACTCGGCGCGGGCAATCACTTGTTCCAGACGATTAAGGTGCTTGAGACCGGCGAGCAACGGCTGCTCGGCCAAACGGGTAGCGCACGCAAACAGGCGGATGCCGTCGGTTGCGTGAGCGTGGGGATAGGTAGCGGGCGGATTGCCCTGCAAGATACGGCGCACCGGGGCGCCGGGGTTGATGCCATAACCGCGCTGGCTGTCGCCGCGGGTGAGGATCAACTTGAGCACTGCGTCGCCAAGAGCGGCGGCGTAAGCCAAGACTTCATTGCGGATCAGTGCGTGATCCGTGATCAACGCAAGGCGCCGGCAACCCTCCTCAAGGCGTTGCAGGTGGCGGTCGAGCAGCACGGGCTGCCCGGCCTTGACGGCGATGGTTTCAAACAGCCCATCACCGTACGCCAGGCCGCGATCTTTCAGGGGCACGCTGTCCGCTGGCTGACCGTCGACCCAGCTGTGCATCACTCGGCGAACCGGCGGAACACCAGGGAGCCGTTGGTGCCACCAAACCCGAAGGAGTTGGAGATCACCACGTCAATTGGCATCGGCTGGGCTTCGTGAGGCACGAAGTTCAGGTCGCAGCCTTCGTCCGGCTCATCAAGGTTGATGGTCGGCGGAGCGACCTGATCCTTGATGGCCATCACGCTGAAAATCGCCTCGACCGCGCCCGCCGCACCCAACAGGTGGCCGGTCATGGACTTGGTGGAGCTGACCGCCAGCTTGTAGGCGTGCTCGCCAAACACCGACTTGATGGCTTCGGCTTCCGCCAGGTCGCCGGCCGGGGTCGAGGTGCCGTGGGCATTGATGTACTGCACCTGGTCGGGATTCACCTTCGCGTCGCGCAACGCGTTGGTGATGCAACGCGCAGCGCCGGCACCGTCAGACGGTGGCGACGTCATGTGATACGCATCGCCGCTCATGCCAAAGCCGATCAGCTCGGCGTAGATGGTGGCGCCACGCGCTTTAGCGTGCTCCAACTCTTCCAGTACCAGGGCACCGGCGCCGTCAGACAGTACAAAACCGTCACGGCCCTTGTCCCACGGACGGCTGGCACGGGTCGGTTCGTCATTGCGCGTGGAAAGCGCACGGGACGCGCCGAAGCCGCCCATGCCCAGTCCGCAGGCGGCCATCTCGGCGCCACCGGCGATCATCACGTCCGCCTCGTCATAGGCGATGTTGCGCGCCGCCATGCCGATGCAGTGAGTGCCCGTGGTGCACGCCGTAGCAATGGCGTAGTTAGGCCCCTGCGCACCCAAGTGGATGGACAGGAAACCGGAAATCATATTGATGATCGAGCCCGGTACGAAGAATGGTGAAATTCGACGGGGGCCGGAATCGTGCAGCGTGCGGCTGGTTTCTTCGATATTGGTCAAACCGCCAATACCCGAACCCATGGCCACGCCGATGCGGTCACGGTTGGCGTCGGTGACTTCCAGGCCGGCGTTACGCACCGCCTGAAAACCGGCTGCCAGGCCGTACTGAATGAACAGGTCGAGTTTGCGGGACTCTTTGATCGAGAGATATTCCTCGACATTGAAGCCCTTTACCGAGCCGCCAAAACGGGTGGAATAGGCAGAAAGGTCCGTGTGCTCGATCAGACCGATACCACTGTGGCCAGCCAGAATGCCCTGCCAACTGCTTGGCACATCCGTACCCAGTGGCGACAACATACCCATACCGGTGACTACGACGCGTCTACGCGACACAGCACTCTCCTTTTTTCTTGATGGCGACACTTCGCTCCAGCACGCATTTTATCAGCGCTGAAGTTTCATCAGAGCTAAAGAAAAAACCGCACGCCGTTACAGCAGTGCGGTTTTTCCCTAACAGCAAGCGACGACTACAAACTATTACGCCTGGTGGGCAGTAACGTAGTCGATAGCAGCTTGAACAGTAGTGATTTTTTCAGCTTCTTCGTCCGGGATTTCGGTCTCGAATTCCTCTTCCAGAGCCATCACCAGCTCAACGGTGTCAAGGGAGTCGGCACCCAGGTCTTCAACGAAGGAAGCGGAGTTGGTCACTTCTTCTTCTTTAACGCCCAGTTGCTCGGCAACGATTTTCTTGACGCGCTCTTCGATGGTGCTCATACCTTGTTTTCACTCCTAATGGACAAATTCAGGCAGCTGGCCAGTGGGTAAGTGTATAGAAAGCCATTTCAGCTTTTCAACTGAAAGCTTCACCCTGTACCCGGTCGGCCACCAGCCTATAAATTAAGTTGCAGCTTTATAACGGATTTTAGACAGCTCGTATGACATTTTTTTGAAGCGATCCGTCACAATTTAACTCATGTACATCCCGCCGTTCACCGGGATTGTAGCCCCAGTCACGTATGCCGCACCGTCGGATGCCAGGAAAGTGACCACATTTGCGATCTCTTGAGCCTGGCCCAGACGGCCCAGCGGAATCTGCGTCAGCAACGCTTCACGCTGTGCTTCCGGCAGTTCGCGGGTCATATCGGTGTCGATGAACCCTGGGGCCACCGAGTTGACCGTAATCGACCGCGAACCGACTTCACGCGCCAATGCACGGCTGAAACCTTCCAGACCGGCTTTGGCCGCCGCGTAGTTTACTTGGCCTGCGTTGCCCATGGCACCCACTACGGAGCCAATATTGATAATTCGGCCCCAACGCGCCTTGGTCATGCCACGCAAAACACCCTTGGACAGGCGAAACAGACTGTTCAAGTTGGTATCGACCACGTCGTACCACTCGTCGTCTTTCATGCGCATCATCAGGTTGTCGCGGGTGATACCGGCGTTGTTCACCAGAATAGCCGGTGCGCCAAATTGTGCAGTGATTTGAGCCAGCACAGCGGCAACCGACTCATCGTTGGTCACGTTCAGCTCAAGGCCAGTGCCCTGAACGCCGTTTTCCTTCAAGGTGGCGGCGATACGCTCGGCACCCGAGGCGGATGTCGCGGTGCCGATGACTACGGCGCCCTGACGGCCCAGTTCCAGGGCGATCGCCTGGCCAATGCCACGGCTCGCGCCGGTAACCAGTGCAACTTTACCTTGCAGACTCATGCAAGCTTCTCCTAAGTTCGGGGATCAGGGATTCAGGCCAGTGCCGCGCGGGCGGCAGCGAAGGCATCCGGGGTATTGAGGTTGGCAGTCGAGACGCCCTCGGCGCAGCGCTTGTTCAGGCCAGCCAGGACTTTGCCCGGGCCGCACTCGACAAGCTCGGTGGCACCTTTGGCCGCCAGGGTCTGAACCGACTCAACCCAGCGCACAGGCTTGTAGAGTTGCTCCAGCAGGTCGCGCTTGAGGGTCTCGAGGTCGGCGGCAACGGCCGCACTGACGTTCTGCACCAGCGGAATCTGCGGCGCCTGCCAATTGATGGCGGCGATGGACTCGGCAAACCGCTCGGCAGCCGGGCGCATCAGCTCACAGTGGGACGGCACGCTGACCGGCAATGGCAAGGCGCGCTTGGCGCCTCGGGCCTTGCAACCCTCGATGGCACGTTCAACGGCAGCCTTGGCACCGGCGATCACCACCTGGCCAGGGGAATTGAAGTTCACTGCGCTGACGACCTCGCCCTCGGCCGCTTCGGCACAGGCTTGGATCACCACGGCGTCGTCCAGACCCAGGATAGCGGCCATGCCGCCCTGTCCGGCCGGAACGGCTTCTTGCATCAGTTGACCACGACGCTCGACCAACTTGACCGCTTCGCCCAGGGTCAGGCTGCCCGCCGCCACCAGGGCGCTGTATTCGCCCAGGCTGTGACCGGCCACGTAAGCCGGGCGCGCGCCGCCTTCAGCCAGCCAGAGGCGCCACAGCGCGATCGACGCGGTGAGGATCGCCGGCTGGGTTTTATCGGTTTGATTGAGTTGCTCTTCCGGCCCTTGCTGGGTCAGCGCCCACAGGTCGTAACCCAGGGCGTCGGAAGCTTCCTTGAAGGTGTCCAGGATCAACGGATGTTGCGCGCCCAGCTCGGCCAACATGCCGAGGGACTGCGAACCCTGCCCTGGAAAGACGAATGCGAGGGATGTAGACATGTAACAAGCCCCTAATGATCTGGTCGTCAAAAATGAACGCTCCCGATTTTGAGATGAATCCCCAGGTGGGAGCGCACGAAACTGACAGATTGGATGGTCAATTGAACTGGCCGGTCACATTTAAGCATTCCCGGGCCGATTCGCCTAAGGCAACAAGTCCTCAAGACGGCCGTGCAAACGTTGCGGCAGGTTTTCCTGGATCTCGATCAGCGCCCGCGCAATCGCACTTTGAAAACCTTGTACCCCCGCCGAGCCATGGCTTTTCACCACAATGCCCTGCAACCCCAGAAAGCTCGCACCGTTGTGCCGCGCCGGTGCCAGATCGGCCTGCAAGCGGCGCATCAACGGCAGCGCCAGGGCGCCTACGATGCGCGAGGCCAGGTTCTGCTTGAACAACGCCTCGATACGCGTAGCGATCATGGTTGCCAGGCCTTCGCTGGACTTGAGCAGGATATTGCCGACAAACCCGTCGCATACCACCACGTCGGCTTCGCCACGGTACACACCGTCACCTTCGACGAAGCCGATGTAGTTCACCCCTCGCGCATTTTGCAGCAAGGTGGCGGCGAGCTTGACCTGCTGATTGCCCTTGATGTCTTCAGTGCCGATATTCAGCAACGCCACCCGCGGCCGAGTCACGCCCAACGCCTCAGCGGCCACCGAGCCCATCACCGCGAACTGGAACAGGTGCTCGGCACTGCAATCGACGTTCGCGCCCAGGTCCAGCAACTGGCAGTAGCCTTCTTGCGTAGGGATGGCCGCGACCATCGCCGGGCGATCGATTCCGGGCAATGTCTTGAGCACATGCCGCGACAACGCCATCAAGGCTCCGGTATTGCCGGCACTGACACAGGCTTGCACCCTGGCATCACGCAACAGCTCAAGGGCCACCCGCATCGAAGAGTCGGGCTTGCCACGCAGGGCTGCCGCCGGCTTGTCATCCATGCTGATGGTTTCGCTGGCTGGCGTAATCGTCAGGCGCGCGCGATCCACTGCCGGATGGCTGGCAATCAATTCTTCAAGAAGGGAGGGTTGACCGACGAGGGTCAGGTGCAGCGAGGGCGTAGCAGACAGGCTGGCAATGCAAGCCTGAACAATGCTGCGGGGACCGAAGTCCCCGCCCATTGCGTCAATCGCGATGACTTGAGCAGACAAGTGATTACTCGTCAGCGCCCTTGTCGATCACTTTACGACCACGGTATACGCCTTCTGGCGATACGTGGTGACGCAGGTGAATTTCACCGGTGGTTTTTTCTACAGACAGAGTGCTTGCCGTCAGGGCATCGTGCGAACGACGCATGTCACGGGCAGAGCGGGATTTTTTGTTCTGCTGAACAGCCATAATTGATTAACTCCTAAACGTTTGGGTCACGCTTTAACTGCGCCAATACACTGAACGGGTTGGACCGCGTTACCTCGTCCTCGCTCGGCTCGGCCTCGTCATCGAGACCCTCCGGCTGCTGGCATTCTTCCGGATGATGAGCAGGCACAATGGGCAAGGCGAGCAAAAGCTCCTCCTCGATCAGTGCATGCAGATCCAAAGGATCTTCGCCCAGTTCCAGCACGTCATAACCTTTCGGCAACGACTGGGTATTCGCACCCTCCTTCACCACAGCGTAACTGCATTCGCTGTGAATCGGCAGGGTGACCAGCTCAAGACAACGCTGGCAAACCATTTTGACTTCGGTGTCGATAAAACTGTGGATTACCACAGACTTACGTTCATCTCGTTCAAAAACAAATTTGGCCTGCACCGTACCGACAGTGTCGGAAAGCGGGTCGCAGAGTCTCTCCAAATCGGCCAGCAGCAATTCACCTTGAAGGGAAGTGCCACGATCTGCCAATTTGCGCGGGTCAACGTGAGGTGGAATCGGGTCATTCAACATAGGCGCAGCATTATAGGGATGCACCCAGCCATGTCAAAGGAAATTCAGCCCTGTGCGTCAGCCGGTCACCCCGCTAGAATCCCCGGCTGCTCTGAGGAGACGCCTATGCTGCCTTTATTACTTGCATCCAGCTCGGTTTATCGCCGGGAATTGCTGAGCCGCCTGCACCTGCCGTTCATCTGCAGCTCGCCTGATATCGACGAAAGCCACCGTGAAAATGAATCCGCCATCGAGCTGGTCAAGCGCCTGGCCGAACAGAAAGCTCGCGCCCTCGCCGGCAGCCATCCAGGGCATTTGATCATTGGTTCCGATCAGGTCGCCGCTCTGGAAGGCCGCATCATCGGCAAGCCCCATACCTTCGAGAACGCGCGCGCACAACTGCTGGCAGCGAGCGGCAAGCGAGTCAGCTTCCTTACCGGGCTGGCGCTGCTGAACAGCCAGACCGGGCACTGCCAGGTCGACTGCGTACCGTTTACGGTGCACATGCGCGAACTGAGCGCTGAACGCATCGAGCGCTACCTTCGGATCGAGCAACCTTATGACTGCGCCGGCAGCTTCAAGGCCGAAGGGCTGGGCGTGAGCTTGTTCCAAAGCACCGAAGGGCCGGATGCGACCAGCCTGATCGGCCTGCCACTGATTCGCCTGGTGGATATGCTGCTGGCTGAAGGCGTGCACATCCCTTAAGCCCAGCACAAAACCAATGTGGGAGCGGGCTTGCCTGCGATGCAGACACCTCGGAACATCAGTCGCACCGAGGTGACGCTATCGCGGGCAAGCCAGC
This sequence comes from Pseudomonas sp. LBUM920, assembly GCF_003852315.1. NCBI lineage: Bacteria > Pseudomonadati > Pseudomonadota > Gammaproteobacteria > Pseudomonadales > Pseudomonadaceae > Pseudomonas > Pseudomonas edsoni (SeqCode). The sequence continues at coordinate 5,005,356 of NZ_CP027762.1, forward strand.
TCCCACATATTGAACCTGTCGCTTTCGAGGTATCAGCGCAGCGTCGGGCCCTGGAAGCCCATGTACATCGCCAGCTTCTCGGCCACGCTGGCACCCAGTTTCTTGGAGAAGCGATCAAACGGCGATTCCTCAACGGTGAAATCCACCAATTCCTTCTCGCCAATCACATCCCGCGCCACCGAACTGGCACTGCCCAGCCCATCGATCAAGCCCAGCGGCAACGCCTGCTCACCCGACCACACCAGCCCGGAGAACAGCTCCGGATGGTCTTTGTCCTTCAGACGATCGCCACGCCCCTGCTTCACGCTGGCAATGAACTGACGGTGAGTGGTATCGAGCACGCCCTGCCAGAACTGAGTCTCATCGGCTTTTTGCGGCTGGAACGGGTCGAGGAACGCTTTGTGCTCACCCGAGGTGTAAGTGCGACGCTCAACCCCCAGCTTCTCCATGGTGCCGACGAAGCCGTAACCGGCGGCCGTCACGCCAATGGAGCCGACCAGGCTGGCCTTGTCGGCGTAGATCTGGTCAGCGGCGCTGGCGATGTAATAGGCGCCCGAGGCGCCCAGGTCGGAAATCACCGCATACAACTTGATATCCGGGTGCAGGCCGCGCAGACGGCGAATTTCGTCATACACATAACCCGACTGCACCGGGCTGCCACCTGGGCTGTTGATGCGCAGGATCACACCCTTGACCTTCGGGTCTTCAAACGCCGCGCGCAGGCTGCTGACAATGTTGTCGGCGCTGGCGGACTCTTTGTCGGCGATCACGCCACGCACTTCGATCAAGGCGGTGTAATTGCTGCCGCGGGTAGCGCTTTTTTCCATGTCCATCAGTGGACTGAACAGCACCAGCATCGCGAGCAGCCAGATAAAGGTCAGCAGCTTGAAGAAAATCCCCCAACGCCGCGCACGGCGCTGCTCCTGAACGCTGGCCAGGAGAGTCTTCTCCAGCAGCTTCCAGCTTTTATCATCACTGCTATCCGCCTTTTCCGGCGCCTTCCACTCGTCACTCATGCCATTAACCCCAGCAAAGACTTATTGGGCCCGGCTGAGCCAGGCCTGCAGTTCGGAAAAATGATCAATCGTCAGCCTCGGCTCGTACTGCTGCAATGTCTCGGCAGCCTGAGCGCCGTAGCTGACCGCCACACTGTCCATGCCCGCCTTGCGCGCCATCATCAGGTCGAAGGAGGCGTCACCCACCATCAACGCCTGGCGCGGCGACACACCGCAATGGGCAAGGATCTGCTCAAGCATCAGAGGATGAGGCTTGCTGGCGGTTTCATCCGCCGCCCGGGTGATGTCGAAATAATTTTCGAAATTGTGCGCCTTAAGGACCCGATCCAACCCGCGACGGGCTTTGCCGGTGGCGACTGCCAAGTGATAACCCTGGGCACGAAAGGCCTCAAGCGATTGCACCACACCGTCGAACAGCGGCGAAGGCGTGGCCTCCAGCGCGATGTAGTGGTCGGCGTAGTGGTCGCGAAACGTCACCAGCTCAGCGTCACTGATCTGCGGGTACAAGGTACGGATGGCTTCAGGCAAGCCCAGGCCGATGATGCCTTTGACCGCGAGATCGGTGCACAACGCAAAGCCCGAGCGGGTTGAAGCTGCGTGCATTGATTCCACGATCCGCCCAATGGAATCGCACAGGGTGCCGTCCCAGTCAAAGATCAGCAGCTTGTAATCAAGGTGCGACACTCAAACGCTCCACGGTCTTGGCCCACATTTCGTCGACCGGCGCCTGCAGCTTCAGCTCACCGCCGTCAGGCAGCGGAACTGTCAGCATGTAGGCGTGAAGGAACAGGCGCTTGCCGCCCAGGTCGCGAATTTCCTTGGAGAAATCCTCGTCGCCGTACTTGGTGTCGCCGGCGATACAGTGGCCTGCGTGCAGGGTATGCACACGAATCTGGTGAGTACGCCCGGTCACCGGCTTGGCCTCGACCATGGTGGCGAAGTCACCGAAACGGCGCAGCACTTTGAACAGGGTCAGGGCTTCTTTGCCCTCCTCGTCCACTTCGACCATACGCTCGCCGGAGCGCAGGTTGCTCTTCTGCAGCGGCGCACGAACGCTTTTGATCGAGCTCGCCCAGTTGCCACGCACCAGCGCCATATAGCGCTTGTCGACACCATCGCCACGCAGGGCGGTGTGCAGGTGGCGCAACATGCTGCGTTTTTTGGCGATCATCAGCAGACCAGAAGTGTCGCGGTCCAGGCGGTGGACCAACTCCAGTTCCTTGGCATCCGGGCGCAACTGACGGAACGCTTCGATCACGCCGAAATTCAGGCCGCTGCCGCCGTGCACCGCAATGCCGCACGGTTTGTTGATCACGATCAACTTGCTGTCTTCGAAGACAATTGAAGCCTCAAGGCGCTGCAGCAGGCCTTGGGCCAGCGGCACGGGCTCGTCACGCTCAGGCACGCGAACCGGCGGCACACGGACGATGTCGCCCGCCTGCAGCTTGTACTCGGGCTTGATGCGGCCCTTGTTCACGCGCACTTCGCCTTTACGCAAGATGCGGTAAATCAAGGTCTTGGGCACGCCTTTGAGCCTGGCCAGGAGAAAATTGTCGATGCGTTGGCCGGCATATTCCGGCGAGACCTCGAGCAGCTGGACGCTGGGGGTCTGGGGGGCGGTAGTCGTCATGGCGGCGATGATAACAATTTTTTATGGAATTGAAGCACTTAATCATTGCTGCTATAGTCGCGAACGCCGTCAAAAGCGGCCTGGACAGAGGACTTGCGGCAAACTGCCGGCCCTGACCATCGCAATTCATCAGGACGCGAGGCCGTCCTACGGGGCTTTTGCCACCTTGGAAGGCTCGAGATTGTAACAAGCGCAGGTGACATGAGGCCTGAAGCGAGTGCAGAAAGCAGAGTGAATACTCGCGTTCTGCGCCGATATTTACGGCCAGTTCACAAAGTGCAGTCAGTCTTGAGCCAGACCATGGCGAAAGCTTCGGAAACAACGCCTGTTAAGAGCTGAGTGAGAGCGCAGTCGCCCACACCTAGTCTTGTTTAGCCATGAGCGTGGACTCCCCATTGGAGAACACGGTAAATGCCAACCCGCTGCGGATTCTGCGCGCGGCAGCACCCGAATTATCAGGGATACGTGTAGGGTGGAGATGCACAACCGTCGGACCGTGTAGCACTAGGCTTATATTTAGACGCTTCATCCCGTCCACAGTCGCCGGTTGATTCCTCCTCCTGACCTTAGCTTTTGTTGAAGTGGTGCCTTTGTCACCACCGCTAACAAGCAGGACGCGTCCGTCGCGATACCGGCCCAATTGGCTCGTTATTGCTGGACACTGGAGTGGCCAACCACTCTTGACGCACCTGACACCGACCGTGAGAAGTCGTGTGTGCCGAACGCCGTTTCCGGCAGCCCGGAAACCGACGGTACAACATGAAAAGAATGCTGATTAACGCAACTCAACCCGAAGAGTTGCGTGTTGCACTGGTAGATGGCCAACGCCTCTACGACCTGGACATCGAATCCGGTGCACGCGAGCAAAAGAAGGCCAACATCTATAAAGGCCGTATTACTCGCATCGAACCAAGCCTTGAGGCTGCCTTTGTCGATTTCGGCTCCGAGCGCCACGGCTTCCTGCCCCTCAAAGAAATCTCCCGCGAATACTTCAAGAAAGCCCCAGAAGGCCGCGTGAACATCAAGGACGTCCTGAGCGAAGGCCAGGAAGTCATCGTTCAGGTCGAAAAAGAAGAACGTGGCAACAAGGGCGCCGCCCTGACCACTTTCATCAGCCTGGCCGGCCGTTACCTGGTGCTGATGCCGAACAACCCACGTGCCGGCGGTATTTCCCGTCGCATCGAAGGCGAAGAGCGCAACGAACTGCGTGAAGCGCTGAACGGCTTGATTGCACCAGCCGACATGGGCCTGATCGTGCGCACTGCCGGCCTTGGCCGCAGCAGCGAAGAAATGCAGTGGGACCTCGACTACCTGCTGCAACTGTGGACCGCTATTAAAGAAGCGTCCCTGGATCGTTCCGCGCCGTTCCTGATCTACCAGGAAAGCAACGTGATCATCCGCGCCATCCGCGATTACCTGCGCCAGGACATCGGCGAAGTGCTGATCGACAGCGTTGAAGCCCAGGACGAAGCCCTGACCTTCATCCGCCAGGTAATGCCGCAGTACGCCAGCAAGATCAAGCTGTACGAAGACAGCGTTCCGCTGTTCAACCGCTTCCAGATCGAAAGCCAGATCGAGACCGCCTTCCAGCGCGTAGTCGAACTGCCTTCCGGTGGCTCCATTGTGATCGACCCGACCGAAGCCCTGGTGTCCATCGACATCAACTCGGCGCGTGCGACCAAAGGCAGCGACATCGAAGAAACCGCCCTGCAGACCAACCTGGAAGCGGCTGAAGAAATCGCCCGCCAACTGCGCCTGCGTGACATCGGCGGCCTGATCGTGATCGACTTCATCGACATGACCCCGGCCAAGAACCAGCGCGCCGTGGAAGAAAAAGTCCGCGAATGCCTGGAAGCTGACCGCGCCCGCGTACAGGTCGGCCGCATCTCGCGCTTCGGCCTGCTGGAAATGTCCCGTCAGCGCCTGCGCCCATCCCTGGGCGAAAGCAGCGGCATCGTCTGCCCGCGTTGCAACGGCACCGGCATCATCCGTGACGTTGAATCGCTGTCCCTGGCGATCTTGCGCCTGATCGAAGAAGAAGCCCTGAAAGACCGCACCGCCGAAGTCCGCGCGCAAGTGCCGATCCCGGTTGCAGCGTTCCTGCTCAACGAAAAACGCAACTCGATCACCAAGATCGAACTGCGTACCCGTGCCCGTATCGTCATCCTGCCGAACGATCACCTCGAAACGCCGCACTTCGAAGTGCAGCGCCTGCGTGATGACAGCCCGGAAGCACACAGCGGCCAGTCCAGCTACGAAATCGCTGCTGCCGCGGCTGAAGTGGAAGAAGTCCAGCCAGCTGCCGCAACCCGCACCCTGGTTCGCCAGGAAGCTGCCGTGAAGACCGCACCGGCTCGTGCCAACGCACCGGTACCTGCCGAAGTAGCCGCCCCAGTTGCCGCGCCGGCCGCCCTGCCTGAGCCAAGCCTGTTCAAAGGCCTGGTGAAGTCGCTGGTCAGCCTGTTCGCCACCAAGGAAGAGCCAGTTGCTCCGGTAGTGGTTGAAAAACCTGCCACCGAGCGCCCGGCCCGTAACGAAGAACGTCGCAACGGTCGTCAGCAAAGCCGTAACCGCAACGGTCGCCGTGATGAAGAGCGCAAGCCTCGCGAGGAACGTGCTCCGCGTGAAGAACGCGCGCCACGTGAAGAGCGTGCACCTCGCGAAGCCCGCGAAGAAACCCCAGCCGTAGCCCGTGAAGAACGTGCACCGCGTGAAGAGCGCGCACCACGTACCCCACGCGCCCCTCGTGAAGACCGCAAGCCGCGTGGCGAGCGTGAAGAACGTGTGCGTGAACTGCGCGAGCCACTGGACGCAGCTCCAGCCGTGGCTGCCGAAGCGGCCAGCGAAGAACGCCCGGCTCGCCAGCCGCGTGAAGAACGCGCCCCACGTGAGGAGCGCCAGCCGCGCCCACCGCGTGAAGAGCGTCAACCACGCGCCGAGCAAGCCGCTGCCGCCAGCGAAGAAGAAGTGCTGACGAGCGAAGAGCAACTGCAGGAAGACGGCCAGGACAACGCCGAAGGCGATCGTCCACGTCGCCGCTCTCGTGGCCAGCGTCGTCGCAGCAACCGTCGCGAGCGTCAACGTGACGCCAACGGCAATGTCATCGAAGGCTCGGAAGAGTCTGGCGAAAACGCAGAAGCCGCCACCGCCGAACCGACTGGCGCCGAACTGGCTGCCGGCCTGGCTGTGACAGCCGCCGTGGCCACCTCGGTCATCAGCGCACCTGCTGAGGCCCAGGCTCACGAGCAAGCTGAACGCGCTACTGCCGCCGTCGAAGACACCTCTGTTGTAGAAGCGCCAGTCGCTGAAACGCCAGCGGTTGAAGCGCCAGTGGTTGAGGCCCCGGCAGTTCAAACGCCGGTAGTTGAAGCTCCAGTCGTCGAAGCAACGACCCCGATCGAAGCCCCAGTGGTGCCGGAAGTGGAAGTTGCACCGGTTCGCGAAGCTCAACCAGCAGTGGATGTCACCGCGGTCGAGCCTGCACCGGTAGTTGAGCCTCAGCCAGCGGTTGAAGCCGTGGTTGAAGCGCCGGCTGTCGAAGAGGCCGCCCCGGCAGTGCGTGAAGTTCGCGAAGAACAGACCGCCTTCCAGTGGACTGCCGAGCCAGCCGCTCCGGTTGAAGCGCCAACCCCTGCCCCTGTGGCAGAAGAAGCGCCAGCACCGGTTGCCGAAGTGGTTGAAGCCGCTCCGGTTGTGGTTGCCGAGCCTGCGCCAGTGGTTGAAGCGCCAGTGGTTGCCGAAGTTGCCGCCCCGGTGGTTGAAGCAGCCCCTGCCAGCGCACTGACCGAAAATGGCCGCGCGCCGAACGACCCACGTGAAGTGCGTCGCCGCCGCAAGGAAGCTGAGGCCGCCGCCGCTGCAGCCGCTGCCGAACCGGCTGCTGCTGAAGTAGTCGAGGCGCCAGCCCCGGCTGCCGCGGAGCACGCCCCAAAGGCGTTGGAAGCAGAACACGAGCCTAAACCTCTCGTCTGATTCCATCAGCCACTAAAAAGCCCCGCCTGAGTGATCAGGCGGGGCTTTTTTATGGGCGATTGATTTGAGACCTGCGCAGATTGACTGACATCCAGCATTCGCCAGCAAGCCCGCTCCCACATTCAGTCGGCGTTGAAATTCAGCCTCTGTGGCAGGTCCACATCCCAAAGCACACCCGGATCATTGACGTGAACCTGCGCCACCTTGGCCTGAGCGAACAGAGGCTTGGCGCCACGATCCCCAGTCAACGCCATCAGGCCTGGCCCGAACGCACGACCAAACGCCACAGGATGGCCGCACGTTCCCGCATGCACCGGCACGCTGATACCCTCCTCCTGCAGCGCGTCCAGCACCTGCTCGATGCTCGATGCTTGAATAAACGGCATGTCGCCCAATACCACCAACCAGCCGTCTGCCGCGCCACTGGCCGCAACCACCGCAGCAAGGCTGTCGCCCATGCCGGCGGAATGCAGCAACAGGACTTCACAGCCGTAAGCCTGTGCCAGGCGAATCACCTCCAACCGGTCCGGCGAAGTCACCACCCAGCGCTTTACAACACGCGCAGGCAAATTCACAAGCACCTGCTCGATCACCGGCCGTGTCACACCATCGCGGCCCACGCAATCGGCCAGCAACTTGTCTTTATCTGGCCCCGCCTCAGCGCGGAAACGACTGCCCTGCCCTGCCGCCAGCACAATCGCGACAACCGTCATGGGGCCGCTACCGGCAACGGCTTTTTCTGCAGTGTTGCCACGCCGTTCTTGATCGCAACGATTTCGGCCATCAACGACAACGCAATTTCCGACGGTGTATGACTGCCGATATGCAAACCGATCGGCCCATGCAAGCGGGCAATGGCTTGCGTCGAGAGGCCCAGCGCCGCCAGGTTCTCTCGGCGCTTCTGGCTGTTGACCCGCGAACCAAGGGCGCCAATGTAGAACGCTGTGGAATTGAGCGCCGTCAGCAGCGCCATGTCATCCAGGCGTGGATCGTGGGTCAGACAGACGATGGCAGTGCGTTCATCGGTCTGGATATTGAGCACCGCTTCATCCGGCATGCCCGGCACAAAGCGGCCGTGCTGCTCTTCCCAGCCATAGACGAATTCTTCACGCGGGTCGCAGATCAGCACTTCGAAATCCAGCAACCGTGCCATCTCAGCCACGTAGCGTGACAACTGGCCCGCACCGATCAGCAACAAACGCCAACGGGGGCCATAGATTGCACGCAGGCGTTCGCCATCGAAGGTCACGGCATCGGTCTTGCTCGCACCGCTCAAGTTCACCGCGCCAGTGGCCAGGTCCAACTCGCGCGCAACGATTTCATGCGCCTCACACCGCGCCAGCAATTCGGCGACCCAAGCCCAGCTGTCCACGCGCTCTTCTGTCAGGCGTAATGTCCCGCCGCAAGGCAAGCCAAAACGCGCAGCCTCATCCCGGGTGACGCCGTAGGTCACCAGTTGCACCGGTGGCCCATCGTCCGGCAAGCGCCCGTCCTGCAGGCGCGCGATCAAGTCATCTTCGATGCAGCCACCGGACACCGATCCAATCACGACACCGTCGCCTCGCAAGGCCAACATCGCCCCTGGCGGGCGCGGCGCACTGCCCCAGGTCTGGACCACGCTGTAAAGCACCACTCGGTGCCCAGCGCGGCGCCAATCGAGCACGCTGCGCAAGACATTCAGATCCACACTGTCCATCGAAACTCCTGCAAGCGATTGCAGCGCAAACATGCGGCTGGCTAATGGGTTTTAGAGCGGACACCCCGGCGCGAGTTTCATCAGCATAGTCCGGCCAGGGCCAACAAACGCCGGTAGATACCCGCCTCATCGCGGTTTGATGAAGTGATTGCTGACTGTAAATCAAAAGGACCGAAAAGTGACCCCGCAGAAACGCAAACGCCCCGATCAAGTCGGGGCGTTTGCAGAGCGTCTGACGCGATTCACGCCTTCGGCATGTTACTTGACCGCAGGAGCAGGGCCTTCAGCCACGCCCAGGTCATCTTCCGGACGGGTGTCGGAGATGCCAGTGCCGCCGGACGCCAGCTCCCTGTGCAGCTTGTCGGTGTCCAGTTCCTTGACCCACTTGGCCACAACGATGGTGGCAACGGCGTTACCGACCAGGTTGGTCAGTGCGCGGGCTTCGGACATGAAGCGGTCGATACCCAGGATCAGCGCCAGGCCGGCAACCGGCAGATGGCCAACAGCCGACAGGGTGGCCGCCAGCACGATGAAGCCCGAACCGGTCACGCCTGCAGCGCCTTTGGAGGACAGCAGCAGCACCAGCAGCAAGGTGATCTGGTGGGTGATGTCCATGTGGGTGTCGGTCGCCTGAGCGATGAACACGGCCGCCATGGTCAGGTAGATCGAGGTACCGTCGAGGTTGAAGGAGTAGCCGGTCGGAATCACCAGGCCTACTACGGATTTCTTCGCGCCCAGACGCTCCATCTTGATCAGCATGCGTGGCAGTGCCGATTCCGAAGAGGAAGTCCCCAGTACGATCAACAGCTCTTCACGGATGTAGCGAACCAGCTTCAACACGCTGAAACCGTGTGCGCGGCAGATGGCGCCCAGCACCACGACCACAAACAGGACGCAGGTGATGTAGAAGCAGATCATCAGCTGACCCAGCTGAACCAGCGAGCCTACACCGTAGGCACCGATGGTGAACGCCATGGCGCCCAGGGCACCCAGTGGCGCGAGCTTCATGATCATGTTGATGATGTTGAACATCACGTGCGCGAAGCGATCGATGAAGTCCAGCACCGGCTTGCCGTAGGCACCCAGGCGGTGCAGGGCGAAACCGAAGATCACCGAGAACATCAGCACTTGCAGGATATCGCCGTTGGCGAAAGCGCCGACGATGGTGTTCGGGATCACGTTAAGGATGAAGCCAACCACGCTCTGGTCTGCACCGGCAGTCACGTAGGCCGCGACTTTGGAGGCGTCCAGGGTAGCCACGTCGATGTGCATGCCGGCGCCCGGTTGCACGACGTTAACCACGACCAGACCGATCAACAGGGCGATGGTGGAAACAACTTCGAAGTACAGCAGCGCGTAGCCACCGGTTTTGCCAACCGATTTCATGCTTTGCATGCCAGCGATGCCGCTGACAACGGTGCAGAAGATGATCGGGGCGATGACCATTTTGATCAGCTTGATGAAGCCGTCACCCAGTGGCTTGAGCGCCACGCCGGTCTGCGGGTAGAAGTGACCGAGCAAAATACCGATAACGATTGCAACGATCACCTGGAAATACAGGGATTTGTACAGTGGCTGACGAGTCGTCATTGCAAAGTTCCTCAATCGCACCGTGTGGCAAATATCCGCCATTGCCCACGACACTTGAATTGCGAACCCTCCTGCACTGGAGGGATTTGTTGTTTGCGAGGTCCGTTGAAACCGGCCTGCGCTGTTCTCTGTATCGCAAACGCCGTGCCACATCGCTTAAAAACGCTGAAGGCCTTTAGACATCAGGGCTGAGGGCACGACGACGGCCTTGCACACCTTGGGAGATATGGCGGAATTCCGCCAGGCCACCCGGTCTCGTCCTACAATTTGGCGGATATCCGCCTTGTCGCCCCTCCCGGTGATGGCTAACATCCGCCACTCCATGGACGAGGCCCTCACATGCGTGAACGTACCATCGCCAGCCACTACGCCCGAGCCGCCCTCGGTGGTGCGCGCCGGGCGGGCTACGACTGCTCGGGCCTGCTGCTGCAGGTGGGCATCACCCCAGAGCTGTTGACCGAACCCCGCGCCCGCATCGCCCCCGAGCAATTTACCCGGCTGTTGCAGATGTTGTGGCTGGCGCTGGACGACGAATACCTGGGGTTCGCCGAAGGTCCGAGCAAGCGCGGCACCTTCGCCATGATGTGCCACGCGCTGATTCACTGCCGCACCCTGGAGAAGGCTCTGGAACGCGGCTTATTATTTTATAGCCTATTCCCACAGGGTCCGCGCTGGCAGCTGACGAGAGAAGGCGACATGGCCCGGCTGAGCCTGGACGATTCGCAGTTGTGGGACCCGGATCACTTCCTCAGTGAATGCCTGCTGGTGATCTGGCATCGCCTGGGCAGTTGGTTGATCGGCCAGCGTATCCGCCTGCAACAGGCAACGTTCAGTTACCCGATGCCGGCCCATGCCGGCGAATACGACCTGCTCTTTCCCTGCCCTCAAGTATTCGGCGCGCCACACAGCAGCCTGGTGTTTCCCAGCCGCTACCTGAGCTTGCCGCTGCTGCAGGACGAACGCACCCTCAAGCATTTTCTTGAGCGCTCCCCCGCCGACCTGCTGTCGCGGCCGGATGAAGGCGACAGCCTGAGCAGCCAGCTGCGCCGCTTGTTGAGCCGTGACCGCACGCCCTGGCCGGACCTGGAAGCGGTCGCGCAGCACTTGCACATCAGTCCTCAAACCCTGCGCAGGCATTTACGTGAGGAAGGCACCAGCTTTCAGGCGCTCAAGGATGAATTGCGCCGGGACATTGCCATCTATCACTTGGGACGGGCGGATTTGTCTTTGCAGGAGATTGCCGAGCAGCTGGGGTTTTCTGAGCCGTCGGCGTTTCATCGGGCGTTCAAGAAGTGGACGGGCTTGACGCCTGGGGCGTATCGGGCGCAGGAGAGTTAGCAGTGTGGTGCCATTGCCGGCCCCTTCGCGAGCAAGCCCGCTCCCGCATTCGACCGCATTCCTACAGGATAAACGCGGTTAAATGTAGAAGCGGGCTTGCTCGCGAAGAGGCCAGTGGAGTCAACAGAGATCACAAGGCCGGAAAGTGAATCTTGAACGCCGCGCCGCCCAATGGTGAGTCGCCCAAGGTCAGCCGCGCGCTGTAGCTTTCGATAATGTCCTTGACCACCGCCAGACCGATGCCCTGCCCCGGATGCTGGCGGTCCAGCCGCTCGCCCCTTTGCAGGATCCGCGCACGCTGATCAGGTGGCACGCCAGGCCCGTCATCTTCAATGCACAGCTCGGTGCCTTCGAGGCTTTCTGTCAGGCTGATGCGCACTTCGCTCAGGCACAGGCGATAGGCGTTTTCCAGCAAGTTGCCGAGCATTTCGAGCAACGCGCCCTTCTCGATCGGCACATCGCATTCGGCCGGCAACTCAAAGGTCACCGTCACGCGTTTATCGCGATAGACCTTGTCCAGCGTGTCGCACAGGCTTTGCAATACCGGCTCAAGGCGCACCTGGTGGCGCACCAGGCCGCTTTTACGCAGGCTGGCACGCTGCAGCTGGTAGCCGATCTGCTGGCTCATCCGTTCGATCTGCGATTGCAATACCCAGGCCTGGCCGCGATCTTCCGGGCGCTGGGCCATGTCCTCACTCACACCCTGCAACACGGCCAGCGGCGTTTTCAGGCTATGGGCCAAGTCGTCGAGGGAATCGCGGTAGCGCGCCCGTTGTTCACGCTCGCTGTGCAGCAACCGGTTGAGAGAGCCCGTCAGACGCAGCAATTCACGGGGATGCTCCTCGGAAAGGCTTTCGCGGGTGCCGCCTTCGATCTGGTCAAGTTCCTGGCTCAGGCGCCGCAGCGCCTGCAGGCCCCACGTCAGGCCCAGCCACAGCAACGTCAGCAACACCAGCAAGGCCGCGCCGAACCCCAAATAAAGGTTTTCCCGCAGGCCTTCAAGGGTCAGCTGGTATTCGCGCACCGGCTGCAGGGCCACGATACTGAACGCCGCGCTCTTGCCGCCCAGCAGCTTGACCTCGACGTCATACACGAAAAATTCCTGACCATTGGCTTCGCGAATGCGCGCGAACTCGTTACCGCGCCCGTCGTAGCGCGGCTTGTAGTTGATGTTTTCTTCCTGGGTAGCGCGCGAGCGCCATACCAGATGGCCTTCACGGTCGTAGATATAGCCAAGCAGACGGCTATCGGTGAGGTTGAAACGCTCGTCCGGCAACTGCGCCGGCATCAGCAGGCGGTTGTTTTCGACGCGCGCAGCGGAAATCAGAGTGGTGACGTCCGACGCCAGGCGCTGCTCGATGGAATCCTGCAGCGCCAGGCTGAACGCCCCTTGCATGGCGGGCAATAAGCCCAGCATAAACAACACGGCCAGGGTGGTGGCCGCCAGCATCAAGCGCACACGTAACGAGCGTATCAACGGCAGCGCTCATTAAACAGGTAACCCAGGCCCCGCACGGTGTCGATCGGCTTGAACCCCGCCGGCCCTTCCAGCTTGCGGCGCAGGCGGCCGACCAGCACTTCGATCACGTTCGGATCGCGCTCGTCGTCATCGGGATAAAGCTGCTCCATCAAGCGGTCCTTGGCGACGACTTGCTGATGGTGGCGCATCAAGTATTCCAGAATCCGATACTCATAGGCGGTCAGCGCCAGCGGCTGCTCATCCAGGGACGCTTGCTTGCGATTGAGGTCCAGCAGCAAGGGCCCGGCAACAATGGTCGACTGGGTGAACCCGCTGGAGCGGCGCAGCAAGGCGTTCATCCGCGCCTCCAGCTCTTCGAACTGGAATGGCTTGACCACATAGTCGTCAGCGCCGGCCGCCAAGCCTTCGACCTTGTCCTGCCAGTTGCCGCGGGCGGTGAGGATCAGGATCGGGAAGGTCTTGGCCTGGCTGCGCAGTTGGCGGATCAGGTCCAGGCCGCCCATGCCAGGCAGGCCCAGGTCGATGATGGCCAGGTCATGGTTGAATTGCCCGGTCTGGTACAGGGCTTCCTCGGCATTGGCCACGGCCTCGACCACGTGCCCGCTGTCGGTCAGGCGGGTGAACAGGTGATGACGCAACAGCGCCTCATCTTCCACGACCAGCAATTTCATAAGGCTCTCCAAGGCAATTCAACTGTCCGACAGGGGGATATCATAGCGGCCCTGCAAGTCTTGCGGGCGCAGTTTAATGCCATTGTATTGGCCCGTCAGGTGTTCGTAACCGGTGCGGTAGGCAGGTTGCGCGGCGCTCAGGCCCAGGGACTGGCCCCACGGCGCGGCCTGGGTGCCCGCGTCTTCGAAGCTGACACGATGGATCAGGTTGCTGGACTTTTTGGTTTTCTCGCCACCAAATGCCGCAAATGCACCGTCCGACGCCTGGACGCCGGCAGTGGCACTGAGCATGGTTAACGCCAACATCAGCTTTTTGATCGCAGTCATGGTGCTTACCTCTACGCGTTTTGGCTGTTGAGCCCAGACTACGCAGGCGCCCCTGAACTCCCCCTGAACGGGCTCTGAACCGCGCCTGAACCGTGACGGGCTATCCACTGGCGCGCCAACTGACGCAAAATAGCGCGCATGACGCCTCTACCCGCTTGCTGCACCCCACTTGATGCCCATTGGCCGCTGCCCGCTCCGTTGCCGGGCACGGTGTTTCTGAGCACCCGTTTCGATCCGGCCTTATTAGCTGCCGGTGATTTCCAGCGTTGCGCGGTGCCGCCTCCGGCCAGCATCCAGCGCTCGGTGGCCAAGCGCCAGGCGGAGTTTCTCGCCGGCCGCCTGTGCGCCCGCGCGGCACTGCAACAACTCGATCACCTCGATTGCGTGCCGCCCATCGGCGAAGACCGTGCGCCGGTGTGGCCTGAACACATCAGCGGCTCAATCACCCACAGCACCGGGCACGCTGCGGCGATTGTCGGGCACAAGGCGCAATGGCGTGGGCTGGGGATGGATCTGGAGAATGTGCTGGCCCTGGACCGGGCCGAACGCCTGGCCGGGGAGATTCTGACGGCTGAAGAAATGCAGCGCATGGCAAGCGTGCCGCGCGAGCAGGTTGCCTTGTTGGTGACGCTGACGTTTTCGGCCAAGGAAAGCCTGTTCAAGGCGCTCTACCCGATCGTGCAGAAGCGCTTTTACTTCGAACATGCCGAGGTGGTGGAGTGGTCAGCAGCCGGGCATGTGCGGTTGCGGTTGCTAACCGACCTGTCGGCTGAGTGGTGCCACGGCACAGAGCTGGAGGGGCAGTTTGGGGTGGACGGGGAGCAGTTGTTGAGCCTGGTGGCCATCCGGGCCTGATCTACCGCCATCGCAGGCAAACCAGCTCCCACTTTTTTGCATGCATTCCCCCTGTGAGAGCTGGCTTGCCTGCGATAGCGATCTCAAGCCTTCTCCTGATCCCGTGGCCAGCTCAAACTGAAACACGCCCCGCCCAGGTTGTTGCTCTTGCTGATCAACGCCCGCCCGCCGTGCCAATAGATGATCCGCCGCACAATCGACAACCCCAGGCCGTGCCCGCCCGAGGCGCGGGTGCGGCTGTCGTCCAGGCGCAGAAACGGCGTGAAAATGCGCTCCCAGGCGCTTTCCGGCACACCGGGGCCGTCGTCTTCCACATCGATGCGGCACCGCACCTGGCCGACCTGGTAGCTGATCAACACCTCGCCCTGGGCGTGGCGCATCGCATTGCTCACCAGGTTTTGCACGGCGCGGTGCAGGTAGCGCGGTTCGGCATCGACCCAGGCATCGTCCCAATGCGCCGACGACAAGCAAATACCGCGGGCCACGTTAACCTGAGGGCGCAGTGGCGACAATTCGCCGATCACCTGATCGAGCAACGCACTGAGGTCGACGCGCTGGAAATTCAGCTCCGGCGCGCCCTGCTCCAGGCGCGCGTAGGTGAGCATTTCGTCAACCAGGCCATCCAGGTCTTGAATGTCGCTGTCCATGCCATCCATGTATTTGCGCCGCGCCTCGGGGCTGGCGGCGCCGCCGATCATCTCCAGGCCAAAGCGCAGGCGTGCCACCGGAGTGCGCAATTCGTGGGACACCGCCCGCACCAGCTCACGCTGAATCGCCAGTAACTGCTGCAAGTGCTCGGCCATGCCATTAAAGGCCGCCGCCAGCCGCCCCACCGAGTCCGCGCCGCGTGCCGGCACGCGGACCTCCAGATTGCCTTTAGCGATACGTGTAGCCGCCGCTTCCAGCCCCTTGAGCCGCCGCTCGAGCTGGCGCACCAATAAATACACGATCAAGCCGATCAGGGTCAGGCTGATCAAGGCGATCAGGATCAGCCACTGCGGCGGGTAAGGGTTCATTTGGTACAGCGGGCCGATTTCCAGTACCCATGGCGTCCCGACCATGCCGGCAAACACGCGGATCGAATCGCCGCCCTTGCCCAAGGCCATCACCGTATCGCCTTCCGACACCCGGCGACGCTGATCGTCGTCCATGTCCGCTTGATCCAGGGTCATCAGGTGCATGTCAAAACCAAAACCTTTGGCTTGCTTGATGTCGGCCAGCTTTTGCGGTTGCTCGGCGACCGGGAAGCGCACCAGTTCGTCCGCCAACAGGTAAATCGTCGCGCGGGCCAGTTGCTCGCTGATCTGTTGCACTTCGCCGGTGAGTACCAGCTGTTCCTGCTCGCTGACCAGGCGCAGCACCCGCGCGGCATGCGGCCCGGTCTGCTCGACCAGCACCTGGCCGCGTTGCAGGCGGTTGCGTTGGCTCAGGTCCAGTTGCGCGTCGGTGAGTGTGCGCAACTCCAGGGGAATGCCCAGCAAACGCTCCCACACCGCCAGGGCGCGCTGGCGTTCGATGGCGCTCATGGGCTGCAGGTTGTCGCCCATCAACGCGAAGGTGCCGTGGGCCAGGCGTTCACGGTATTGACCGCTGCGCACTTCATTGAGCAGGTGCAGGGCCAGCACGCCCAGCAGCGCGACCAGGATCAGCGCCGCGCACATGCCGCCATAGATGCGCAGGAAGATCGAGTTCACAGCGGCATATCGGCAGCGGCTTCGGGGACGAACAGGTAGC